>CAZEEN010000243.1:0-4314 GCA_964511115.1 uncultured Paludibacter sp. | reverse complement strand
GGTGGTGGATTAGCCTTACCAAACAAAACCATTTCAAGTAGTGGTGGAAGTGCTGGAGGTTCATCGGGTGCAGGAATGATGGCAGCTGGTGGCGGAGGACGCAGATCATCAAATGAAGTTTCGAATTCCTTTTCGGGTGGTGGAAGTTTAGGCGGAAGTCTTTTTAATACAACAACACTCGCCGATGGTGGAGTGATGCAAAAAGGTGATGAAGATGATCCACCACCTTCAGGAGATCCCGTAGATCCGGGAGGCGAACCAACTGGCGATCCATTACCAATTGGCAACGAATTAGGAATTCTACTCTTGTTGGCTTCTGTTTTCTCAATTTACAAATGGATGCTAATATATAAAAAACGGAGTACATTTATTAATTAAAAAAGCTTATCAGATTTGTTCCGATAAGCTTTTTTATCTTAGTGAAGTTCTATTTATTCAATGCTTGATAACCATTTCAGGAAGTTATCCGGACTTTCATCAAAGCTATATGCTTTCGTCAATGGCAATCCTTTTTCGTTCAGAATAACATAATACGGCTGCGCATTGGCCCCAAACTTAACCCGTTGCAAGTAGCTCCATTTATCACCAATGGTTTCTATTGTACGCGTTTTGCCATTCTCAGTAACTTCAAATGGTGTTTTTAGATTTGTTTTGTCATCAACAAAAAGTGAAATCAACACAAAGTCATTTTCCAATTTGCTTTTTACACGGCTATCAGTCCAAACCGAAGCTTCCATTTTGCGGCAATTAACACAGCCATAGCCTGTAAAGTCGACTACAACCGGCAGCCCTTTTTCTTCGGCATACTTCATTCCCGATTCGTAATCGGTAAACTTGGCGTGTACTTCGTTGTCGTACAGGTTAAAGTCTTGCGTGGTAAGTGGTGGTGTAAATGCGCTTATCGCTTTTAGTGGTGCGCCCCATAGCCCCGGAATCATATACACTGCAAACGAAAGCGAGATGATGGCTAGGAATGTGCCTGTTACCGAACTATGCTTTGATTCGCTATCATGCGGAAAGCGAATTTTTCCGAGCAAATAAAATCCGAGTAATGTGAAAATAACTATCCAAAGCGAAACGAACACTTCGCGGTCCAGAATACGCCATCCATAAGCCAAATCGGCTACCGAAAGGAATTTAAGTGCCAATGCCAGTTCCAAAAATGCCAAAACCACTTTAACGGTATTCAACCAGCCACCCGAGCGGGGCAATTGTTTGAGTAGCGAAGGGAAAAAGGCAAAGAAGGTAAACGGAATGGCTAATGCTACAGCAAAACCAAGCATACCAATGGCAGGAGCTAGCAATGAGCCTGTGCTCGACACTTCGACTAAAAGCGTACCGATAATTGGGCCTGTACACGAAAACGATACCAATGCCAATGTAAATGCCATAAACAAAATGCTGAGGTAACCGGCTGTTGAATCAGCTTTTGCATCCATTTTGTTTGTCCATGAAGCGGGTAACATTATTTCGAAAGCTCCAAAAAATGAAATGGCAAAAACAATGAGCATCCCAAAGAATATCAAATTAAAAACGGCGTTGGTTGCTAAACTGTTGAGCGCGCTTGCACCAAACAATAACGTAATCAATATGCCCAAAGCCACATAAATGAGTATAATAGATAAGCCATATAACAAAGCATCGGCTCGGGCGCGTTTTTTATCCTCCGAACGTTTTAGGAAAAAACTAACCGTCATGGGAATGATTGGCCACACACAAGGCGTAAACAATGCCAAAAATCCACCTATCATACCTGCCAGAAATATCAACCATAAATTAGCAGAAGCTGTTGTGCCTGCTATAGCGCCAAAGTTGCGTAACTCTTCAATTACGGGCTGCCAAAGGTCGGTTGTAGAGGTTTTGTTCGTAGTTGAAGTAACTGTAGATGTTTGTGTTGTGTCGATTGCTGTTTCAGTGTTTTCGACTTTATTGGCATTACTTGTGCTTGTGAGTGTTTTGTCTCCCAAGTCGAACTGCTCTTTGGTAGGTGGTAGGCAACTTTCGTCGTTACAAACCATGAATTGAATATAACCCTTTACACGCACCTTGGCAGCATCGGCAAAACTGATTTTTTGTATAAAAACAGCTTCGTTGGCGTACCAGCTAAGTTTCATGTCGAAATTTGGGTCGTAAACTTCTTTTGGTTTAGAGGTCGACTGTACTTTTCCTTCGGCTTTTGCGCCGATTAGATCTTCGAAAACAATTTTTGTAGGTATAGGGCCATTCTCGGGAATGTCCATGCCGTATAAGTGCCAACCTTTATCGATGGTGGCTTTTAAAATAATGTTGGCGCTGTTTATACCAGTGTTTTTTAATTCGTAGCTCCATTTTACAGGTTCGTGAATTTGCGAATAGGAAACCACCGATAGTAGCAGCAATGTAATTATTAAATTTAGTTTCTTCATATATTTATATTTTGAGTTCAAAAATACATATTTATCACCGATTACAAAAATAATAACACTCAACCTCCCGCTATTGTTGACGGAATTATGGATTAATAACGAATCAAATCTTGTATAATTATTAATTATCTAAGCATTTTTACCTATATTTGTCGCACAAAAATTATTAACAACAAAAAAACGTATAAGTTATGTTTAAAAATCATCCTAAAGGCCTTTTGTCGGCTGCTTTAGCTAATATGGGCGAACGTTTTGGGTTCTACACCATGATGGCCATTCTGACATTGTTTTTAATGTCTAAGTTTAATATCTCAGGTACCGAAGCCGGAGGTTTGTATTCCATTTTTTATGGAGCAATTTATATTTTAGCATTGGTAGGTGGAACTATTGCCGATAAATTGCAAAATTACAAGGGGACTATTATTGCCGGACTCGTTATTATGTCGGCAGGATATTTGTTTTTAGCAATGCCGGCACTTATTACCACAAAGTATATTGCATTAGCAGCTTTGTTGGTTATTGCATTTGGTAACGGGCTTTTCAAAGGTAATTTACAGGCGCTTGTAGGACAAATGTACGACAACGATGAGTATCGCAGCAAGCGTGACTCAGGGTTTCAAATTTTTTACATGTTTATCAATATTGGTGCTATGTTTGCTCCATTTTTAGCAACTTGGGTTCGTAATACATTTGTAGCCATGCAAGGCTATTCTTATAATTCGGATTTACCAGGACTTTGCCACAGTTATTTAGATGGTAAGATGTCGGAAGAGGTAATCAGCGGACGCTTTTCTGAATTGGCAATCCAAGTTTCGAATGGTGTAGCTCCTGCCGATTTGTCGGCATTTTCGGTAAGCTATCTCGATGCATTTAATACTGGATTTCATTATGCGTTTTTAACTGCAGTGGTTGCAATGGCAATTTCCTTAGCAATCTTTTTATTTACAAAACGTATTCTGCCTAATCCAAAATCAAAAACGACTACAGCTTCTAAATTATCAAAAGAAGAAATCAGACAAGATGCCACAGAAATTAAACAACGTATTTATGCTCTTTTAGCAGTATTTGGTATTGTGATTTTCTTTTGGTTCTCTTTCCACCAAAACGGTCTCACACTTACTATGTTTGCCAAAGATTACACCCATTTGGGAGGTATCTTCAATTCTGTTGAAATTTTCCAATCCATTAATCCATTTCTAGTGGTGTTTCTTACTCCATTAGTTATTGCAATTTTTGGAGCAATGGCAAAAAAAGGAAAAGAGCCTTCGACCCCTAAAAAGATTGCCATAGGCATGGGAATTGCTGCTTCGGCTTTTGTTATTATGGCTATTGGTTCTATAGGTTTACCATTATTTCAAGATACTGTTGCGCAAGGAGGATTGCCAGATGCTGTACGTGTAACGCCTTGGTTGCTTTTTGCAGTGTATTTTATTCTCACAGTTGCCGAATTATTTATTTCACCTTTAGGACTTTCGTTTGTGTCGAAAGTAGCGCCTTCACACATGCAAGGACTAATGCAGGGCGGTTGGTTGACTGCTACAGCTGTAGGTAATTTTTCGTTATTTCTGGGTGCAATGATGTATGAAAACATCTCAATATCAATTACATGGACGGTATTTGTTGCTGTTTGCGTTGCGTCAATGCTTGTTATGTTGGCAATGGTGAAATGGCTCGAAAGAGTTGCTAAGTAAGGTGAAAATTAAAGAAACCAATATCACTCAACTGAGTTTTGTGATTTTTTTAGCTAGTAAATATCATAAAAAAAATTGACCTGTTTCGATTTAATTTAACGAGAAAGGCAGATACCGAGGTATCTGCCTTTCTTTCAATAATTTACGAACGTTTGTGCGGCTGAAGGGACTCGAACCCCCACGCCTCTCGGCACCAGATCCTAAGTCTGGCGCGGCTA
>CAZEEN010000242.1:3563-4318 GCA_964511115.1 uncultured Paludibacter sp. | reverse complement strand
GCGTCACCATTACCGATGGCGATACCACCCCCGCCACCGCCGACCACACCGACTTTGGCGATGCGGCGGTGAGCGGCGGGCAAATCACCCGTACCTTTACCATCAGCAACAGCGGCGGGTACACGCTGACCCTGACCGGCTCGCCGCTGATCTCCCTCACCGGCCCGGCGGCGGGCGATTTCGGCGTAACGACTCAACCCGTCACCCCGGTTGGCCCCAATTTAACGACGACCTTCACCGTGCGCTTTGACCCCACCCTCACCGGCACGCGGGCGGCCACCGTCATCATCGCCAACGATGACAGCGACGAAAACCCCTACAGCTTTGCCATTGCCGGCGCCGGCGCCGTTCCGACCGTGCAATTTACGCAGGCCGTGTATCAAATCAACGAAGACGGCAGCGCCGCCGGCCCCACCGTCAGCCTGACCCGCACCGGCCAGCTTGACGGCGAGTCGCGGGTACAGGTCAGCTTCACCGCTAACACCGCCAGCGGCGGCGGGGTGGATTACCCCGGCGACCCGCTTACCGTCACCTTCCCGGCCGGCAGCACCGCCGCCCAAACCGTGACCGTGACCATCAGCCAGGATTTCTTGGTTGAACCCACCGAAAGCCTGACCCTGACCGTGACCAGCCTCAGCAACGCCCAGACAGGCAGCCAGAGCCAGGCCGCACTGCAAATTCTGGATGATGACACGGCCAACATCGCCGTTAGCCCAACCAGCCTGACCGTCAGCGAACCGGACACCACCGGCGTG
>CAZEEN010000242.1:961-3553 GCA_964511115.1 uncultured Paludibacter sp. | reverse complement strand
CATCAGCCTGACCAGCCAACCGACGGCGGTTGTCACCGTCACCCTGACCAGCACCGACACCACCGAGTGTACGGTTCCGGCCTCGGTGGTGCTGAACGCCGCCAACTGGCAAACCGGCGTCGGCGTCACCGTCACTGCCGTGGACGACGCCATATCGGACGGGGCGCAGCCGTGTACGGTGCAGACCGACGCGACCAGCAGCGACACCGATTACAACGGGCGCAGCGTGGCCGATGTGAGCGTGACCGTCAACGATGACGATGTGCCGGGCGTGATTCTCGCCAAAAGCAGCGCCAGTGTGGACGAAGGCGGCCCGAATGACACCTACACCGTCCGGCTCAGAACCATTCCGACCGCCACCGTGACGATAGCCTTTACCCCCGGCGCTCAACTGCAAGCCATTACTTCTCTGACCTTTGCCGCCGACGCCACCGCCCTGACCCCGCAAACCGTGACCGTGCGGGCGGTGGATGATACCGTGGTTGAAGGCGACCACAGTGACACCATCAGCCACAGCGTCAGCGGCGGCGGCTACAACAGCGCCCCGTTCACCCCCGGTAACAGCGTCACCGTTGCCATCAGCGATAACGACATCCGTTACACGCTGGCCGCCCCAGGGGACGTGACCGAGGGCAACGGTGGGGTGCAGACCACCGCCTTTACCGTGACCCGGACCGGCGACATCACCCGCAGCAGCACGGTGAACTTCGGCCTGAGCGGGACGGCTACCAATGGCACAGACTACAACAATGTCACCCCCGCGCCGGGAACGCTCACCTTTACGGCCGGCGTTACCCAGGAAATCATCGCCCTGGACGTGGTGGGCGACTATGTGGACGAGAACAACGAAGTCATCACCCTGACCCTGAGCAGCGCCACCGGCACCGGTGGAGGCGGCACAAGCACGGTCAGCGGCAGTCCGGCGGATGTGCTCATTCTGGACAACGACACGGCCAACATCGCCCTTAGCCCAACCAGCCTGACCGTCAGCGAGCCGGACACCACCGGCGTGTTCACCATCACTCTGGGCAGCCAGCCAACGTCCGCCGTCACCGTCACCATGATGGTCTCCGACCTGTCGGAATGTACCCTCTCCCGCAGTTCGGCGGCGTTGGATGCAGCCAACTGGCAAACCGGCGTCACCGTCACCGTGACCGCGCTCGATGACGCGGCGGCCGACGGGGCGCAAAGCTGCGATGTGGTCACCAACGCCGCCGCCAGCGCCGACCCCGACTATAACGGCCAAAACCCGGCCAACGTGGCTGTCACCGTCAATGATGACGATATACCGGGCGTGCAGGTCAGCCCGCTCAACCTGACCGTGGCCGAACCGGCCGGGACGGCCGTCTTCACCCTCAGCCTGGCTACTTTGCCCACCGGCAGCGCCGCCGTGACCGTCCCCCTGACCTCCACCTGCGCGGTCGTCCCCGCCAGCGTGACCATTCCCTTTGCCGCCTGGGACAGTGGCGTGACCGTCACCGTGACGGCGCTTGATGACGAGATCGACAATCAGCCGGAGCGGAGCTGCGCCGTGACCACCGGCAGCCCAACCAGCCCCGCCGCCGAATACGAGGCCCTGAGCGTCACCGTAACCGACGACGACATCACCGGCTTTATCATCGTCCCGGACAGCGGCCAAACCGGTGAAGATGGCAGGGTGTTCACCTTTACGGTGCGGCTGGGCAGCCGGCCCACCGGCAATGTGGTCATCGACGTGACCAGCAGCAATCCTGCCGCCGGCGCGGCCAGCCCCACCCAGTTGACCTTTACCCCGCTCACCTGGGGCCGGGCGCAAACCATCACCGTGACCGGCCAGGACGACGGCGACAACCCGGCCGGAGATGCCAGTTACACCGTGGATTTGACAGTCAACGGCAGCACGGCCGACCCGGCCTACGCCGTCGTCGCTACTGCGGCGGTAACGGTCACCAACCGGGATAACGACGTGCCGCCTGTCTATCTGCCGCTGATATTGCGCGGTTTTACGTCCGGCCCGGATTTGGTCATCGACAGCCTGAGCGCCGGCAGCGGCGGCCCGGAAGTGGTCATCCGCAACGCCGGGAACGCCCCGGTGGTGGATGCCTTCTGGGTGGATGTCTACTTTAACCCCACCGAGACGCCCGGCCTCAATAAAACCTGGCCGATGATTGCCCCGGCGGGGGCGGTGTGGGGGGTGACGCAAACCCTCGCTCCAGACGAAGAATTGACCCTGACTGTGGGCGGGGCTTACTACGACGCCGGGCGCAGCAGCGCCAGCTTCCCGGCCGGGGCGCAGGTGTACGGCTATGTGGACTCGGTGAACCAGGCGACCAATTACGGCGGGGTGCTGGAAATCGATGAAACCAACAACCTGGCCGGGCCGGTGGCCTCGACGGCGGAAGTGGCCGGCCCGCTGGGTGCGGCGGCGGATGCGCTGTCCGCAGCGGGGCTGCCAAATCGGTAGGCATCAGTGGAAAACAAACCGGAGGCCAAAAGCAATGCTTTTGGCCTCCGGTAAAGCTATTTTCAGGAGAACGTAATGAGCACCAAATCCAATCAAACGTTTTTTTGGCTGTTGTTGATGGTGGTGGCGTTGGGGGTGATGGGTACCCT
>CAZEEN010000242.1:0-951 GCA_964511115.1 uncultured Paludibacter sp. | reverse complement strand
ATGGCCTGGTGGATTCGGTCAATCTGCTGACCACCTACGGCGGGGTGTTAGAAATCAATGAAACCAACAACCTGCGCGGGCCGGTGGACTCGACGGCGGCAGCCGGGGGGGACTCGCTGACCGGGCGGGCCAGTGTTGAAACATCGCTGAAGGGCCTGCCGAAACGATAGCTTACGGCCAGAGGGCGCAACCTGATGGCGGTGAATGGGACACGGATCGGACGGATCGAGCGGATAAAAACATTAAAAATCCGTCCAATCCGCTCCATCCGTGTCCCATAAAAACCTCCCCCTTCGGCAGGCTCAGGGGGCGGCGCAAACCTGTCCATTCGTAAATTCGCAGATTCGTAAATTCGTTTATTCTCAGGAGTGCAGGAAAAATGAAAGCCAAGCAAACGCTGTTCTGGTTGATGCTGACTGTTTTGACAATGGGGATAGGGATGAGCCTGACCGCTCCGGCGCAGGCCGATAACCCCCTGCCGCCGCGCGAGACGCCCACCCCGGTTCCCGCCGACCGGCACCAATCCTCCCGCAGTGAACCGGCGGGAGCCTACATTGAGTTGGTTGCCTCAGGTGCACCAGCCGGAGCTTGGGCGGTGGTCCAATGGCAGGACAGCGCCGGGGGCTGGCAGGATGTGGCCGGCTGGCAGGGGCCGGCGGCCAATAGTCACTGGTGGGTGGCGGCTAAAGATTTTGGCACCGGGCCATTCCGCTGGCGGGTGACACAAGGGCCGGGCGGGGGCGAGGGGGGCGTCAGCGAGCCGTTCCACCTGCCCGCCGGGGGCAATCAAATTCTGCGGGTGACGGTCGGGCCGGCCTTGTAAATAATGTGCCGGCGTCAGCCCCAACGGCTCACTCCAGCGTGAACAGATACAACCCCGGCTCCTCGCGGGCCAGTTGCATCAGTTCAGCGGTGAAACCGGCTTTGGCGCACAGGGCATAGTACACCGTT
>CAZEEN010000241.1:0-4336 GCA_964511115.1 uncultured Paludibacter sp. | reverse complement strand
AACTACCTGTTTTAGTTGCAATTTGCAAGCGGGCAATTGTTTCCGGATTCCAAGCATGATCTTCGCCATTAATGCGGTAAGCATAATGTCCAAGGTTTTCGAGTGTTGATAAATCGTCGCCTTCAGCAGGATAAAACGCACGATTGAAAGGCGCCAATACTTCATTTGCTAAATCGTCGATATCGATTCCTTCAATCGAAGATGCAATGCCTTTGAAATATTTGGATAATAATTTGGATGAAACACCTATTGACTCGAAAATATGTGCTCCGCGATAACTGCGTAAAGTTGAATTACCCATTTTCGAAAGCACTTTCAATAATCCTTTGTTTACAGCTTTGATATAATGTTTTGTGGCTGTATCGAAGTCCATGCTTATTTCTCCCGACTTAATTTTGTCGTTGATAATTGCAAAAACCATATATGGATTTACGGCATTGGCTCCGAATCCGAACAACAACGCAAAATGCATTACTTCGCGTGGCTCAGCCGATTCCACTACAATATCAATCTGCATTCGCTTGCGTTTTTCGAGCAGATACAAATGCACGGCTGAAACAGCTAACAACGAAGGAATTGGTGCTTTGTCGGCACTCACACCTCGGTCACTCAATACAATATAGTTTTTACCCTCGTCTACTGCTTTTTCGACTGAAATACAAAGCTCTTCAATCGCTTTTTCCATTCCTTCGCGCCCTTTTTTAGGGTCAAAAAGCATTGGAAGTGAAATAGTTGAGAATCCTTTGTATTTCAAATTCATCAAGATATCGAAATGCGTATTTGTTAAAACCGGACTTTTCAGTTTCACCATTTTACATATTTCGTTGGCAGCTTCTAAAAGGTTTTGGTTGATAGAACCAATAAAACCTGTGAGCGACATAACCAGCTCTTCGCGAATTGGGTCAATTGGCGGATTGGTTACCTGAGCAAACTGCTGGCGGAAATAGTTAAACAAGCGTTGTGGTTTATCTGAAAACACCGAAAGGACAGTATCATTTCCCATCGACGAAGTAGGCTCGTAACCATCATTTGCCATTGGAATAATCAAACGTTCCATATCTTCTTTTGAGTAACCAAAAGCATGCAACAAAGTTTGATAGTTTGCTAAATCATTCTTCACATTACGTCCCGACGAAATATCATCGATATTAACACAATTCTGATTTAACCATTCGCGATATGGAAATGCTTTTGCTAAGCCTTCTTTCAATTCAGTATCGTAAAAAACTTTTCCGAGTTCGGTATCAACCATCAACATTTTACCCGGTTTCAAACGACCATTCTCTTTGATGCGTTCGGGGGCAAACTCAATCGTTCCTGTTTCGGATGCCACAACCATTAAATTATCATGTGTAATGAGGTAGCGTGCCGGACGTAAACCATTTCGGTCGAGCATACCACCGGCATAGCGACCGTCACTGAAAAGTAAGGTTGCAGGACCATCCCAAGGCTCCATAAAGGTGCTATGATATTCGTAAAATGCTCGTAAATTATCTGAAATTGGATTCCGCTTGTTATAACTTTCGGGCACTAACATGGCCATGGCGTGTGGCAAACTTTTACCAGACATTACCAAAAATTCGAGCGCATTATCCAACGATGCACTGTCGCTCATTTTTGGTTGACATATTGGATATAATTCGTTGAGATTACCAAGTTGTTCGGATGTGAGCACACTCTCGCGACTTTCCATCCACTGACGGTTACCACGAATCGTATTAATCTCACCATTATGACCTAACATGCGGAAAGGCTGTGCCAAATCCCAAGTTGGGAAAGTATTTGTACTAAAACGTGAGTGAACCAATGCAATTCCACTCGTTAAATGCTCATTTTGCAAATCGGTAAAATACTCACGCAATTGCATGGGTGTTAGCATACCTTTGTAAACCATTTGTTTGGAAGATAAGCTCACAATATAAAAACCGCGCTCACGCGCAATCGCGGTACCAATAATTGCTTTTTCAATTTTTTTGCGCAGAACGAATAATTTCAGTTCAAGTTCTTGTTGCGTATTGCATCCTGTTACAAAAATCTGAATAACATTCGGTTCGTTCGAAGCCGAAATCTCGCCCAAGCAATCTGAATCTACAGGAACTTCGCGAATGGCAAGGAGGTTAAGTTCCTCTTTTTGAACGTACTCTTTTATTAAATCAATGCAATATTCGGCTTTTTTTACATCTTTTGGTATAAAAACAAGACCTGTACCGTATCTGCCTTTAGCAGGAACAGGAATTCCCTGAAGTAAAATAAATTCGTGTGGAATTTGTATAAGAATACCTGCACCATCACCGGTTTTATTGTCAGCGCTTTCGGCACCGCGGTGTTCCATGTTTTCGAGAACCTGTAATCCTTTTTCAACAATCTCGTGCGATTTTTCGCCAAAAAGGTTTAGTACAAGTCCTACTCCACAAGCATCGTGTTCGTTTTGAAATGAGTACAGCGAACGCTGCTCATATTCGTCAATTTTTAATGAGGTTGAAGTCATAAATCGTTCAATTGTTTAATTAGCTTCTACCGAAACCTGATAGACGGAAAATTTTAGTTTTATTGTTTCGTAAATAGTGGGAGTGCTTAAAAGAAAGCCTCCCACTAGTTTATAGTTTTTAATAATAAATCTCAGTAAATGAGTGAATTATCGAATGAAAAGCAATTCGCGATATTTAGGTAATGTCCACATTTCGTCGTCAACAATTAATTCTAATTTGTCAACATTGTAACGAATAATATCGAAATATGGAAGTACTTTATCGTGGTAAGCTACTGCTTTTTCGTATTCATGCTCCAATTTATTTACCTGACGACGAGTGTCAACCATATCATCAACTGCATTTTTAATTGTAGAAATACGTTCGCTAATTTCAGTAATTAACTGGCTGTTCAATTTGCTTAATGTTTCAGCTTTATCGGCAGGGAATGTAGCTTTAATTTTGTAAACATTATCAAGCAATAAGCTTTGGTAGCGAGTACAAACTGGAATAATATGGTTCAACGTTAAATCGCCAAGAATACGCGCTTCAATCTGAATCCATTTTACATAAGTTTCCCATTTCACTTCGTTACGCGATTCAAGCTCTTTTTCTGATAAAACACCTAGTTTCGTAAATAATTCAATACTTGAAGGGCTTGTGTATGCTTTGATAATTTCAGGAACACTTGTTTCGCAATCCAAACCACGTTTTGCTGCTTCTACTTTCCACTCTTCGCTATAACCATTACCATCGAAACGAATTGCTTTTGAAGCTTTGATATACGATTTGATTACATCGAAAATAGCTTTTTCTTTGGTTAAACCTGCTGCCATTTTAGCATCAACTTCTGCTTTGAACTCAATTAATTGAGCTGCTACAGCTGTGTTTAATACTGTCATCGCCGACGAACAGTTAGCCGACGAGCCTACAGCACGGAACTCAAAACGATTTCCGGTAAATGCAAATGCTGAAGTACGGTTACGGTCTGTGTTATCAAGGAATACCTCAGGGATATGAGGAACATTCAAATTCAATATTTTTTTGTCGCTAATAACAATGGCTTCTTCGCTGGTGCTGTTTTCTAACTTGTCTAAAACGGCAGATAACTGAGTACCTAAGAAAGCTGAGATAATTGCAGGAGGAGCTTCGTTTGCACCCAAACGGTGAGCGTTTTGAGCAGTCATAATCGATGCTTTCAACAAGGCATTGTGTTTATGTACAGCCATCAATGTAGTAGTGATGAATGTAATAAATTGCAAGTTTTCTTCAGCTGTTTTTCCTGGAGCATATAATACAACGCCAGTATCGGTACCTAACGACCAGTTATTGTGTTTACCAGAGCCATTAACGCCTGCAAAAGGTTTTTCGTGCAACAATACACGGAATCCATGACGACGAGCCACTTTTTTCATGATCGACATCATTTGTAAGTTTTGGTCAACGGCCAAGTTACATTCGCCATAAATAGGAGCAAGCTCAAATTGGTTAGGTGCAACCTCGTTGTGACGAGTTTTAGCAGGGATACCATATTTATACGCTTCAAATTCAATATCTTTCATGTAAGCAGCCACACGACTAGGAACTGCACCAAAATAGTGGTCTTCCAACTGTTGGTTTTTTGCTGATTCGTGACCAAGTAAAGTACGACCAGTTAATGTTAAGTCAGGACGAGTAGCATATAAACCTTCGTCAACTAAAAAATATTCTTGCTCCCAACCTAGGAATGCACGTACTTTTTTTACATTAGGATCAAATAACTGACAAACTGCAACTGCCGCATCATTTACAGCAGCCAAGGCTTTTTTAAGCGGTGCTTTCAAGTCGAGGGATTCGCCTGTATATGCAAAGAAAATTGTAGGAATAAC
>CAZEEN010000240.1:0-4339 GCA_964511115.1 uncultured Paludibacter sp. | reverse complement strand
ACAGTGGCACGTACAGCAGCATTGTTCCAATTGTTGTACTGAAAAGCCTCCGGAAGTATATTCCGATTGACATCAACCGAAGATAAAAGTTCCCTGTGATTGAGAATAATCCCGGAAATCGAAAATAAAATAATCAACAAAGCAATCATCAACCCTACCCATTTGTGGGTCTTTCTGAAAAATTTATACATACTTTTGTTTTACCAATCCTATAATTGAATGTATTAATTCAAATATATACTGCTCAATTCGTCCACCATTTTCAGGTATTTATCGTGATACTCGTTGTTGGTTGTTGCTAAATTGGCTTCTTCAAAATCCTGCGACATTATATCCAAAACACTTCCAGGAAGCATTCTTTCGGCCATTGGGTATAAAATATTATTTTCTTTAGCAATGTGATTTGTAAGCAATGTGCAGAAATTCAACAGATTTGATTCTATTTCAGTCAATGCGGCACTATTGCCTTGTTTATATTCGGCCACAGCTTTCGATGCCAGTTTTATATAATTTCTACCTTCGTCGTGCTCCAAAAGCATTACGCCAACTGGTCCACCTTCGCGCGGCATTCCGTGCTTTTCCAGTTCCATAAACAATACATCTTCTTCTTTTAAATGATGGTATTTGTCGGCAAAGTTTTTTACAAAATCAATTATTTGCTCCACGTGGTCGATGTTCACAGTTGACTTATCGGCCAGTAAATGTTGCGTTACATAAATCATTTTCAGGATGCTATCGTGTTCTTTTACTAATATCTCTATAGCTTTCATTTGTTTATAATTTATTTGTTTTGCATGTTTTGAATGGCATTTCTATTTTGTTCGGCAGTAGGCGATGGTGTTTTCACAACCAATACTCTAAAGTCGGCATTACTTTCGTTGTACAAGCAATGTGGAATGTTTTTGGGGCTATCAATAAGCCAATCCTTGGTTGCAGTTTGCTTTTCGTCGCCAATTTCAATAACTCCCTCGCCTTCCAATACATAGAAAAATACGTTCACAGCAGTAGTATGTTTCTTTAAACTTTCGCCTGGTTTTAAGTGGATATGAACTACTTGCACATCATCGTTTGCATGCAATTTTCGGGCATCTACACCGTGTGGATTGTTTGTTGTTGCCATTTCGTTATAATTAATCGTTTTCATTTTATTGTTCGTTATTACTTGTTGTTGAAAATAGCTGCGGGAAAACTGTTCCAATTTTCCCGCAGTATTTTTTAATTTATTTTTTTTGCAAAATATGTTTTCAGAATTAAATCTAAGAAAACTAGTACTCCTCCAATAAGCATCATACTGTCTGGAACTATTCTCAACCACATCCAAAACTTCATTGGTTCTACCGCACTTCTAATTCGGGCATAGAAATATCCTAAATCGTGCGCAATGCGGGTTTGTTCCATTCCAATAACAAAAGTTGGGATAGCATACAACAACGCTCCAGCAGTAAGGATTCCAAAAGCCCAATTGCTGAGTTTATTATTCCAAACTAGCCCTTTTGCCAACGAATTAGTACGAGCTGCCATATAAATAAAGCCAATTGAAATGTATCCAAATGCGCCTAACAAAGCAATATGTCCGTGGGGCATAATAAGATATGTTCCGTGTGAGTAGTAGCTGATAGTAGGTGTGTTGATAACCATTCCGAAGAATCCGGCTCCAATCCAGTTAAGGATAGCCGAGCCAGCCAACCACATAAACACGGTGCCAAACTCGAAACCTTCGCTCGAATGCACTTTTTCCTTTTGGTTTTTCATGGCTTCGATAATCAACAATGCCAATGGAAGTGGTTCGAGTGCCGAGAATATACCACCAATAGCAATCCAATACTCGTCCAAACCTTGCCACCACAAGTGATGACCAATGCCCAATGTTCCACTCATCATGATAAGGAACAACTCGAACATCATGGTTTTTACGGCTATTTTTTGAGATATAAGTCCCAACGATACCGTGAAGAACGCTATAACTCCGGCAGCAAAAAGCTCAAATGTTAACTCTACCCACAAGTGGATTACCCACCAACGATAATAATCGTCGATAGTAAAATTAGGAATAATTTTATGAATTGGCATCATGCCTGCAATATAAAGCGTGGCAATAGCAAAAGCCGACCAAATAATGGTACTCACCAGCGGATTATTGGTAGCCGACTTGCGAATAAGTGATACCACCAACAAGAACCAAAATACCAGTCCAACAAGCAATCCAATGTCCCAAACTCGTCCCAAGTTTATTAACTCGCGACCTTCGTTGCCCAACCAAAACCAGTTTTCGCGTAATTGACCTGTTGCTCCCATGTATAATCCAATCATCGAACCAACTGCCACAACCAGCAAAGCTCCCCAAAGCACATCTACCAACCACGGGTATTTATGGTCTTTGTTTGCCACCCAAGGTGCAATGAGCAAACCTCCAACAAGCCAGCCAACAGCTACCCACAAAATGGCAAGTTGCGTGTGAATTGAACGTAATACGTTGAAAGGCAGAATGCTTTGAGCGAAAATAAAATCGCCTTTTGGTTCGGTATACAAATGGGAGAGATACCCGCCAATAATTAATTGTACCACAAATAATGCCGCTACAATAGGAATGTATTTCAGTAATTTTACTTGCGATGGGAATAGTTTGGTAATTTTCAATGCAGGTTCAAGCTTATCACCCGCTTCTTTTTTAAACAAATATTCGTACGACAAGAAAATAACAACAATAGTCAATGTCCAAAGAATCAGGAATTCCCAAAGAGAAACCACGTGCGAATTGAAGCTCACACCTTGATCCAATTGAGGTACATTAGGCCAATCGTTCGACCATGAACGGGTAGTTCCGGGGCGAAGTGAGGAAGCCACTAACTGCGACCAATCGAAAAATGCAGCAATCTTCACTGCTTCATCGGGGCGGATAATTCCACCTACAAAAGCACGTTCCGGATCACCTTCAACCAACATTTTGGTAATATACGCTACATTGCGATGATAAGCTTCCGCTGATGCATCGGTGTAAACAGTACCATTTTCCAATAGTTTTGTTTGCTGTTTTACGTCTTGTTTTACACGTTCTTTTACAGCACCACGCTCAATATCTGATAACTGTGCGTTGTTTTTCTTGTACATTTCCTGACCGTAAAAGTCGTACAAAAACTCGGTTCTGTAATGCAACATTTCCGTAGTAAAATCGGGTCCAATGTAAGCGCCCATGCCCAACAAACTACCCCAATCCTGAAGGTCAAACTCCTGAAAATAGCCTTTGCCCTGTACAATATCTTCGTAGGTGTAGAGTTTCTCGCCACTCACCGATGATACTGTTTTAGGAATTGGCGGCACCTCTTTCTGCAAATTTGCAGTGTAGTAAATAAGAATAGATACCATGAAAAGCGCAATAATCCAAAAGCCGGCGGTTAAGCCTTTTTTGCTCATGAATTTGTCAATTAACGATTGTTTCATAACATTTTGATTTTTAAAAATTTAAATTATTAATTATATCAATATAGCATTTGCAATATATATAATACTTATATGTAGTATATATGTTTAAAAAAATTACAGTTTGTAAATCTTGCTCATATCCAAGCTCTTAAGTGTGTTGCTTGCGAACACTTTTACAAATTCGTCGCGTACGCTAATCCAGGTTGCATGCATGGCACACGGATTTTCATCGCTGCATTTATCAAAACCAAGTACACAGCTTGTATATTTATCAATACCTTCCACGGCATCAATTATTTGACCTAAAAAAATATCATTGGTGCTTTTTGCAAAACGATAACCGCCATCGCGCCCTTGTTTACTATAAATAAAACCTGCCTTTGATAAATCAGTCATTAACCGGCGCAGATATTTATCGGAAATTTGGAGTGTATCAACCAAATACTTAGCTGAATACAATTCATCTTCGTTTTTCGACATAAAAGCCAAAATTCGTAAAGCATATTCCGATGTATTTGAAAGTATCATTTTTATATACTACTTATAAGTATTATTATGTGCAAAGGAATGACATTTTTTTGAAATAACAAAATATTCGGTAATTTTTTTTTAAAATATTCGAAAAGTGATATAAATTTTTTTTAATTTACTATAAAAACTCATTTCATATCGCATTCACAAAATTTAAATATTCGATAATCATATTGATTGCGACCTCAATTATCAATTAAAAATAGGTAGAGATTCGAATCCAATTATTTAAAAATCTACTAGTTGATATTTAAATAGTTGTATTGCATGAAAATAATCGCCCAAAAAGCAAAAAAAGCCACAGCAAGTTCGATTAATTTTGAAATGTCTTGCAGTGGCTTTTATAGCTTTTTGAAAATAGGCAGAGCGGTCACAGTACATTGGTTTT
>CAZEEN010000239.1:0-4407 GCA_964511115.1 uncultured Paludibacter sp. | reverse complement strand
ACACAAAACGTGAAACGTGAAACACGAAACAAAATAAATACCATGGAAACAAAGAAAAAATATATCAAACCTCGCATTGAGTGGATTCCACTCGATAACGAAATTTCACTCGCTTTAGAATCGAGTCTACCTGCTGGCCCAAGCGAAACTTTAAACAACATTCAAAGTCCGTTTAAACAGGAAATAAGTTTAGTTTAACAATAAGTTTTTTAAGGTTTTGAAAGAATGCCCGAGATTCAGCAATGAATTTTCGGGCATTGTTTTATTTGTAATGTCCTGAAATAGGTTTACAAAAAAGCAAACCCAATTCAGGATTAAGTATTGTATCCTATAACTTAATGATAGTTACCAAAATTTTCTACACTTTTACATATCTTCAAGTGATAGACACATCGTTTCGATACTATAATTTGGAAGCACTTTGTTTTTTAGCTGTTCTACTTTGGATAAGAATTGTTCTTCTTTGAAGTTTTTTCTGTTGCGTTTAACTTCTACTACAATAGCTTTGTTTTTTTCTAAGCTAAGTGCCACAATATCAATTTCATTCTGATTGCCTTTGGGTTCCCACCACGAACCAATTGCTCTGAATTGTAAACTCTCTGCAAATTGTTGTTTAAAATAGGCTTCTAGTATTTTACCCGTATAAGTTGAATAATCGTTTTTGATAATTGTTTTTAAACCTTCAAAGTTTTTAATTTCAATTAAAGAGCGATGTCTGTCAAAATAATTGAACCAGAATCGGAGGTAATTATCCTGGATTTCGTATCTAACAGCCTGTGAGCCTTCTTTTGCCAATAACGGTCGTTGCCTAACAATAATATTATAGTCCTCAATTAGACGTTTGATTTGACCTCCAATATTTTTATCGCCCAATGCTGCCTCAATACTTGGTTGTGTGTTTATTCCACCCGAGATGGCACTTAGTATGGAGAAATAAGTAGCAAAGTTTTTACCAAACTCCTCAATAAGCAGGTTTTTCCCTTCATCCGTAAAAACAGAATTCTGACGTACCATAAAATTAATCATATCATCGACAGTTAAATTCACATTTTCGCAAAACAGCTCTACATATTTGGGTACTCCACCAGTAAAAGTATATAAAGCCAACAAATCATCGTTTGTATAATGGGGGTTAAAGTCGCTCATAATTTCTTTGAGCGTAGTCAAATCGAATGCTGCAAGTTTAATAATATTGTCAGCTCTTCCGAATAAGGGCTCTTTAGAATGCTGAAATATCCGTTGCATCAATGAATATACCGAACCGCATACCACCAGATGCATTCGTGTTTTATTCTTGTATTGGTCCCAGATGTTTTGCATATCGCTATAGATGGAAGCATTTATAGTGTAGAATTCCTGAAACTCGTCGATTATCAAATTAAAGGACATATTTTCAGCCTTTTCCATGAGAAAATGAAACAATGAACGAAAAGTTTTTATTTCATCGGGCACATAGCAATTCAGCGACTGAGCAATAATAGATGTAAATTCGGCACAAACAGCTGCTTCGTTTTTACGTCCCACAAAAAGATAAACCAATGGCTTACCTTCAATGGCCTTTAATACAAGACTGGTTTTTCCAATACGTCTTCTGCCGGTGATAACAGTTAAACGGGAGTGATCTTCAAATGATAATTTCTGGATCCGTTGAAGTTCAGCTAGTTCACTTGTTCTGTTGTAAAATTTCATACTCTGAGTATTTAGTTACGACCGCAACTGTTACGGAGGTTACAAAGATAAGAAATATTTTGGAAAAGAAAAAATACATAGCACCACGCATTAGAATCATCTACACCTGTTGGTCCAAGCGAAACATTAAACAGCTTTCAAAGTTCGTTTAAACAGGATTTAGGTTTAGTTTAGCAAATTAGTTTTTTTGAGGTTGAATTTTCACCCTGCAACAAAGCAAATCAAAATTGCTTTGTTGCGGGGTGTTTTTTTTTACCTCGTCAGCATAAACTTAAAGCTTACGCCAAAGTTGGTCGACGATACAGGGAATGTGGTTGATATTAAAGGTGTTGTCATTTGGCGGTCGAAGAATACCTGAATATTTACTTTGGAACTAAATACGTAGTCGGCAAGTATTTTGAGCGAGAACATTTTGTTTCCGTTCGATGCTTGTGTTAGGTTTTCGTCTATTTTGCGCAACAGGGTTTTAATATCCTTGTAAGAAAGGTCGGCACTAAATTTCAAATCGTTTTTAATTTTCGACTGGTCGTTGTTTTTCAGTTTTAATATCACATCAAAATCTTTGAGCAAATATCCAAAACCAATAACAAACTCATCCGAATTAGCTTCTACCATTTGTGTACTCGATAGGTTAAGCGCCAAATTGCGCTGTTTGCGGTATTCGAGTTTAGCTGTCATACTGTTTTTTAGTGCAGCATTTATACCAACAAGCGGACTAAATTGCTCGGTGAGCGACACCGACGAAATATCGTAAGGCGACGAAGGTATCGGATTGTTCGATTGTACATCGCGTACATATCCCAACGCATTATCCTCGCCATCCAAAGCCACCCACGTAGAGTACGACGTATAATTACCAATGCTGTAACGACAAGTGTAAGCATGTGTCAGACTGATACTTCTGAAATTATCTTTGACCCACGGTATGCGCGAAAGTCCATCGTAGCTCATGCGCCAGTTGGGCAAAATAGCCGCAATGTTTGGGAACAAATCGGTACTCGATTTGGTAATGTCACGTCCGGTATAGGCGGCCAGAAATGCAGGAATTAACACATCCGATGAATTTTCGTTGAAGTTACCTATTGATGGATTAAAAGGTTTTCCTTTCACATCTTGTAACCCATCGAAAAATCCCGTCGTTGGATAATTTCGTCCGTTGTATTTCGCTCTTAGTCGGTCGGCAATAACGCTTCGATTGGCAAGGAAAGTGCGGAAAACTTCCGAATCGTAGTTTACATCGGCGCCTCCAATGGGTTTAAATGCTGTAGCAATAGCCACTTGCGTAATGTTATAGCTGCCGCTAAATGTGCTTGGCATACCATCGAACATATACTGAATGGTGGTGTTGTCTGCTGTATAACGTTTGGCATTTAAGTCAATTTTCAAACCAGGAATAGGTTCCAGCGTTGCTTTCAAATCCAAATCGGAGGTGTTCGCTATAATTGCCGGATTTACGATTGAATCGCTACCAAAAAGCCAGTTTTTGTCAAGTGCATTTGTTATTGTTTGATTATTAATTGCACTTTCATCAAATAAACCAAATGTAAACGCATAACCCGGCGCATACACACCGTCGATACTTTTGTCCTGTCCGAGGAATCCTGGTTTTGGCAGGAATCCGGGCAATGTCATATTCGACGATTGACGGTAGGTGATAGAAACTCTGCGAGCCGACATTATCAGGCGCACACCTGCATCAACGACTTTGCGAGCCAATGGTAAATCGTTAGGGTCAAGCGTGGTAGCCGTTATTTTCACACTATCGGCATCGAGTTTCGGACTTATTTCTATCGAAGTTGCATTGATTTGTTTTACAGCCACTTGCACCGGTTTCCCGTTTTTACCAACAAATAGGTATTCCACCTTTTCGCTATTCAATCGGTGTTCGATGGTATCTTTCTTCCCTTTTTCGAGTTTTACAAATTCGTTGTAGGTTTTGGGTTGGAATTTTTGTTGGTTATTTTGCTGCATGCTAAACTTGCGATTTACCTCTTTCAGGTATTTCGATTTGTTGTACAAGGTTTCAAAATTAAATTGCCCATCGGCCGACCATGAACCCATACTCGTTGCAATATTTCCAATCTCGGTTTTTGTGGTGCCGCTCATAATAGGAGCGGAGCGATTCCAACTGTAAGTGGAGTTGTAAGTTCCATTGGCAGTAACCCAATCCAACAATGGAATTTTGTTGATAGGCACATTCCACGAAGCCGTAAATACTTGTTGGTAAGCGTACGGATTACCTAATTTTTTGATGCTCTGCCAAACCGTGTCGCGCCATTGTTCGTAATGTTCTTTTCCAATTTCGGGCGTAAAGTAGCCTTCATCTATATTGGCATTGGTGGCAGTTTGCAAACTGAATCGCAAGGCTTTTGTCATATCGTAATTAATCGAGAAATTACGATTCCACATAAAGTCTTTACTAAAGTTCAAATCAAAATTACTAACTGCCGATAGTCCCGTAAGGTCCCGCAATTTAACCTGCGAAAACTGACGATTCATATCGTTTGTATAACTTATCGACGATGGTAAATAGTTGAAATTGAATTCGGAAATCAACTTAAATGCCGGTTTACTCAGCGCTTTTATCTTTTTAAATGGTTCAACTGGTTCGGGGTTAAACGAAAAATTATAGTTTAATCCACCACGTTCCTGTTTTACTAAATTGCGTTCCACCTCGGCGCTGTTTTGGTTCGTTTCGGTATAGGCGTAGTTAAACGA
>CAZEEN010000238.1:0-4409 GCA_964511115.1 uncultured Paludibacter sp. | reverse complement strand
TTTGGCTTTCAACAAACTTTCGGTATGTACATCGTCAATTAAAAAAGGTTTTTTCTTATCATTTGTATCCGTCAGTGGACTTTGAGCATAAGTACTTGAAGCAAATAACGTCAGAATCAAAATTGTCACAAAGCAAAATATCTTTCTCATTTCTTTTATTTTTTTAATTGAAAAATACGATTTAGATATGGTTTATTGTTCACTATCAAATCATTATGTCTGCGATTAAAATTGATAGCCGAATGCTGTAAAGAGTTGTAAATCTTAGTTTTGTAGCTTGGTGAATTTTGAATTCCAGTAATTTGATTAATTGCTTTTGCTAATAATGCTTCGCGTGTATCGCCCAATTGGTGTGAATAATCATCTTTTACTAAACTATTCGGGGTAAATCCATAAGTAAATTCACTCTTTTTATCTTTGTTGAAATATTTAAGTACAATAGGCAGTATGGCCCATTGGTTTTTTACATTCTTTTCATCATTTATCAATACAGAACCAACATTTTTACCAACAGTAGTGTCGCCAATCAAAACACATGGCAGAAAAGGCATCAATCCATTAATTACCATTTCACTCGCTGAGGCTGTATTACTACCTGTTAGAAAAAATATACGTTGTAAATTGTTTCCAATATTTTGAATGGGAAATTTATCGGTTTTGGGTGCTGGTAAGTCAATAGTTGTTGCAAAATTATCGACAAATGGATTGTCGCTATATTTCTTTTTGTACGCATCACTATTAAAATATTCGGTATAATTATTATTGTATTCGGTGTACGAAAACACTTTATTGGAAACCAAATTTGGCACCATCATACTCGAAAAGTTAATTGCCGACGACATTGCTCCACCACTATTGTATCTAAAATCAACAATTAGTTCATTAATATTTTCCGACTTAAAGCGTCCGAAAGCATTATTCAATGCTAAATCGTACTGCATGGATTTATCACCAGAGTCATTCGTAAAAAAATTGTACACTATATATCCAATCTTCTTATTTTGAATGGTATATACAGTATCAAGAAAAAGTGGATGGTCCTTGTAACCAGATATCTTGCTTAATGTAATTGGCGATTTATCAACAAAAATGTTATCAACAAGCGTTGAGAGAGTAATACTTACCGTTGATGAGCTATCGTACAAATAGTTGATTACTTCCTTGTAATTGCTTAAGGTCATTTGTTTGTCGTTAAGCTTACGGATAATATCACCTCTTTTTACGCCTAAAGTAGCAGCTGAAGTGCCTTTTTTTACGTAGCGAACTATGGCATACACATTGTCGCTTGTAGTACTTTCTTTGTAAAGTTGAAATTCGATACCCGCCTCGGAAGCACTTATACCTTTTAATTCGTTCGAAATGGCTGTGTAGCTTTCAAATATGGAAGAAAACCGGTCATCTTTGTTTTTCAAGGTTTTAAAATAAGCATTTGGGTCACCAGTATTACTTTTATAAACAGGCAACGTTTTGTTCCAATAATATAGTACCGACATATTATCGTAAACCCACTCGTTCACATATTTCGTAAGCTCCTCTTTGTCGGTCAATTCATCCTTGCAACTTTGAGTAAACAAACTAACGATAAATAAGATAAAAAATAATCGTTTCATAATCAGATAATTGGAGATAAAAGTTAATTGATATTATTGCGTTTTAAAATTGCTGTGTCTATATGTTTGGCAATGCAATATTAATGAAAACGAGCTGCAATAAACAACTAATTCTCTTTGCTTTTATATGCTAATGCAAACAATTTCATTTGTTTAACCATGGCAACAAGTCCGTTCGAACGGGTAGGAGAGAGGTGTTCTTTGAGACCAATTTTGTCGATAAAATAAAGTTCGGTCGTTAAAATCTCATCGGGCGTATGGCCTGACATTACTTGAATTAACAACGAAACTATTCCTTTTACCAAAATTGCATCGCTTTCGCCTTGATAAGTTATAATGCCATCGTTGTATTCGGCATTTAACCAAACCCTGCTTTGGCAGCCCTCAATAATATTTTGAGGCGATTTGTGTTTTTCGTCAAGAGGTTCGAGCGAGTTGCCCATGTCAATAAGCAGTGAATATTTATCCATCCAATCGTCGAACTGACTGAATTCTTCTACAATATTATCCTGAATTTCATTTATTTTCATAACTAATTTCCAATTTCTTAATTTTCAAACTTCTAACTTCTAACTTCTAATTTCTAACTTCTAACTTAACATCCCAATAACCCGTTTCAAAGCCTCGATGAATATATCAATTTCTTCTTTGGTGTTGTAAAACGCAAATGATGCGCGTACCGTTCCGGGAATATCGAGTGAATCGCAGAGTGGTTGGGCGCAATGATGCCCTGTGCGTACGGCTATTCCAAGTCGGTCGAGTAGCATTCCTACATCGTACGGATGAATATTGCCAACTAAAAACGAAACTACGGCACTTTTTTCTTCGGCTTGTCCGATAATACGCATATTTTCGATTTCCATCAATCGCTTAGTGGCATATTCCGTGAGTTCGTGTTCGTAAGCTGCAATATTTTCGATACCAATTTCTTGTACATAGCGCAATGCTTCGGCCAATGCTGTAGAACCAATATAATCAGGCGTTCCTGCTTCGAATTTAAAAGGTAATTCGTTGTAAGTTGTTTTTTCGAATGTTACACTTGCAATCATTTCGCCACCTCCTTGGTAAGGTGGAATGGCATTCAGCCATTTTTCTTTGCCGTAAAGTGCGCCAATACCTGTTGGAGCATATATTTTGTGTCCCGAAAAAACATAAAAATCAGCATCCAACTCTTTTACATTCACCCGTATGTGTGGAACAGCTTGTGCGCCGTCAATCAACACCGGAATATTGTGAGCATGAGCAATTTCAATAATTTCTTTCACCGGATTTACAGTTCCCAATACGTTCGAAACATGCATAACCGATACAATGCGAGTTCGTTCGTTGAGTAGATTTTTATAAGCTTCTAAATCAAGAACCCCGTTTTCGTTCATCGGAATAACGCGCAATTTCATTTTTTTGCGTTCGCAGAGCATTTGCCAAGGTACAATATTGGAGTGATGTTCCATAACCGAAATTACTACTTCGTCGCCTTCGTTACAGAAAGCTTCGCCAAAGCTAAACGCCACTAAATTGATGGCTTCGGTGGTGCCTCGCGTGAAAACAATTTCTTCGCGTTTGTCAGCTCCCAAAAAATCACAGACAGCTTTTCGGGCATTTTCATGGGCTTCGGTTGCTCGCTGACTTAAAAAATGTACGCCGCGATGAATGTTGGCATTGAGATGTTCGTAGCCATAATTTATTCGGTCGAGCACGCATTGTGGCTTTTGTGTTGTTGCGCCGTTATCGAAATAAATTAGTGGTTTATTGTATATTTTTTCGTTCAAAATAGGGAATTCGGAACGAATTTTTTCTAAAGTTGTATTGTCCATGCTAATCAAACTACTTTGAGAATGTTTTTGTTTTGCAAAGGTACACATTTTAATTAACTTGTGGGTGTAATTTTGGTGTTAGAAGGTCTGTTTGTAAGCTTAATAAAACGAATATATATTCATTTTATTTTATAAAAATGCATTTAAAATGTAGTTAGAATAATAAAATGAAATTAATTGCAATTTATTTACTGAAATATATAATAATATGGATTGTATTTGCGTTAAATTATCAGAAGCACACATTGTTTAACCTTTTTAAAAAATTACTGCCATGACAACTAAAAAATCGGAAAATGCAAACCTCGACAGTCGGAAGAATATTTTTATGCTGATGGGTTTGGTAATGGCTCTTTCGTTGGTGTATATTTCGTTCGAATGGAGCAAGGACAAAGTGATTTACGACAATCTTTCGCAAGGAATTGAAGATTTCCCAGTTGAAGATTTAATTCCGATTACAC
This sequence comes from uncultured Paludibacter sp., assembly GCA_964511115.1. Lineage (GTDB taxonomy): Bacteria > Bacteroidota > Bacteroidia > Bacteroidales > Paludibacteraceae > Paludibacter. The sequence continues at coordinate 524 of CAZEEN010000238.1, read as the reverse complement.
TAACGAGCGTGCCACCACCTCCGCCGCCTCCACCATTGCCCAAAATTATTGAAGAGTTTAAAATTGTAGAAAAGCCCGTTGAGAATTTGGCGCTCGAAATGCCAAAATTCAACGACAAAATTGAAATTCCATCTTTCAGAAAACCCGATGAGGCTGTAGAGATAATTGATGAGCCACAAATTTGGGTGGAGCAAATGCCCGAATTTAACGGAAATATCAATAAATACCTTTCCGAAGCCATAAACTATCCGATGATAGCTATTGAATTTGGCTTACAAGGCAAAGTTATCTGCGAATTTGTGGTGAACAAAGATGGTACAATTGTGGATGTAAAAGTGGTAAGAGGTATAGACCGCAGCCTCGACAACGAAGCAATGCGCGTTATAAAATCGATGCCAGCGTGGAAACCCGGACGCATGAACGGCAGAGCTGTACGCGTTAAATTTACTTTGCCTGTGAATTTTAGACTGATGTAAATTGAGGCTGTATCAAAAGTGTTTTTTTGAACACAAATTACGCAAATT
>CAZEEN010000237.1:2475-4452 GCA_964511115.1 uncultured Paludibacter sp. | reverse complement strand
CTGAAACGATTGCGTTGCATTATCTGCGTTGGGGGCAAGCGAGCACCACTCTCGGCGTCGAAAATGTTGCCGAATCAGCCGTCAGGTGGGGAGAGAATCCCTCTGTTGTTGCTGATGTTGCTGAGATTGCAACATGGTGCATACAACATCCCACCACGCCGATCAGAGACATTCAATTACCCTTCCCCTGTTTCCTGAAACTTCATGCCGAGTATGGATCTTCTGAGATTAAAGCGGCACTTGGGCTTTCCACACTGAAACGATTCGACCCTTCCAGAGAAGGAGTGATTCACGTTCAGGAGCTAAAGTGTTACATTCATCTGATTACATTTCGTAAAGACGAACGCGATTTCTCTCCAACCACCCGCTATCGTGACTACCCGATCAGCAATACTCAACTCCATTGGGAGAGTCAATCGACTACAACCCAGGCCTCGCCGACCGGACAGAACCATATTAACTTTGTCGAGCGAGGTTATACCATTCTCTTTTTTGCCCGTCTCGAAAAGCAGGTCAACGGCGAGACGTCACCCTTTTACTACCTCGGTCCCGCCAAGCGCTTGCTCAGTGCCGAAAATGACCGTCCAATTCGTATGGTTTGGGAGCTCACCTATCCAATGCCTGCTAAGCTGGTAGAAGAGGCCCAGCTGGTGTGAAAAACACCGCAGACGCTAAATCAATTTTCCTCTTGCATTCTCCTCCTACCTGCGGCAGCATAAGCGCATGAAATTTAAGTTAGGGCAGGTTATCGCGAGGTTGTGGTGCGAACTGTGCTGTGCTGAGCGTTATGTGGTCGTTCAAGAGCGCGAGACGTGGCGATGCGATCACTGCGGTCAAGTGCTGATCCCATGCCACAAATGTATGACGAACCTGTGCGGTGAGTGCGAGAACGGCTCTCTTTTTGAATTTGATGAGGAGTGTGAGGGGATACCGTGAGGCAGTGTCAATAAGTCTCGATAGTCTAAGCAGTGTCATTAAGTTGAGAAGGTGTTCCTTGATTGCGTAAGAACAATCTGCGCATTGCAGTTCTGGCTTCTCAAACACAGAGTGATTCTGTATGATTTACCACAATGAAAACGCAACTCTTCGCACTGCTTTGCATCGGAATGACCTCCACGTGTTTCTCTGAACCCCAAATTTTATTGTCATCAGCCACGAATTACCCCTCGGCAACGACAAATATTGTATTGTCTTTTGATGAAGCGGTCCGTGCATCCGTTAAATCAATTAATGGTTGTCCTCGCGTTGTTCTCATTATGGATAAAGATGGCTCAATGACGATTGCCAACCGGCCTCTGCGGCTGGACGAGATAAAAAACATACTTACGGTCTCAGGCCTACCAGAGTATCCGCCATCTTTTCAGTTGAGTTGTCATCAAGATAGTTCGCATCAAAGAGGGTCGAGGCGTCGTAGCTAAAAAATCAACAAATGATATTGTGACAGAATCTAGACTTAGACAAATGAAGAAAGGATAAATGATGAAAGAGACACCAAGAAACCTAACACGATGGGTATCCAGCATAGGGATGGTATCTTCTTTGATTACTATCCTCGTATTTGGGACATCATGTTCGACGACCATGCTCACGGATTATAAACCGAAGAGCGACCTCGATAGTCGCGCTGCGGAAGCAATAATTAGACAAGTCTTAGAGGAACAGCCGCCTGAGTATCGGCCCTCTGAGATTAAATTTAGCGAAGAGGCGTTAAGGCTTACGGTGACACGTAGTCATATTAATAAACCTTTTGTCAGAGGACACGTAGATGCGTTGCCAATAGCTATTTACTACAGGTCATTAGGAAAAACAGAAGTGGTTAGTAGAAAAGGTAAGGTTGTCATACTATTGCGTAACAAACACGATGAGGTTCTGAGAAGAGTGTTTCTCGTCGATGAATCCGAAGCCAAACAATTTCTTGATGCACTTGAGACGCTGCGTGTCCGCGATATCACTGTAATCCCATAAAAGCAAGAACCC
>CAZEEN010000237.1:0-2379 GCA_964511115.1 uncultured Paludibacter sp. | reverse complement strand
TGGCATAGTATGAGCTAAAGGTGAGTTGCTTAAACTAACCCATACTCAAAAAGGTCACACATGAGTATCCTGGGTTATGCGGAAGGAATCAGACATGAATGATGACGGATATATTTCAACGAGCAGACTTGCCAAGGAGTTGCACCTGCCCATGGCCAATGTCTTTGAGCAACTTCGGCAGAAGGGGCTCATTCAGAAGACAGGGGGCAAAGATGAGCTGACGGAGGAGGGCAAGCGCCGGGGCGGCAAATACATGTCCAGTCCGCAGTATGGGACGTGGATCGCCTGGCCCAAGGACATTATCAAGGTAGCGTCAGGCGACCCAGGACAAGAACCGAAGATGTTTAACGAGGTCGTGAAGGAGGCGTATCAAAATGCCACCGCCCTTGGCCGTTTATTCGACATTCCCGCAAACCGGATGAATTATGTTCTCTCGGAGTTGGGCTGGATACAGAAGTCAGTAAAGGGTTGGAGGGTCACACCGCAGGGATGGGCTGTTGGTGGTACGCAGCGGGAGGATCTCCGATCCGGTATCCCGTTTGTACTCTGGCCGGAAGCCATTATCAAAAACAGTACACTCCTCAATACCATTCATGATATTCAGGGTACATCCATCCCTGTACAGGCGGAAGAAAGCAGTGCCGTTATAACTGAAAGCAAAGGTAATGGTTTCCGTGACCGTTTTCCTGCCAAGTTCAGGGCAACGGACGGTCATTTCGTTCGGAGCCGTTCAGAGATGCTAATTGATAACTGGCTCTACATGGCGGAGATTGTCCATGCGTATGAGCGTAAGTTGCCGATCGAGGAAGAGGCTTATTGCGATTTCTACTTGCCCGAGGGAAAAGTCTATATCGAGTACTGGGGCATGGAGGAAGATCCGAAATATGCCGAACGCATGAAGGTCAAAAGGGCAATTTATGCACGCCAAGGTTTCAATCTCATCGATCTGTATGACGCGGATGTGCACAACTTGGACGACATTCTGCCAGCAAAACTTCTTAAGTTCGGCGTACAGGCGTATTGATTCACACGATGAGCTACTAAAGCAGGAGATGAAATTATGCGGACAAACTATGTGATGATTGATTTTGAAAATGTTCAGCCGGAAAGCCTGGTTTCTCTGAATAGTGAACACTTTCATGTGAAGGTATTTGCCGGCGCTACTCAAACAAAGATTTCAATAAAGATGGCTAAGGCATTACAGCCGCTGGGAGATAACGTTAAATATATTGAAATATCAGGAAGTGGAAAAAATGCTCTCGATTTTCACATCGCATTCTATATCGGACATTTAGCGGCAACAGACCCCACGGCGTACTTTCATATCATCTCTGGTGATAAAGGATTTGATCCACTTATTAAGCACCTAAAGGACAAAAAAATATTCGTTTCGAGGGAAAAAAGTATTCCTGAAATTCCGCTGGTAAAAGTTTTAGCGGCTAAGACACCTCAGGACAGGGCCAGACTTGTCATCGAAAAGCTTCGCTCAAACGCTGGAAGTACTCCGGGGACAATCAAAGCCTTAAAAAGTATTATTATGAAAGCGTTATTAGATACGATTAACGAGTCGGAGATTGACAGTATTATCGAGTTTATGAAGAAAAAAGGTGATATTACTCTCACAGGCAGTAAAATCAATTGTAATTTAAAAGCATAGTCAGGTATTTTTTGACAATTTCCGTTGGGGGGTGGCCTCTCCATGAGTTAGGTTCAGTAATATTATTATTATTATGCTGGAGAACTAAAGAGTGGTCTAGGGGTTGCAATTTGATATTAGACAAATTGGCTAAAAGCGGCTATTCTTAAAAAAAATAGTGATGAAGGAGTGCTGAAAGTATAGTCAAATGCAAATCACAGTTAAAAGTCGGTACTTTTTTGAGGATATGAAAGGCACGGAGGAGGAGTCGGATCTCTTCCGGCGTTACCGTGTGATCTCAGTGAACTCAGTACGGATACCAGAGGAACCACCCTTCAGCAGGAAGTTTTGGGAGGCTGACAACGTCTTGGTCCTGAGTTTCGATGACGTGGATTATTCGGATCCATTTATCTTTCAGGGGACTCGCTTCATGAGCGAAGCGGACGCAGAGGCGATCGCTGCCTTTGTCGAGTCGCCTGACCCACGGCCGATTGTAGTCCACTGTACGGCTGGGATCTCGCGTTCGGGAGCCATCGGTACCTGCCTGAATGAGTACTTCAACAAGAAGCTCTCACTGAATGAAACCGAGCATCAGGCGTTCTTGATCGCCCATCCCTATATTAACCCTAACTTGCATGTCATGAAATTGCTCTGGAAGCGGCTGGGTTTAGATGAAGGGATAGTTGTAATATGAAAAAGAATGTTACAAATTCTATTGAAAAAAACGATCTCCGCAGGAAAGC
>CAZEEN010000236.1:3860-4485 GCA_964511115.1 uncultured Paludibacter sp. | reverse complement strand
ACGATGCCCCATCCCGTAGAGACGGGGCGCGCCCCGTCTCAAATGTCGACGATGTACCATCCCGTAATGATGCGGCGCGCCCCGTCTCAAATGTCGATGATGCGTGCCCCGTCTCAGAACCCTGCGTTGCCGATTGTTATTCTGTTAATTCATCACACCGAGACGGGGCGCGCCCCGTCTCTACGGGAAACGATGCCGCACAAACCACGACCGACGAAATGGAAATTAAACAAAAAATGATGCGTGTTTCGCATCAAAAAGGTCTTTTGTCCATTACTATTGGCGGCATAAAATCGGCCATAACCAAATATGCCAATACAAATAGAATTACCTTCGGCTGGCAAACCCGGTTTTACGACCGCATAATTCGTGATCAGGACGAATGTAACCAGATTGCCACATACATCGAACAAAACCCCGCGAAATGGGAAATCGATAAGCATCAAATATAAATAAACATACGAAATCACCATCCCGTAGAGACGGGGCGCGCCCCGTCTCAAGTATTAATTATCCGCGCCCCGTCTCAAATATTACCAGCCCCGTTTCAGAACCCTGCGTTGCCGATGTTTATTCTGTTAATTCATCACACCGAGACGGGGCGCGCCCCGTCTCTACGGGAAAC
>CAZEEN010000236.1:2748-3760 GCA_964511115.1 uncultured Paludibacter sp. | reverse complement strand
CCACGACCGACGAAATGGAAATTAAACAAAAAATGATGCGTGTTTCGCATCAAAAGGGTCTTTTGTCCAACACCATTGGCGGCATAAAATCGGCCATAACAAAATACGCCAATACAAACAAAATAACCTTCGGTTGGCAAACCCGTTTTTACGACCGCATAATTCGTGACCAGGATGAATGTAACCAAATTGCCAAATATATCGAAGAGAACCCAGCGAAATGGGAAATCAACAAACACAAAATATAATCAAACATACGAAATCACCATCCCGTAGAGACGGGGCGCGCCCCGTCTCAAGTATCAATTATCCGCGCCCCGTCTCATATGTTAAGGTTGTACCATCCCGTAATGATGCGGCGCGCCCCGTCTCAAATATTACCAACCCCGTCCCAGAACCCTGCGTTGCCGATGGTTATTCTGTTAATTCATCACACCGAGACGGGGCGCGCCCCGTCTCTACGGGTAAAAACTGACGAAATTGATTGTTGTAATTATTTCAATTTCGTAAATGTCACACATTTTTAACACTGTGACTGTATAAATATTCAAAAATAATTTCCTACATTTGCAGTTCAATGTTGCAACCATTTTGATAGTATCATGTCGCATTTGTTGATATTTTATTAAATTTATCTGCAAATTGGGTGTTGTTGCTTGCAAATAGACAGAGAAATAACGATAATAGTCAAATCTTTTTAATGAGAATACGTCTCTTTATAACATCATTTTACAAAGAACCTTATCGTACGTTTGTCAAAATTCTGTTTAGTTGCCTTTTTATATTTTTTGTAACATCGATTTTTGCCACTATTCCTTCGGGATATTACAATACGGCTACAAGTAGCGGTGCAACCTTAAAATCACAATTGTACAATATTATCAAAGATCACACAGTGCGTTCGTACGATGCTTTGTGGACTGATTTTCAGACGACTGATGATAAAATGAATGGCAACGTGTGGGATATGTATTCGGATGTGCCCGGAGGGACGCTCTATTACGAATACTCA
>CAZEEN010000236.1:752-2738 GCA_964511115.1 uncultured Paludibacter sp. | reverse complement strand
ACGGTTTGCGTAGTAATTATCCATTTGGTGAGGTAAGTTCGGCAAGTTCAACTTCGCAAAACGGAAGTAAACTTGGAAATTGTAGTTATCCGGGTTATGCAGGAATTGTGTTTGAGCCTATCGACGAGTATAAAGGAGATTTTGCGCGTAGTTATTTTTATATGGCTACACGCTATCAAGATGTGATCGCCGGATGGGAAAATAATGATAGTAACGGTAATGCAGTGTTGGATGGAACTGCTTTTCCTGTTTTCGAAACTTGGTTTCTGAATATGTTAGCCGAATGGCACGTGGCCGACCCCGTTTCGGCAAAAGAAACAGCGCGTAACGATGCGGTGTATAGCAAACAAGGAAACCGGAATCCGTTTATCGATCATCCGGAATATGTGTATCAGGTTTGGGGAGTAGGAAGTGTGGCAACACCCGAACCAACTAATTTCCCAACCAATGTTTCGGCACGAAACGTAAAACTGCAATGGGCAGATGCCACAGGAGCAGTAGTGCCACAGCAGTATTTAATACGAACAAGCACAAGCAGTTACAATGCTATACAAACACCGGCCGACGGAACGGCATATAGCAATACTGCTAACGATATAAATGTAGATGCCGGCGTGCAAGAACTTTGGTTCAAAAACCTAAACGCCGGAACCTATTACTTTAAAATATTTAGTTATACCGGCAGCGGTGCAACAACCAATTATAAAACCGATGGAATAGTGCCGCAATTAAGCGTATCTATTCCGTAACAAATTGAATAATAACAAAATATTAATAATTTAAATTTTTATTTTTATGAAAAAGAAAATTACTTTTTTAAGAATAATGCTACTAGCAGTGATATTGCTGGTGGGTAGTGGAAGTGTTTGGGGACAAACAACCGTAAATTACGCAATGTCATCCATGGGACTGGCTAATGCTGCTACTGTTGGAACCTCTGTACGTAACACCACAGATGGTAAGATTACTTTCACTTTTGCGCAAAATAGTAGTACAACGGCACCAGCTTATTATACTTCCGGCACTGCGGTGCGTTTATACCAAAACGCAACAAAAGGTGGCTCTATAAAAATAATGGTAGCAAACGGTTACAAGATTACAAGTGCTACCGTTACAAAAGCTTCAGGTGATGGCGATGGGCCGGTTGGCTACGCTGTGGATGGCGGCACTGAAGCGGGAAGTTTTGCGGACGTAACTACTTCTAACACAACGGGTGCTATAAACGCCACAAGTTCTGTTGAGTTTTATAGCAAAGGCACGTCCAGCGCGACAAGATTTTATGTGGTAAGTTTTTCGGTCACTTATGAAGCTGTCGGCGGAGTCACCGCTCCCACCAGCCAAGCTTCTGCAATCAATTTCACAAGCATTGGCCAAACAGGCATGACAGCTAACTGGACAAACGGTAATGGCGCAAAACGTGTGGTAATTATGAATACCAGTAATAGTTTTACTACTCCTGCAGATGCAACTGACCCATCAGCAAATACAGTTTATGGTGGAAGTGGTGAACAAGTAGTTTATAATGGAACAGGAAATTCTGTCGCTGTTACTGGACTAACTGCTTCAACTACATATCATTTCAGAGTTTACGAATACAATGGAAGTGGAGCAACTACTAAGTTTCTGGCAGATACTCCACCTGCAGGCTTTGAGATTTCAAAATCAACCGGTACAGGTTTTGTTGCTAATCCTAGCACACTTACATTTACTCCAGCACAAGTTGCCTCAGCGCAAAATGTGTATGTTCGGTTTGCACCATCAGCAGCACAAGCTTATAGTGGAAATATTACACATATAAGCACCGGAGCTACACAAGTTGATAAAGCATTAAGTGGAACTGGAGTTAAAGCGGAACCAACCAATCACGCAACAGTATTTACAGCTACAGCCAACTCAAGCAGTCAGATAACAGTAACTTGGACTGATGCAACAGTCGGTCAGGTACCTGATGGTTATTTGGTAAAAGCATCAATAGGAACTCCGACA
>CAZEEN010000236.1:0-637 GCA_964511115.1 uncultured Paludibacter sp. | reverse complement strand
TTTCGGGTACATATTCTGTAATACTTCCATCTGGTGCGATCAAAACAACAATTAATAAATTGACTATTACCCCAACTTTACCGAATGTTATAACATTGACTTTGCCTGTTGAAAATACTTATGGAGCATCAAATGATGCTGGATTAGTAGTTGGCGACAATACATCTTCAACCGATGATATATTAATAAATGAAGGGGGTGTGTTAATTAATGCATCAGGCGGTTCAACTGGCAATGGAGTACAAGTAAATGCACTTGCAAATGGCACTATTAGAATCAATACTGGTGGAAAGTATGTTCATAAAACCAGTCGTATCGCGGCTGGGACTTCTGCAGCAATTAATTTATCAACTGTTGTTGGTACTGAAAAAGGAATTTATGAATATGATGTACCAGGAACAAGTTCTTATGCAATTGGAGCCTCAGGTCGAATATATGGTAGTCTAATGTTAACGCGATCATCAGGAGCCGCTACATATAATTCAACTGGTGGAAGTGCTTTAACAGTAAATGGAGATTTCACTACAAATACTGGGGTGACATATAGTACAACAATGACTGGAGGATTCAATATTGCTGGAAATATAACTAATAATGGAGTGACACTAACAATTCCATCTTCACAAGCAGTTAACTT
>CAZEEN010000235.1:0-4510 GCA_964511115.1 uncultured Paludibacter sp. | reverse complement strand
ACCCGAAGCGCTTAAGTATGTAAAGTGATATTAGGTTCGTAAAGTTATAAGGTTTGTAAGGTTATAAAGTTATAAGGTAAAATACGAATTAACTAATCAACCAATTAACTTAATATTCAAAACGTCCAAACTCGCTTTCAATCACTAATTCTTTTTTGTCGGATGCTTCGCAATGTCCTACAATTTGCGCATCGATATTGAACGATTTTGAAATGGAAATCACTTGTTCAGCAAACTCAGCAGGTAAATAAACTTCCAATCGGTGTCCCATATTGAAAACTTTATACATCTCTTTCCAGTCGGTTCCGGACTCTTTCTGAATTAGTTTAAAAAGAGGAGGAACTGGGAAAAGATTGTTTTTCACCACTTTCAGATTTTCGACAAAATGCAGAATTTTGGTTTGTGCTCCACCCGAGCAATGAACCATGCCATGAATTTGGGGACGCATTTCGGCAAGCAACTTTTTCACTACAGGAGCATACGTACGTGTCGGTGATAAAACTAATTTGCCTGCATCAATATCCAAGCCTTCCACAGCATCGGTCAGTTTGCATGAGCCCGAATAGGCTAAGTCCTGTGGTATATCGGCGTTATAACTTTCGGGATATTTTACAGCTAAATAATTGGCAAAAACATCATGGCGGGCTGAAGTCAATCCGTTGCTGCCCATGCCGCCATTGTATTCTTTTTCGTAAGTTGCTTGTCCGCTCGACGAAAGTCCAACAATCACATCGCCCGCTTTTATATTCGCATTATCGATTACTTCGGAGCGTTTCATGCGACAGGTTACGGTGCTGTCTACAATGATAGTGCGCACCAAATCGCCTACATCGGCCGTTTCGCCACCAGTTGGGTAAATATTTACGCCCATTTCTGCTAGTTCGTTTACCAATTCGTTGGTTCCGTTAATAATAGCCGAAATTACTTCGCCCGGAATGCGGTTTTTGTTGCGCCCAATAGTTGACGAAAGCAAAATATTATCGGTAGCTCCCACGCATAGCAAATCGTCGATGTTCATAATTAATGCATCCTGCGCAATGCCTTTCCACACCGAAATATCGCCTGTTTCTTTCCAGTAAATATACGCTAACGACGATTTTGTACCTGCACCATCGGCATGCATAATATTGCAATAATTGGGGTCATTTCCCAAAAAATCAGGAATTATTTTGCAAAATGCCTGTGGAAAAAGCCCTTTGTCGATGTTTTTGATGGCATTATGCACATCTTCTTTCGAAGCCGAAACTCCTCGCAGGTTGTAACGTTCGTTGTGACCCCCAGCCCCTAAAGGGGAGTTGAAGTTAGCATCGTCTGGTAGTACTTTTTCTATATCTTTCATATAAAATAATTTATAAATAACACAACTAATATCTCTTATTCCCCTTTAGGGGCTAGGGGCAATCTCCCCTTTAGGGGTCGGGGGTCTATCTCCCCGCCTTTTCCACCATTTCTTTAATTCTATCGTTGAATTTATGTTCTTTCAATAGTTTTTCGAGTGGAATATGCATACGGTAACACCAGAAGTTACGTGGATTACTTGGCACGTTAATTCGTTCAGCAAAAGGATGTTCCAAACAAAGTTTCGACTCCACAGCCATCCAGTCCTGCCACGGTAGAATTATCCACATGGCATTCGATTCCAAATGTTGCTCCACAATTTTTTCGGCTATCCATTGTTCACACTTTTCGGGAGCTGTGCCATGCATTCCGAGAGCGCGGTTGTAAAAACGCTGCGTGATAGCGGCATCCTCTTCCCACCACGCACGTATTGGATTCATATCGTGAGTCGAAGTGGTACAAACCGACAAGTAAGGCGCATCTTCGGGCATCGCAAATTCAGCATTCGGTTTTTTTGGCATTCGCTGTATTTCCAAACTCAGAATTTCGAGCGACTGCATCACTTCGGGTACCGAATCGGGCACCATACCAAGGTCTTCGCCACACACCAACATATTGGTCGACGAGATAAGAGCCGGTAATTTATTGTATGCTTTTTCTTGCCAAAATTCGTTGTGTCGGTGGTAAAAATACTCCACATAAAGCTTATCCAATTTGCGACGTTGGTCTTCGTTCATGTCGATAAACGTAGCCGAATTATGCATCGAAATGCGCGGATGAAATTTTTCGGGGTCACGCAAATCGCGCAAAAAGAGCACTTCGCAATGTAATTTATACAAACCGTCGCGGATAAGTACTTCTTTATTACCAAAATTATAACCCAGCGAAGCAAAATGTGTTTCTATTTTCTTTTGTGTGTCGTATTCGGGTTTGAATTTATAAAACTGCCAACCATCGGGCAGTAAATATTCCCGTTTTACATCGTCGGTATATTTGCCAAAAGTAGCGTATAGCACATGTTCTTTGAGGTAGGGCTTTATCAGACGGTTTTCGTCCCACCAAATACCTGATTGTTCAATTTCATGGCGGGTATAAGGCAAAGCCGGATGAAAATTTCCGGTAAGTCCCCATACATCGTTATTCGGAATTTCCCAAATGCGGAAAAAGCCCAAAATGTGGTCGATACGGTAGGCATCGAAGTATTCAGCCAATTTAGCAAAACGTTTTTTCCACCAACTATAACCATCTTCGGCCATTCGCTCCCAGTTGTAAGTTGGAAATCCCCAGTTTTGACCCGTAACAGAAAAATCGTCGGGCGGCGCACCGGCTTGTACCTGTGTGTTGAATAGCTCAGGTTCCACCCATGCATCCACACTTCGCGGACTAACGCCAATCGGAATGTCGCCTTTAATCGCTACACCATTGGCACGGGCATACTCGTGCACTTCGCTCAATTGCTGATGTAGGTGGTATTGTAAAAAATAAAACAACGAAATTTTGTGATAATTCTCCGAATTCGGATTTGCCAATTTCTCAATTTCTAATTTCTCATATACACTATATTCAGGCCACTTTCCAAACTCGGGAGTACCATATAAGTCGCGCAGATACGAGAAAACAGCATAAGGCACCAACCATTCTTTGTTTTTTTCAAAAAATAATTTATACTCTTTTTCAGCAAAAACTTTTTTCGAATCCTGGGCAAAAATTTCAAGAAAATACGCCCATTTAGTGTTCATTACATGCTGATAATCCGAAAAAGTTTTATCGTTTAGCTCCTTGCGTTTAGCTTCGAAATAAGCTCTTCGTTCTTTATCCTTGAGTTTACCCGTTTTTTCTAAATTCAAGTAAATAGGATGCAATGCGTACACCGAAACGGCATTGTACGGATATGAATCGTAGTTGGTATGATAAAGTATGGTATCGTTTATCGGAAGGGTCTGAATCATGCGCTGACCAGTTCGTTTAGCCCAGTCGACCATTAGTTTCAGGTCGTTAAATTCGCCAATTCCAAAGCTCTTTTTGCTTCGCAACGAAAAAACAGGAATAGCCACACCAGCAGCTTTCCAAGAGTCGATGGTACGCAGAAAATGTTCGTCGTGCACCACCGTAAACTCGTTATCGTTGGCATTTTTCACAATGCGGTTAGGACCGCCACCCCAAGCCAACACTTCGTCGGTTGCGGTGTCCACAATCAGGTATTTATATTCAAGTGGAAATTTTATTTTTTTTGTGTCGAATAAGATAGTCCATTCCGGATAACCGCTTTCGTCAAGGCGAACTTTTTTTGCAACATCCCAATTTCCAAGCACTTCCTGATTCCCGGTAATAGCAAAATGCCTGTTAGATTCCATTTTCGGACAATGCAACTGTAATATCAAATTACCCTTTTTATTTACTTCGAAAGAAACAGGTTCTCTTTTGAAAAAAATATCCGAAAAAACACTTGCGTTGAAAGGAGTATCGCCATAAGGTCCACGCCAGTTATCGAAAATTCGCAAATAGTTTGCTTTTTCATTTAGGGTAATTTTGCGAAGCAAGCCTGTTTCGAAAAGTATCGTATTGTTGGGTTGACTTACGCCGTAGCGGTATATTATTGGTGCGGAACCAATTTTCAAATCCACCTCAACCGACCAATTTCCTTTATCGTCGCATTGCATGGCAACCGTTTCCGAAATTTGGTTTTCATTCCCGGCGTTATTGTAAAAAAACAAATTGAGAACCTGTCCCCAACTTGTTTTGAAATGTATCTGAAAGAGAATCTTCATGTTAGTCGCATTTTGTTACACCTACAAACTTACAGTCTTGGTCTGTAAATCTACCCCAATTTAGGACAGTAAACTAAAAAAAACAGTGCAAACGATTGAAAAACAAAGAACCTTCCAAGATTTCTTAGAAGGTTCTTTTCAAAGAGGTTCGTGGCGGATTCGAACCGCCGTAATCGGTTTTGCAGACCGGTGCCTAGCCACTCGGCCAACGAACCTTGTTTTTCGGAGTGCAAAGATAGTGCTTTTTGACGAAATAAACAAAAGGTTTTTAGAAAAATCAATTATTCTAAATGCAAAAACACAGCTTTTATTTATAGTTTCATCCACAAACCCTCTAGTTTTCTTTATTCCACCATCGTAACCCAACCATGCGTATCGGGTTCGTCACCATATTGGATGGCTTG
>CAZEEN010000234.1:0-4571 GCA_964511115.1 uncultured Paludibacter sp. | reverse complement strand
GAACCAAAGCGTATGTGGCGGCGGTATTTGGTGGGTAATGTAAAGTTTGTGTGGGCGATAGTGCGGGAGAAGATAATGATTAATGGTTAATGGTTAGTGGTTAATGGTTAGTGGTTAATGATTAATGGTAAATGGTTAGTGGTTAATGATAAATGGTTAGTGGTTAGTGGTAAATGATTAATGTAAAGAAATATAACAGATGAAAGAAAACCAACACATAGAATTTAAGCCGAATTTTAATGAAGATGTTATTGAAACGCTTGTTGCTTTTGCAAATACGCAGGGCGGGCGGGTGCTAGTTGGTGTAAACGACAATGGTTTGCCTATTGGCAGTTTCCGTATAGGTAAAGAAAGTATTCAGAATTGGCTGAACGAAATTAAAAATAAGACACAACCTTCAATTCTTCCTGATGTAAAAGTGATCGAACACCAAGGGGTTGAAATTATTGAATTTAAAATACCCGAATATCCAGTAAAACCCGTAGCTTGTAGGGGAAAATACTATAAGCGTGTGCTGAATTCGAATCATCAAATGTCGTTAAGTGAGATATCGGACTTATACCTTAAAACCTTTAATATGAGTTGGGATTATTATATTGATTCTCAACATTCGCTAGATGCTATCTCTGTAGAAAAAATCAACCAATTTATAGCAAAACGTTTGCAGGGCAATAACTACGAAGACCCCTGCATTTGCTTCAGAAGTACGAATTGATACGTGAAGGTCGCATAACCAACGCTGCTTATTTGCTTTTTGTAAACGGTTTTTCAGCACTCACAGGTATTCAAGCTGGTCGATTTAAGAGTGCAACAAAAATTATTGATTCCGTAACAATTTCAACCGATTTGTTTACGGAGGTGGATGAGTTAATGTCTTTTGTGCGTAAACATCTAATGACGGAGTATATCATAACCGGTAAAGTGCAACGAGAAGAACGTTTTGATTATCCCGAAGAAGCAATCCGAGAAATTGTGCTCAACATGATTGTGCACCGCGATTACCGTGATAGCGGAGATTCGATAGTTAAGATTTTTGATGACAGAATAGAATTTTTCAACCCGGGTACGCTCATTGGCGGTCTTACCATAGAGCAGTTGTTGTCGGATAATTACACACCAAAATCGCGCAATACACTGGTTAATATTATGTTCAAAGAAACAGGGGCTGTTGAGAAATACGGTTCAGGTATACATCGTATTATCAACGAATGTGAGAGACATGGTGGTGTTAAGGTTGATTTTAATTTACAGCAACATGGCTTTAAGGTAACTATCACAAAAATAATACGTGCAGAGTCCAAAGATGTGAATGAAGTCACTAAAGATGTCACTAAAGATGTCACTAAAGATGTCACTAAAGAAATTCTTTTTTTAATAGCAAATAATTCTAAGATAACAATAGATGAATTGTCGACTAAAATAAATGTAGATAGACGTACAATTTTGAGAAAAATAGAACTACTCAAAAAAGAGAATAAACTCAAACGCGAAGGAGGACGAAAAGACGGAAAATGGATCATAAGATAGTCGGTTCAAGTCCACTAGTGGCATGTGCTACAGGGTTTTTGGTACCGTTTTTTGGTGGATGCCAAGATATGGGAGATAAAGCGGGAGCTCAGCACCTCACCCCCAGCCCCTCTCCCTGGTGAGAGGGGGGTAGAGACGCGGCATGCCACGTCTGAAGAGCGGATAGTGGCGTGGTTACGTGCGAAATATAATATTAATGGTTAATGGTTAGTGGTTCGCTCGGCTCTGCCGCTTGGCTCTGCCAAGAATGGTAAATGAAGTGTAAAGAATAATGGTTGGAATAGAGGAGAAGTGATAAGTTGATGAAAAAAACAATAAATATTTAGCATTACCACTTGTTATTCGACCGAACTACGCTATATTTGCACAAAAACAAACAAAAAAAGCTATGTTGATAGAATTTAGAGTCTCGAACTACCGGTCAATATCCGACGAGCAAATTATAAGTTTAATCCCATCGAACAAACAAAAAGAACACTTAGAAAATATACTCGAGCTAGGTAAATACCAAGCATTAAATGCTTTGGCACTCTATGGTTCGAATAGTGGTGGAAAATCAAATTTGCTAAAATCGATGAGTTTGTTCGATAGAATGATACACACCTCGGCTCGAGCCTCATCAACCACAAAACTACCTTATGATCCATTTTTACTGCGCGAAGACCTACAAGGCAAACCAACAGCATTTGAATTAACATTTATTGTTAATGAAACACGCTATAGGTATGGATTTGAATATATCGAACAACAAATTGAAAAAGAATGGCTATTCCGCAAAAATACTGGTCGTGAAGTTATTGTTTTCGAACGCGAAGGAGCCGTAATAGATGTAAGTTCAGGTTTTAATGGCACAAAAAAAATAGTAGATGCTGCTATAGAAGCTACCCGTGATAATGCGCTGTTTTTGTCGACTTGCGATATGCTTAACGTAGAAGAA
The DNA here is from genome assembly GCA_964511115.1 of uncultured Paludibacter sp. Lineage (GTDB taxonomy): Bacteria > Bacteroidota > Bacteroidia > Bacteroidales > Paludibacteraceae > Paludibacter. Next base: position 2,107 of record CAZEEN010000234.1, on the reverse strand, counting down.
GCAAAGGAAATAATGCAATGGTTTTCGAGATTTAGCATGATTGATGGTTTAAATACGGAGGCAGAAGGTTTTCAGACCGTAGAACTTTGGAACAACTTGGACTATCGTGAAAAAATAAGGAATTATATTCAGTCGTTAAAGTTAGGAGTTAGCGATATTGATATAACAACCAAAGAATTTGAAGGCAAACACACTTACAATGTTCTGGCGCATCATGTTATTTACGATAGCAATTGTAGCCCAACCAACAAAACTCTGAGTTGGAAGTGGGAAGAACGCGAATCGTCGGGGGCACAAAAGGCTTTGCAATTGAGTGGACCTATATTATGGGCTTTAGCAAATGGAGGTGTTTTAATAATTGATGAAATTGAAGCCAAGCTCCATCCAATAATGACTCTAAATACGATAGATGCGTTTTTGAATAAGCAAAGTAACCCTAATAATGCACAATTGATTTTTGCAACACACGATACAAACCTACTGAGCTACTCCAGATTACGCCGTGATCAAATATGTTTTGCAGAGAAAAACAAGTTCGAAAGTACCGAATTGTATGCACTTTCGGATTTTGTGTATTTAGAAGAAAAAAACGGACAAATTATTTCGGAGAAAGAACGCCCTGATACAGACAAAGAAAAAAGATATTTCGAGGGTCGTTATGGTGCAATTCCTATGTTGGGCGAGTTTCAGAACTATTTAAGAAATACACAATGGGAGTTAGAGGAAAAATAGGAAAAAAAGGCATTATCGAAAGTGATAGCAGACCTTTACGATTGAAAAAATACCCATATCTTTTTTTGATTGTATGCGAAGATCAAAAAACAGAGCCATATTATTTCAATCAGTTTTTAAAACTTATACCACCCGAAACAGTTTATTTAGAGACTGTGGGAACAGGAAGAAGTGTTCTTGGAGTTGTGCAACAGTCGGAAATTGAAAAAGATAAACTTGCAGCTAAAGCAGGTAAAATTGTTGACCAGGTGTGGGTTGTTTTTGACAAAGACGATGCTGATTTGAACAAAACAACAAAAAAGAATTTTGAAGATGCATTTGAGTTAGCAATCAAACTAGATCATAAAATAGGATATAGTAATGAGGTTTTTGAGTTGTGGTTACTATTGCATTTATCAACTATTTCAGTCAAGCATCCAATTCCTCGCGCCACGATATATGAGGAATTAAATAAGTGTGTTAAAAAGCATAGCGCATACTCGGAATTTGTATACGAACATGGTGATACAAATATTGTTGATATTATATCGAAAATTGGAAATGAAGCGAAAGCAATTGAACGAGCAATTGCACTGGATGTAGTTTTTGAGGGTATCGAACCAATAAAAGCAAACCCCAACACAAAAGTATATAAGCTTGTTTTGAAATTACGCGAATTAATTGATTATTATTCGTATAAACCCTAAAAAAGTTTTCAATTAAAATCTACGTATTTTCAGAACGGGTTTATATTATTTTAATTTTATGCTCCGATATACCCTACAAAGAGGTTTTCGGGATGGCAAGCAAGGCTTGGTTTGGCATGTGTTACAGGGTTTTTGGTACCGTTTTTTGGTGGATGCCAAGATATGGGAGATAAAGCAGTTAATGATAAATGTAGAGACGCCATGCTTGGCGTCTGAAGAGCGTGAGCGGATAGTGGCGTGGTTGCGTGAGAAGTATGGGGTATAGAGAGCAAAGACGAAAGACAGGAAATATAGAATTATCTAATTATAGGAACTATGGATGAGCCAACAATAAGCATTGCGCATCAAACACAATTAAATGAGGATGTTTGTAGGATAATTGACGGTAGTAGGCAACGACTGGCAACTACGGTAAATGCTGAGATTTGTTTGTTACACTGGAATATTGGCAAGCGCATAAAAGAGGATGTGCTTTTCAATCAGCGGGCAGAATATGGAAAGCAAATAATGAAGTTTCTTGCTACTCAATTGACTGAAAGATATGGTAAAGGATGGGGATACGAAAAATTGAAACATTGTGTACGCGCTGCGTACCTTTTTTCGGAAGATGACATTCGGTACGCAGTGCGTACCGAATTGACATGGACACACCTTCGCACCCTAATGAGTATTGACGATACGCTGAAACG
>CAZEEN010000233.1:1738-4610 GCA_964511115.1 uncultured Paludibacter sp. | reverse complement strand
TGAGGCTGTCAACCGCTCGGGTATATTTTTCGGTATGTTTGAGGCCTGAATGTCCCAATAGGCTGGCAACGGTTTTTATGTTCGCCCCGTTGTTCAATATATTCACGGCAAAAGAATGTCGCCCGCAATGCCATGTAATATGTTTATCAATACCCGCTTTGCTTACCCAATGCCTCAATGCTTTTAAACACATTGTTTGGCTGGGTAAATTAAATATAAATGTATCCTTTTCGGGCTTTTCGCCAATTAATGAAAGTAAACTATCATTGAGGGGTATATTTACCCAACTGGTTGAGCTTTTGCCTTTGGTTTTGGCTTGGTTAAACTTCAATATCCTATTTGAAAAGTCCACATCGCTGTATTTCAATTCAATAATATCGCAATATCTTATACCCGTATAAAGTGTAAATATAAACGCCCGCCTTGTATTGAGGTTTTGTTCGGGGTAACGTGTGGCAATAAGTTTTTGCATTTCGTCAATACTCAAAATGTCTTTTGTAAGGGCGTTTTCGTCAACCTTACAAACAACGCCCGTGCACGGGTTTTTTGTAATTACATTGTGCTCAACTGCATACTTAATTACTTTTTTGAAACGCTTGTAAAAAGTCAATGCCCCCTCGCCCATGCTTTTGCTTTCCAAATACTCAACAAACGAAATCATCATATCTTTTGTAAGCTGGTCGGGTTTGATATTGGTTTTGTATTGTGGAAAATACTCTTTTAAAAAATCTTTGAAACGTTCAAACGATGCTTTTATCATTCTTATATCGGCTTTTGTGTATTTGTCAATATAGCTTTGATAATAATCTAAAAAATTTATTTTCTTAACGCTGGGGGCAACTTGTCCAAAACTCAAATGATTAAGTTCGCTTTCCCGTTGGGTTCTAATCTTTTCGGCCAATTCCAACGCCTCACGGTTTGCCTCTCTATCAATAGGGGTTCGGGCTTTTGAATTTACATACAATTTTAAAAACTCATAGCTTCGAGTTCCATCTCGGTATATATCCAAATACAAACTTTTATTGCCATTGCTCAAAGGCTTTTCCCTCAAAATAACATTGTTTTTCTTAGTGCCTTTTCGGCTGGTTGTACTCTTAATTACTGTGTTCATATATTTGTTACTTTAGCTGGTTGGTTTTTAGGGGTTAAGTTCCTTTTTTGTTACTTTTTTAACTATGTTAAATTGGTGTTTGTATTTAATTGAATTATAAATACTTACAACGCTTTTTGTTACTATTTAGGGTACATTTAACCCTATGGTATATATTTTTGTTACTCGTTTAATTGTCAGTTATTTTATTTGCCTTTGTTTGTTTATTTTTGCAAAGATAGTAACAAAAAGGGTACAAAACTAATTTTGAGTAACAAAATAGTAACAAAGTAACACGAAATATGTGAAAATATCTGAAACGAAAAGAAAACAAAAATTTTAATTGATTGATAAATAGTACATTTAGCTTTCTTATTTTTGCCTATTTTGGTGGGTTTAGTTCCCGCTTCGGGTACAATTACTTAAATTAAAAACCCTCATAATCAACAGATTATGAGGGTTTTTTGATTTTTAAGTTGCAAATTATTAACCTATTTGCATTGTTTTGTACTACTAAGGAGTGATTTGATATGGAATTATACACTAACTTATCTTAAACAAATAGATTTTTTTGTATCTTTGTGCCTTTAAAAAAAGCTATTATTGATTATCAATTTTCATTCGAAAAAACTACAAAACTCATAATTACATGGCTGTTATTAAACCATTTAAAGGTATTCGTCCTCCAAAGGAATTAGTTGAAAAAGTGGCTTCGCGCCCTTACGATGTGTTGAACTCCGAAGAAGCCCGCACAGAGGCCGAAGGCAATGCAATGTCGTTGTATCACATTATTAAACCCGAGATTGATTTTGAAAAGGGAACCGACGAACACGAAGATAAAGTGTACAATAAAGCGCTTGAGAACTTTACAAAATTCAAATCCGAAGGTTGGTTGGTGCAGGATGAAACTGAAAAATACTACGTGTACGCGCAAACAATGAATGGCAAAACGCAATATGGATTGGTAGTCTGTGCGCATGTGGACGATTACATGAACGAAAACATCAAAAAACACGAACTTACCCGCCGCGATAAGGAAGAAGACCGAATGAAGCACGTTCGTGTAAACAATGCTAATATCGAACCTGTATTTTTTGCTTATCCGCATCAGGATGAATTGGATGCTATTGTGGCTGACGTAATTAAAGGGGAACCTGTTTATAATTTTGTGGCTCCCGGCGATGGCTTCGGTCATCATTTTTGGATAATTGATAATGCCGAAACGATAGCGCGTATTACGGAGCTTTTTGCACAAATTCCTTCGCTTTATATTGCCGATGGGCATCACCGTAGTGCGGCAGCTGCCTTGGTGGGTGACGAAAAGCGCCGACAAAACCCAAACCACACCGGCAACGAAGAATATAATTACTTTATGGCGGTATGTTTTCCCGATAATCAATTGAATATTATTGACTATAACCGTGTAGTTAAAGATTTGAATAATTTGACCGACGAAGAATTCATACAAAAGCTTTCGGCAAATTTTGAAGTTGAAAAAATGGGAACAGACATTTACAAACCAAATAAATTGCACAATTTTGCGTTATACCTTTCGGGCGTTTGGTATTCGCTAACTGCCAAAGCAGGTACATACAACGATAATGACCCTATTGGTGTGTTGGATGTTACTATTTCGTCGAATTTGATTTTGGACGAAGTGCTGGGAATTAAAGATTTACGTAGCGACAAACGCATCGATTTTGTGGGTGGAATACGTGGATTGGGCGAGTTGCAAATGCGAGTGGATAGTGGCGAAATGCGTGTGGCGTTGGCACTTTATCC
>CAZEEN010000233.1:0-1638 GCA_964511115.1 uncultured Paludibacter sp. | reverse complement strand
TATTTTTTATAGTAGCAGTTTCGTTTCTCTTGCAGGGATGCGGACCAGCAGCACGTCTGAAAAAAGCGGATAAAAAATATGAAATTGGTGAATATTATGCTGCTGCAGAGCTTTATAAACGATTATTTTCAGGGACTCCGGCAAAAAACAAAGAGTTACGGGCACGTATTTCGTTTAATATGGCCGAGTGCTATCGCATTTTGAATTTTTCGACAGCTGAGCAAAACTATATCAACGCGGTGCGTTATGGTTATCCCGATACGATTGTTTTTTTGCGCTATGCGCAGGTGCTTCACCGCAATGGAAAATACAAAGAAGCGGAAAAAAACTACGCACTTTATTTGAATAAAGATAGTAGTAATACCTTGGCAAGGAATGGTTTGAAGTCGTCGAAAATTGCTGAAACATTCAAAAAACAACCAACGGCATACGCTGTAAAACTTTACGAGGCATTTAATTATCGTCGAAGTCATTCGTTTAGTCCTGCATATCAAAGTATGGATGGCGATGTGTTGTTTTTTACGACCGACCGTTCGGCAAACAAAAAGACTCAGCAAAAAAACACTGGTATTACGGGTTTGCCTGTGAGCTCCATTTATACCACTCGAAAAAATGCAGCCGGAAAATGGGAAAAACCAGCTCCACTGCCTGTCGAAAATAAAACCGTTATTACCGAGGATGGTGTTACATCGTTTACAAGCGATGGCAATACCATGTATTTTACACGTTCGCGCCAGCAAGCAAATTCAGATTCTGGAACAGAAATATTTGTTTCGAACAGAGCTGGAGGTACTTGGAGTGAAGCTAAAAAAGTGTCAATTTTTAAAGACAGTACTATTTCTGTGGCGCATCCTGCCATTTCACCCGATGGCATGACACTAGTTTTTGTTAGCGATGCCAAAAACGGAGTGGGAGGGAAGGATTTGTGGGAAGCAAAATCTGTTGGTGGTGAATTTAAAGAAATCCGAAATCTCGGTAAGGAGTTCAATACCGAAGGTGACGAAATGTTTCCTTCGTTCCGCTATGATGGTTCGTTGTATTTTGCTTCGAATGGATTGCCGGGCTTAGGAGGTTTGGATATTTTTAAAGCAACAGAATTGAAAGGTGGTGGATGGAGTGTGGAAAATTTAGGAATGCCAATTAACTCTAATTTCGACGATTTTGGAATCACTTTTGAAGGAAAAGCCGAAAAAGGATTTTTTACATCGAACCGAAATGAGACACGTGGTTACGACATGATTTACAGCTTCGAGTTGCCAGTATTTGAATATGTGCTCGAAGGAAAAGTGACCGACGAAAAGCAAACACCAGTTGCTGATGCCATTGTAAGATTGGTGAGCAATACGGGAATAAATACCAAAGTGCAAACTAAAAAAGACGGCACGTATCGCATTCGTATTGACAAAGATATGGAATGTGTGCTAATGGCTTCGTCGCGAGGCTATTTAAATAAGAGTGGGCGCATTTCGACCGTTGGAGCCAAAAAGAGCAAAGTGTTTTCGCAGAATTTTGTTATCACAACAATTTATAAACCGATACAGGTGGAAAATATTTTTTATGAGTTTGGCAAATGGAATTTAACGCCGGCTTCGGAAGCTGGTTTGCAAGCATTGGTGAAAATTCTGACCGACAATCCAA
>CAZEEN010000232.1:0-4665 GCA_964511115.1 uncultured Paludibacter sp. | reverse complement strand
TAAGGAATTTTTGGATTAGCAACTTCGGTGGCATGAATTAATGCAATTTTTGGTTTCTGTATTCCAAATTTATAGGCAGTTTCAATCGCATATTTTATCATAGCCGTTCGCTGTACGAGGTTGGGCGAAGGAATAACAACAGGGTCGGCAAAAAAAACGAGTTTATGATAGCCCGGAATTTCGAGAGCCGCACTAAACGAAAGCACTCTGCCAGCAGGAAGTAATCCTTTTTCTTTATCCAAAATTGCCCGAAGTAACACGTCGGTATTTACCAATCCTTTCATTAAAATATCGGCTTCGCCTGTTTTTACCATTCGTACTGCTTCGAGTGTAGCCTCTAGCACATCAGGCTTATCAATAATATGTACAAAAGGCGATAAATTGTGCTCGAATAAACGTGGCGATTCGATTGCCGCTACATCGCCAATGAGAAATGCTTCGACAATTCCGAAATCAACAGCCATAAGCACCGCATCTATTGTATGCGTATCGGTAGCATTCGCCACAGCTATTCGTTTGCGGCAATTGACACGTTGCAGATGATTTGTGAGGTCAGAAAATGACGAAATTACATTCATGATTTTTGCGATTACAGGACAAATGTAAGTATAATAATTTTGTGTTGCAAACAGTTGTCGATTGCATTAAGTATTTGTTAATTTAGACATTAGGTACTATTTACACAAAAAATTATTATTTGATTTTTAAATTTACAAATGCTTGTGATTTTGGATAAAAAAAAGGATAATTAAATTCAAATTGTAATCCGACAAATTCGAAAAAAAATCAATTTTATTTTGATACGAATTAATTTTAACTAAAAACGGGCTACAGCTTTTTAAATGCTGAATATTCTTTGTATCTTTGGTGGATTTTTTGAAAAAATAAAACTACATTCATTTTTTATGAAAAACTTCAGATTGCTGAACAATTTTTTTGGCTGGCTAGCATTTGCAATAGCAGCTACAACTTATTTAACCACAATGGAGCCCACAGCAAGCTTTTGGGACTGTGGAGAGTTTATTTCGTCTGCTTATAAATTGGATGTGGGACATCCCCCCGGAGCACCGTTTTTTATGCTTACAGGCAGGTTTTTTAGTTTATTTGCCTCCGACCCGACCCAAGTTGCATTTATGGTAAATGCTTTATCGGCCATTGTGAGTGCATTTACAATCCTGTTTTTGTTTTGGACAATCACACATTTAGCACGAAAAGTAGTTGCTAAAACCGAAGAAGATTATACCGTAGCTAATTTAATTGGCATAATCGGTTCTGGATTAGTTGGAGCGTTGGCTTATACTTTTTCGGACACTTTTTGGTTTTCGGCAGTAGAAGGCGAAGTGTATGCATATTCATCGCTGTTTACAGCCGTAGTTTTTTGGGTTATTTTGAAGTGGGAGCGTGTTTCTGAGCGCGAAAGCTCCGATAAATGGCTTATACTTATTGCTTACCTGATGGGGCTTTCCATCGGCGTTCACTTGCTTAACTTATTGGCAATTCCGGCCATTGTGTTGGTTTATTATTTCCGGAATTTCAAACCATCGACCAAAGGCGTTATCACAGCCATGCTGGTTTCAGCAATTATGCTTGGTGTAGTATTGTACGGCATTATTCCAGGATTTATTGAGGTGGCAGGTTGGTTCGAGTTGTTTTTTGTAAATACACTTGGAATGCCTTTTAATAGCGGTTTATTTATTTACATTGCACTCACAATAGCCGTTTTGAGTTGGGCATTGTACGAATCGTACGTTAATGTAAACTACACACGTACAGCCATTTCGTTTATTTTGGCAGTTACGCTGGTCGGAATTCCATTTTTCGGTTCACATATTATTGCTGGTATATTAATTATAATAGCCTTATTTGTTTTGTTTTTCTATAAAAAAGAGTTTATCAATGCCCGTTGGTTAAATACCGCATTGGCAATGATTACTGTAATTTTGATAGGTTATTCATCTTACACAGTTATTTTCATTCGTTCGGCAGCCAATCCGCCAATGGACCAAAACTCACCCGACAATGTATTTGCACTCAAGTATTATTTGAATCGTGAGCAGTACGGCGACCGTCCCTTGCTTTACGGACCCGTCTATAATGCGCCTGTAGAATTACGTATTGAAGGAAATAATTGTATTCCCGAAGAAAAAAGAGGCGAAGCGCAATATACTCCAAAACCAAAAACTTCGCCTAACGATAAAGATGAATATTTATTGACCGGTTATAAGACAGACTATGTAATGGACAGTCGTTTTAATATGATTTTCCCTCGTTTGTACAGCACACAGCAATCGCATATAGACGCTTATAAACAGTGGGCCGATATAAGCGGAACACCTGTTACATTTGATTATTGCGGACAGCAAAAAACGGAAAATAAGCCTACTTTTGGCGAAAACTTGAAATTTTTCTTCGATTATCAGGTTCGGTTTATGTATTGGCGTTACTTTATGTGGAACTTCGCCGGACGACAAAACGACATTCAGGGGCATGGCGAAATTGACCGTGGTAACTGGATAACCGGTTTCAAATTAATTGATAATTATTTGGTTGGAAATCAGGACAATTTACCATCGGAACTAGCTGACAATAAAGGGATGAACAAATACTATTTATTACCAATACTACTTGGTATATTTGGAATTGTCTTTCAATTTTATGGTGGCAAAGAAGGTCGTCATGGATTTTGGGTTACCATGTTGCTATTTGTACTTACCGGCTTGGCCATTGTAATTTACTTAAATCAAACACCTTACCAACCTCGCGAACGAGACTATGCTTATGCTGGTTCATTCTATGCATTCTCTATATGGATTGGCTTAGGCGTACTTGGCATTATAAAAATGATTGACAAATACATGCCTAAAACAGCTGCTGCCGCTTTGGTTGCCATTGCTGCCTTAGGTGTTCCGGCGCTTATGGCTTCCGAAAACTGGGATGACCATGACCGTAGCAACCGTTATGTAGCGCGTGATTTTGGTGGAAATTATTTAGCTTCAATAAAGCCAAATGCGATTATTTTTACAAATGGCGACAACGATACTTTCCCTCTTTGGTACAATCAGGAAGTAGAAGGTAACCGAACCGATGTGCGCGTATGTAACTTGAGTTACTTACAAACCGATTGGTATATCGACCAAATGAAACGTGCAGCATACGAATCGGCACCGCTACCTATATCGTGGACTCCTGCCGACTATGTATCGGGTAAAAACGAAGTGGTGTGGATAGAAGAACAAATTAAAGAACCATTGGACATAAATACTGCATACGATTTTCTGTTGAAACGTGGTCAGTTTAAAGATGTTGAAGGTGAAGGATTTATCCCAACCAAACAATTATTTTTGCCAATTGATGCAAATCAAGTATTAAAAGCTGGTGCATTACCTGTCGAACGTGCTGCTGAAATTATTCCGCAAATTAATATTGACTTAACACAACGTAGATTGACCAAAAGTGAATTAATGATTCTCGAAATGTTGCGTACAAATAACTGGGAACGCCCAATGTATTTTGCAGTTACGGTTGGCGACGATTATTATTTGGGAATGAGCGATCATTTTGAATTGACGGGATTGGCCTATCAAATTCTGCCAATTGGCGCAAAAGGTGCTGGTTCGGGCGTAAATACCAAAGAGATGTACGATAACATGATGACAAAATTCCGCTACGGAAACATCAGTGATCCAAAAGTTTACCTTGACGAAAACACAATGCGCATGTGCCGCACACACCGTATGATGTTCTCGCAATTGGTAGCTGCATTGTACAACGAAGGCGATTCGGTAAAAGCATTGAAAGCGTTGGATTATTGCGAAAAAATGATTCCGGGCACTACTGTTCAGCACGATTATATTTCGACTATGTTAGCTGAATATTATTACAAATTGGGTGAATCTCAAAAAGGAGATGCTATAATGGAAGCCGTTGCCAAAAATGCAGTTGAAAACCTAAGTTGGTATTTCAGCCTGACAAAAATGCAACAGAATAGCGTAAATAATCGAATCAGTCATAATTTGGCTGTTCTGAATCAGGTATTACGCATTTGCGATCAAGAAAAACAAAAACGCATTATGGACAAATACCTGCCAATTTATATGAATTATACCAAAGGGGTAGATATGTAATGAACGTACAGTTTCCACGTATTTTTCGACCGTTTTTCGGCAAAAATGTACTTTGGCAAAAAAAAACATCGTCGAAAGTGATTTATCTTACTTTCGACGATGGTCCTATACCTGAAGTTACACCGCAAGTACTTGATATACTTGATAGTTACGGTTGGAAAGCAACGTTTTTTTGTGTGGGTGAAAATGTAAAAAAATATCCGGAAATTTACAACGATATTCGTAACAGAGGCCACAGAACAGCTAATCATACATATAACCATATCAAAGGTTTTAGTTATAATACGGCTGAATATTTGAGCAATGTAGAAAAAGCTTCGCAATTTATTGACAGTGATTTATTTCGTCCACCACACGGACAAATCACCTACAAGCAAATCGGCGCTTTAAAACGTGATTATCGGATTATAATGTGGGATGTAATAACGCACGATTACAACCGAAAACTGACACCGGAACAAGTTTTTGTTACAATAAAAAAACAGCTACGCAAAGGTTCGATTGTGGTTTTTCACGACTCTATAAAAGCAAAAAAAAATGT
>CAZEEN010000231.1:0-4800 GCA_964511115.1 uncultured Paludibacter sp. | reverse complement strand
GGTTTTACACATGGAGGTATTAGTGGCGCAGGATGTCCAGCTCTAGGAATACTCGCTGTAATGCCTACTAAAACCCAAATTGACATCTTTCATCCAAAGAAGTACCTGAGTCGTTATTCTCAGGAGGTAGCTCACCCTGGATATTACAAAGTTCGTTTAGACACCACCGGTATTATCGCAGAAATCACTGCCACCAAGCGGTGTGCTTTGCATCGATACACTTTTCCACAAGGTGCACATTCAATTTTGATGAATGTAGGCTTATGTTTAGCCCCCACCAAAGGAGGTATGATACAGCAAGTGTCCGATACTGAATATGAAGGCTACCATTCCGTAGGTAATTTTTGCGGTAAATGGGCGACCCGTCCATTCCGGTTATTGCTGATTCGTATCTGCGTGGGGTAAATCAGTTCGATACCGATTTGGCCTACCAGGCCATGCGCAAAGGTGCAGTCACCCCTGAGGGGAGCAATCCGCTTCGCCCAGGATTAGACAGCTTGTTGAAATATGGATTTATACCTCAGGATTCCAGAGGGGTGTGGGGAAGTGTGGCAACGGCTCAGGAGTACGCCATAGCGGACTGGAATTTGGCACAGTTTGCCAAAGCAACTGGAAAGAATGACGACTATGAGAAGTTTTTGAAACAATCGCAACTGTATAGAAACAATTTCGACAACGATACAAAATTTCTCCGCCCTCGTATGCAGGATGGATCGTTTATGGCTAATTTCACTCCTATCATGACAAGCAAGAAATTCTATCCCGGAAATCCGGGCTTTGTAGAAGGCGATGCTTGGCATTATTTATTTTTTTCGCCCAATGATTTTGAGTGGCTAAAAAAGAAAATTGGTGGTGATAAGGCATTTGTGGCAAAACTTCAAATGAGTTTTGATAGTGCTTATTTCAGCATGGTCAACGAACCAGACATTGCCAATCCCTACCTTTTTAATCTTGTTAAAAATGAAGAGTGGCGTACGCAGAAAGAAGTACGTGCTGCACTGCGCAAAAATTTCAACAATTCACCTGCTGGATTGCCCGGAAATGACGATTGTGGCGTTATGTCCAGTTGGCTAATGTACAGCATGATGGGCTTTTACCCCACTTGTCCGGGCAATATGAATTATCAGCTGAGCAGTCCCGTTTTCGACAAAGTAACTATTGAACTCAATCCCAATTTTTATTCAGGTAAGGAGTTTGTAATTGCCACCAAAAATCAAAGTGATAAAAATTTGTATATCAAAGCAATGCAATTAAATGGGAAAACGTTGAAGCGATACACTCTCAATCACGCTGATATTGTAAAAGGAGGTGTGCTAAATTTTGAGTTAAAAGGGAAGCATTGACGGGTTAATCAAATTGCTTTTTACAATTAATAAAAATTTTTATATGATGATTATCTATAATTTTAAAATCAAAAACAAATCATTTTAACCTCACTACCTCTCCCCAAAAAGGAATAATACTATTTTCGTTGGGAATTAATTTTTGTTTTTCCATTGCATGTGAGTATGTCCATCGATATCCGTTCGCATAGCGGTGGTGCGCCAATTCCATAACGTGGGATATAATTGTCTGTTTGGGCTGCACTAAAGCCACAGCTTTGGGGAGCGTTGGAATAATGTCGTGATGGAGAATAAATACATCAATATTCTTAGAATCTTCCAGTTTCGCCAAACTGCTATTGTCGCCTGTATGCAGAATTTTTACGCCATTGGTTGCTATTTCAAACATCAACATATCATTGTTACTTTCGGTTTTCCAAAAATAATGGTCGCCCAAACGCGTAGTGATATTGAAATTCCGAACTAAAAAAGTTTTTACGGTGTCTGTTTTGTATTCGTTATCCACCCAATTGCTAATTATCGGCTTGTGGAGTCTTTTCATTTCGTCAATCAAATCTTTACTATAATGGTCAGAATGAGCGTGCGTAATTAGTAGTGCGTCCATGTGTTTTGCAAATCGTTTGGCATCGCGACAATGAATATCAATTCCAATATTCCCTTTGTTGGTTTGAATAATATAGCCCATATTGTAAACTTGCCAAATCATTACGGTTTCTTTATTGGAAGGCACTTTCGATAAATTTTTCAATACCAAATTTACCTTTTTATCCAATAATGATAGTACCGCTTTCGCAGGTTCATTTCGGTTGATTTTTCTACCTTGCATGTATTCTCGGTAAACGGTATCGGTGCATAGAAAAGCAATTGAATCAATATACTTAATTTGGTCATTTTTGGTTTGTATTTCCATTCCCGAAATAGCCATCACTTTCTGTCCGTAAAATGAACTTTGAAATGCTAAAAAAAGGAAAATATAAACATATCGAATATATGCGGTCATGGTTTATATTTAATGTTTCAAACTTTTAGACGTAAAAATAGTACAAATACCTCAATTTGTTTGGTTTTGATTTAAGGTATAACCCAAAAAAATCCGTCTGATTAGTAGTTTAGTCGATTTTTTTTGTAGAAGACCTTATTCTGAATTTACCATGCAAAAAACACTTTTTTATGTATTCTTCTCTCTCATTGTGCTTTCTGCGCATTGCCAAATTGCTACTAAATTAAATCTCGGCAAATCTGTAATGCCCGTGGGTGCATACTATTACCCCGAACACTGGGACCAAAGTCAGTGGGAGCGTGACCTGAAACGCATGGCTGAACTGGGTTTTGAATTTACCCATTTTGCTGAGTTTGCGTGGGCACGAATAGAACCAGAGGAAGGAAAATTTGATTTCGCGTGGTTGGATAAAAATGTGGAACTGGCTGCCAAATATGGATTGAAAGTGATTATGTGTACACCAAGTCCATGTCCACCAGCATGGCTTACCCAGAAACACCCCGAAATTTTGGTCGAAGATGAGGCCGGTTATACGGTTAACCACGGTATGCGCTTGAATGCCAATGGGGCAAATCCTATTTATCAGGCTTATATCAAAAAAGTAGTGGACGAGATGACTCGTCGTTACGGGAAAAATCCAGCAGTATGTGGTTGGCAAATTGATAATGAACCGCATATCGAAGGCTTTTATGATTATTCCGATTTTGCACAAACCGATTTTAGGGTGTGGTTGAAGAAAAAATACAGTACGATTGATAAACTCAACATAGCTTGGGGGGCAGCTTTCTGGAGTTTTACTTACAATAATTTCGAGCAAATTGCGATTCCGAATGTAAAAAACCACAATTCTAATCCGCACGTTTTTCTTGATTTCAAACGCTACACAGCTGATGCTTTAGCTGCCGCACTCCGTTTTCAATCTAATTTATTACGATCAAGTATTTCGCCCAATCAATGGATTACTACCAATTTTGCCTATTATCGTTTTCTGCCTTCGGTCGATTTATTTCGCAGTCGTAACGACCTCGACTTTGCTTCGCATACCATGTATTTGCTTTCCACCTATTTAGATGCTCCAACTGGCGATTTTGGTTTCCGTTTGGGCAGTGGCATGGAGCTCTCGTTTTCGGGCGAAATGGCGCGTTCGCAAAAAGGTTTTACAGGCATTATGGAATTGCAGCCCGGACAAATTAACTGGGGACAATGGAACGCACAACCACTTCCGGGTGCGGTGCGTATGTGGATTTGGCATTGCTTTGGGCTGGGCGAAAAGTTTATTTGCACCTATCGTTTTCGTCAACCGTTGTTTGGCAGCGAGCAGTTTCACAAAGGAATTATGGAAACCGATGGTGTAACGGTATCGCCAGGTGGACAAGAATATGTACAGTCCATTAAAGAAATTAATGCGCTGAAAATTAATTCAAAATCAGTTCAAATTCCTGCCGAAGTAGCTGGGCGAACAACTGCTTTTCTGTGGAAACAAGACAATTTGATGTCGATGGAAACCACCAAAGTAACTAACTCCTGGGATACGTGGCGACATTATTATAGCTACTACCAAAAGTTGAAATCCATGGCTTGCCCCGTAACTTTTATTGCCGAAACAGACAGTTTTGATGTGCGAAAATATCCTTTTATGGTAGCACCAGCTTTCGAAATGGTGGACGAAACGGTGATTCGCAAATGGACAAAATACGTGAGCGATGGCGGACATTTGGTACTTTCGGTGCGTACAGGTATGAAAGACAATAACAGTCATTTGTGGCAAACGATGCTTCAAAAACCTATTTGGAATTTGATAGGTGCTAAAATCGACGGTTTCGACCAATTGCCGCCAAGCGAAATAGGAAACATAAGTTTTGGTAGTGAAAAATTTCAGTGGAATGTGTGGGGCGATTTTCTTTTGCCTGAAAAGAACACCGAAACATGGGCTACATACACCGACCAGTTTTATGTTGGAAAAACATGTGTAATAAAACGAAATTTAGGAAAAGGTACAGTGATTTATGTCGGTGTGGAATCGAAAGATAAAGGATTGGAGGAGGCTGTTTTGCGAAAACTTTACACAACAGTAGGCGCCCAAATTCTCGATTTACCCGATTATGTTTTTGTGGAATGGCGTGACGGATATTGGGTAGCAGTGAATTATTCGTCGGAGAATTACGAGTTGAAATTAACAACAAATCAACAAATTGTGTTGGGTGAAAAAACGCTTGCGCCAGGAGCTGTAACTGTTTGGAAAAACTTTTAAACGTCGCAGACTTTAAAACGTTTTTTCAGTATCATTTTTGCTAACTAATTTAATTATATAAATATAAATGTCAAGTAAATTTAAGTATCTAATAATCATGGGGTTTTCTTGGGTTAACATTATCGCGCTCGCACAATTTGAAAACAGAAAAATGCTTTATAAAAATCCCAACGCGCCGATTGAAAAACGCGTGAATGATTTATTGA
>CAZEEN010000230.1:2885-4826 GCA_964511115.1 uncultured Paludibacter sp. | reverse complement strand
ATAGCTTAAAACAAAAATGTGCCGAGAAAATCAAATTATTTAAAAATGCTGAAATAATAATCTATAATTCAGATAATAAGGTAGTTGAAATTTCGATTGCTCAATCTAACTTTAAAGGGAAACTGTTTAGTTGGGGAAAAAATGATACGGCAACGATGCGCATTGCCGGTATTGAAAAGCATCCTAAAAATGCTATTGCCCACATTCGTTATAAAAATATTGGATTTGAAATTGAAATTCCTTTTAGCGACGATGCATCCATCGAAAACGCATTGCAATGTGTGGCTGTATTGTTGTATCTAGAATTTGAACCGGCAATTATTTCTGAAAAAATAAAGCAATTGGAAGCCGTTGGCATGCGTCTCGAAGTAAAAGAAGGTATTCGTAACTGTCTGATAATTAACGATAGTTACAATTCCGATTTGAACTCACTTGGCATTGCACTCGATTTTTTGAATCAACAATCTACTACTTCGCAAACAAATCGCACTTTAATATTATCCGATATTTTACAAAGTGGGCAGTCGAGTAACGACTTGTATGCTACTGTAAGCAACTTAATACGCACAAAAGATATTCAGCGATTCATTGGAATTGGAAACGAAATATCACAACACGGCAATCAGTTTTCGTATCTACAAAGTGCATTTTTCGCCGATACCGAAAGCTTCTTGAAATCGCCTTTGCTGCATGAACTGCAAAATGAAGTTATTCTACTCAAAGGTTCGCGTAGTTTTCAGTTCGAAACTATATCCGAAAAGCTCGAATTGATAGCCCACGAAACAATATTGGAAGTAAATTTGAATGCTTTAGTTAGCAATTTGAATTATTTCCGTTCCAAACTTCGCCCCGAAACAAAGGTGATGTGTATGGTAAAAGCGTTTGCTTATGGTAGTGGTGCTGTGGAAGTGGCGCGAACACTACAACATCATCGTTGCGATTATTTAGCAGTTGCCGTTGCCGACGAAGGTGCCGAACTTCGCCGCGAAGGCATACGCATTCCGATAGCCGTTATGAATCCTGAGCAGGGCAGTTTTGGATTGATTTTCGACCATAACTTAGAGCCCGAAATTTACAGTTTTCGGTTATTACAAAATTTTATTTTAGCTGCCGAAAAGCAAGGAATAACAGATTATCCAATTCATCTTAAAATAGATAGCGGCATGCATCGTTTAGGCTTCGAAGAGGCTGATATTGAAAATCTTATTACAGTACTTCGCAATCAGCAACAAGTAAAAGTTCGTTCGGTATTCTCGCATTTGGCAGGTGCCGACGAACAAAAATTTGATGGCTTTACCAAACAGCAAGTTGCTGTATTTCAACAATGTGCCGATAAAATTGAAAACGCTTTTTCGCACAATATCATGCGCCATGTTTTAAATTCGGCCGGAACAGAACGCTTTCCCGAGTTTCAGTTCGACATGGTGCGCTTAGGCATAGGCCATTACGGTATCAGTACGCTGCCGGATGTAAATTTGCAACAGGTTTGCGCCTTGAAAACCGTGATTTTACAACTGAAAACGATTAAGGCAGGCGAAACGGTGGGCTATAGTCGCAAAGGCATTGTTGACAAAGATAAACGAATTGCCATTTTGCCAATTGGTTACGCCGATGGTTTCGACCGCAAGCTAAGCAATGGTGTGGGCGAAGTTTTGATTAACGGCAAACGAGCCAAAGTGATAGGCAACGTGTCGATGGATTTAATTACGGTAGATGTTACTGATATTGAAGCTTCTGAAGGCGACAAAGTAGAAATATTTGGTGACAATCTCACCATTTCGGAAGTAGCAGGCTGGCTCAAAACTATTCCCTACGAAATTTTAACAAGTGTTTCACGCCGTGTAAAACGGGTATATTTTCAAGAGTAGAGACGGGGCGCGCCCCGTCTAAATTTTATGGCGCGCCAATCTGAATTTTCAATTAACTGAGACGGGGCGCGCC
>CAZEEN010000230.1:0-2785 GCA_964511115.1 uncultured Paludibacter sp. | reverse complement strand
GGCGCGCCAATCTGAATTTTCAATTAACTGAGACGGGGCGCGCCCCGTCTCTACAAGATAAAATTTAAAAAAAATGGTTGTTTGTCTCATAAAGGATAAAAATACTTCGCAGGCATTAGAAGACAGTGCCTCATCACTTGCCAAAATGCTTGGTAAGGAGTGTGCTATTGCAGATTTTGATACTTGTTTAAATCAACTCAATGATTTTTGTGAAGAAAAGGAAGTTTCATTTTTATTTATTCAACTTATTGAAAATAAAGCGCGTAAGATACAACAACTACTGAATGCTTGTCGCGAGTTACGCATTCCATATATTATTTTTAAAAATTCGTTTGAGAATCTACGTACCAATAAAATACTATTACCAGTCAATTTTTTAGAAGAAGAAGTCGAAAAAGCGCAGTTTGCAAGTGCTTTTGGGCGCTTTTGTAATTCGGAAATTCATATTTTACAAGCCAACGATTACGGTTCGAAAGCAGCTACCAATGTAGAACGAATGCAAGAGCTTTTTAATAAGTTTGACCTGAATGTGCAGGTTGAGAAAGCGAAAGGTGATAGTTTTAAAGTGGATAAAGAGGCTGTAAATAAGGCAATTGAATTAAAAGCTGGATTGATTATCATTACCGCCTCGCGCGATTACGGACTGGATGACATTTTGTTTGGACCGCGCGAACAACATTTAATCCGAAAATCTAGCATTCCTTTGCTAATTGTAAATCCCAGAGCTGATTTGTATGCTTTGTGTGACTGAAAATTGTCATAAAATTAAGATTTTAAATTACAAAAAACTGACATTCTGCCACATTAACTGCCATTTGGTATTACTTTATACGTATGGCAAAATTATTGATGCAAGCAGGCAAACAAATAAGCGATTTTTTTTTGAATTATGAAGAAACAAAAACATACCGAAGAAGCTCCGGAAGTAAAACAGGAAACTGTTGAAAATGAAACTATTGACACTCCACAGCAAGAAGAAATAACTGAAAACTCAGATGTTACGGCACAACAAATAGAAGAGCTAACACAAAAGTGTGCAGATTTGAACGATAAAAATTTGCGCCTAATGGCCGAATTTGATAATTATCGCAAACGTACATTGAAAGAGCGCATGGACTTAATTAAAACTGCCGGTGAAAGCTTATTATCCAATATGTTACCACTTGTCGACGATTTCGAACGTGGACTAAAGGCGATGGAAACTTCGGAAGATGTAGTTGCTGTAAAAGAAGGTGTGGATTTGATTTACAACAAGTTCGTAGCATTTTTAATGCAAAATGGCGTAAAAGCAATTCCTGATATGAACGAAGTATTCGACACTGATTTGCACGAAGCGATAACAACCATACCTGCTCCTGCTGAGGATTTGAAAGGTAAAATTGTTGATTGCGTTTCGAAAGGTTACACGCTCAATGATAAGGTAATACGTTTTTCGAAAGTAGTAGTTGGAGAATGAGAAATTAGGAAAATATGAATTACACAACTTATTTTCTCATTTTCACATTTTCTTAATCTCTATTTTCACATTAACACATCAAAATAATGACAAAAAGAGATTTTTACGAAATATTAGGGGTATCGAAATCAGCTACAGCAGACGAAATTAAAAAAGCGTACCGCAAAAAAGCAATTGAATTCCACCCTGACAAAAATCCTGGCGACAAAGTTTCGGAAGAAAACTTCAAGGAAGCTGCTGAGGCTTACGAAGTTTTGAGCGACCCTCAAAAACGCCAACGATACGACCAGTTTGGACATGCAGGTGTAGGTGGAGCTGCCGGAGGAGGTGGATTCGGAGGTGGTGGAATGACCATGGACGATATTTTCTCGCACTTTGGGGATGTTTTTGGAGGTCATTTTGGTGGCGGAGGTGGTTTTAGTGGATTTGGTGGTCAACGTGGAGGCGGACAACGAACGCGTCGAGGATCGGATTTGCGCGTAAAAGTGAAATTAAATCTTGCCGAAATTGCAACCGGTGTTGAGAAAAAAATCAAAGTAAAGAAATTTGTAATGTGTTCGCACTGTAATAGTACAGGTGCTGCACATGGCTCACAACCGGTAACTTGTACAACCTGTAATGGTTCTGGTAGAGTAACGCGCGTTCAGCAAACGATACTTGGACAGATGCAAACTTCATCCGATTGTCCAACTTGCGGTGGCGAAGGAAAAATTATTCGCGATAAATGTGTGCATTGCAGTGGCGAAGGTATGGTACGCGAAGATGAAGTTATTACCATCAACATTCCGGCTGGTGTAATGGAAGGTATGCAACTTTCGATGAGTGGAAAAGGAAATGCTGCTCGTCGTGGTGGTGTAAATGGTGACTTGTTGGTATTGGTGGAAGAAGAAGCGCACCCTGAATTGATTCGCGACGAAAATGATTTGATATACAATCTTTTACTTACATTACCAACTGCAATAGTTGGCGGTTCGGTTGAAGTTCCAACGGTGGATGGCAAAGTAAAAGTAACCATAAACCCAGGCACACAACCCGGAAAAGTTTTGCGCTTGCGTGGAAAAGGATTACCAAGTGTAAACCGTTACGGAACAGGTGATTTGCTGATAAATATTGGCGTTTACATTCCCGAAAATCTAAATAAGGACGAAAAAGCAGTAATCGAAAAATTAGGTCAATCGCCTAATGTAAAACCGAGTAACAGCGCTTCGCGTGATTTCTTTTCAAGAGTACGCAATATGTTTGAATAATCTATATGCAAAGCTGATTTTATTCAAACTAATAACTTATATTTGCCTTGATTTTTTTATTAAAAATCAGGGCATTTTTTTT
>CAZEEN010000229.1:0-4844 GCA_964511115.1 uncultured Paludibacter sp. | reverse complement strand
AGCACGATGAAGAACTGATGGAAAAATTCTTTGACCAAGGTTCTCTTACTGAAGATGAAATGCGTATTGGAATTAAAAAAGGCATGTTGCACCGCGATATGTTCCCTGTTTTTTGCGTTAGTGCCGGCAAAGATATGTGTGTGCGTCGATTAATGGAATTTGTGGGCAACGTTGCTCCAAGCGTAAGTGCCACTAAAAAACCTCAAACTGCCGATGGCAAAGAAGTAGCTCCTGATGCAGTAGGCCCAACAAGTATTTATGTTTTCAAAACAAGTGTTGAGCCTCATATTGGTGAAGTATCATACTTTAAAGTAATGAGTGGAAAAGTGAAAGAAGGCGAAGACTTGGTCAATGTGGATCGCGGTTCGAAGGAACGCTTGAGTCAGATTTTTTTAGTAGCTGGTCAAATTAGAACTAAAGTAGAAGAATTGGTAGCTGGTGATATTGGCGCAACAGTAAAGTTGAAGGATACGCGTACCGGAAATACATTGAATGTAAAAGGCTGTGACTACGATTTCAAAGAAATTAAATATCCTGACCCCAAATATCGTAGGGCAATTAGAGCAGTTTCGGAAGCTGACGAAGAAAAGCTGAGTGAAATTCTAACCCGAATGCACGAAGAAGATCCTACATGGATAATTGAGCAATCGAAAGAGTTAAAACAAACGATACTTTACGGACAAGGCGAATTTCACCTACGTACGCTAAAATGGAGAGTTGAACACAACGATAAAATTCCGATTGAATACAAAGAGCCAAAAATTCCATATCGCGAAACAATTACCAAAAGTGCACGTGCCGATTATCGACACAAAAAGCAATCGGGTGGTTCAGGTCAGTTTGGTGAAGTTCATATGATTATTGAGCCATACTTCGATGGAATGCCAGCACCAGAAATGTTCCGTTTTGGCGGTCAGGAATATAAAATAAGCAATCGGGATACGCAAACGTATGAATTGGACTGGGGAGGCAAATTGGTGCTTATTAATAGTATAGTTGGAGGTTCAATCGATGCGCGTTTTGTACCGGCAATTCTGAAAGGTATTATGGATCGCATTGAGCAAGGCCCGCTAACTGGTTCGTATGCACGCGATGTACGTGTAATTATTTACGACGGTAAAATGCACCCGGTTGACTCAAATGAAATTTCATTCCGTTTGGCTGGTCGTCATGCATTTTCGGCTGCATTTAAAGAAGCCGGTCCGAAATTACTTGAACCGATTTATGATGTGGTAGTTCAGGCTCCTTCCGACCGCTTAGGCGATGTAATGAGCGACTTACAAGGACGAAGAGCTGTAATTATGGGTATGGAAAGCGAAAAAGGATATGAAAAACTATCCGCAAAAATGCCTTTAAAAGAATTAGGCAGTTACTCTACCACTTTGAGTTCGCTTACAGGAGGTCGTGCTTCGTTTAGTATGAAGTTTGCAAGTTATGAACTTGTACCAATGGATATTCAGGACAAATTGCTAAAAGAATACGAAGCTTCGAAAAAAGAAGAGGATTAATCCTTATTGTAATTTCAAAATCAATTCAAAATGAAAACAGTCGTGGAAAACTCTGCGACTGTTTTTTTATTTTTTCATTTAAATAAGATGTATTTTTGGCATTATTATTGTTTATCGATAAAAAAAACAACAACAATCAAAAAAAATCCAATGAAACAATTATTATCCTTCAAAACCCTTTTTGCTATGACAATAGCAATTGTAATTTTTTCAGGATGTGTGAGCTCAACCATGATTAAATCAATACCATCTGGTGCAAAAGTTTATATCAATGGAGAACCTGTAGGTAAAACACCCTATTTGCACGTTGATACGAGGGTGTCATTTACGACTTTAGATATTGATATTATCAAAGAAGGTTATGAGCCAATATATACCAAAATTCGACGCGATGGAGAATTCAACGTAGGAACATTTGTAGGTGGTTTTTTTATTTGGCCTATTTGGTTGTGGACAATGGATTATCAAGACTCTCATACTTATGAGCTTGTGCCCTCAGCGTTGTTAAATAATAATCAAAATGAACTTCCTGTAGAAAATAACATATCACCTTTACGCCCCAAAGTAGATCGTTTAAAAGAACTAAAGCAGTTGTTAGATGAGAAAGTAATTACAGAAAATGATTATAATACTCAAAAACAAAAAATTCTAGATGAGAAATAAGAAGGAAAAAAGCGCATTGTTTCAGATGTAAACATTGCGCTTTTCCATTAATTTAATATGATTTATTATTTATATAAACACAGATAGGGAGTGTCCTGCGTACATTTCACTTTAAACTTCACGTCCTTAGCAACTACAAAACTCTCAAATTTTTTATACGTTTTCCAGTCGGTTTCGCCTGGCTGTTGAATGGTTAATTCACCCGAAATAACGGTCATAACTTCCATTGAAGAAGTACCGAATTCGTATTCGCCTGCTTGCATAACGCCTACTGTGGCAGTTCCTTCTGCCGATTCCAAACCGATAGAAACTACTTTTCCATCGAAATACTGATTTGTTTTAAACATTTTATCCTTGATTATTAATTGATTACAATAAAAATACGCTATTGAAAAGCTATCTGCAAAATTAACAAATATTTCGGAACAACCATCCATATAAGTAAGTCGAATTTATTATTGATATATTTTTTATTTCTATTTTATGACCCCCAAACCCCCAAATGGGGGCTTAATAGTGCGATGCTGAATCGTCTTGAAATAATTTAACCTCAAAGACTCTGTTTTAAAGCCCCCATTTGGGGGTTTGGGGGTCATAACTAAAATATATCATTAAATATCTTTACTTATTTAATTCAAACAAACGATAGGAATTTAATTTGATTATTGTGTATCTTTGTAATCGAACAATACCGAACAAATAGATGAAATATATTGACGTAATTTTACCATTGCCACTAAAAGCTAGCTTTACGTATGCAGTTCCTACCGACTGGTCGGAACAAATACGGATAGGAATGCGTGTGGTGGTTCCTTTTGGTAAACGAAAAATGTACACGGCCATTGTTTCACTTTTGCACACCCACAAACCGGAGTTAGCTTACGAAATAAAAGAAATAATTTGCTTATTGGACAATCAGCCAATTCTCAGATACCCTCAACTCAAATTTTGGGATTGGATTTCGACATACTATATGGCATGTTTGGGCGATGTATATCAAGCTGCTGTGCCGGCAGGTATGAAACTCGAAAGCGAAACCCTGGTTTGCATCAATCCCGATTTTGAAGCCGATGCCGTATTGAGCGACAAAGAACAACGTATTTTGGATGCCTTATCAGATGGAAGACCAGTAACCGTAGAGATGCTAAACAAAGCAACTGAGCTTATTAGCGTTCTTCCAACTTTAAAAATGCTTTTAGAAAAAAATGCTATTGAGGTTAATGAAGAGTTAACCGAAAAATTCAGGATTAAAACCGAAACATTTATTCGATTGAATGCTGATTTAGAAAATGAAGCGTTATTGCGTAAAGCATTTGATGACTTGGCTAGAGCAAAAAAACAATTGGATTTATTAATGGCTTTTATAGACCTCTCTAAATTTTTACTACCCACCAAACGAAAAGAAGTAACAAAAAAAGAATTGCTTGATAAATCAGGAGCTAGCGCGGCAATTTTGAATGGATTGATAGAAAAAAATATTTTTGAACTCTATAAAAAAGAAATATCTCGCTTAGATATTGCAGCAACCGACACACAGGAAATATTTTCGTTAAACCCAAGTCAACAAACTGCTTTGCAAGAAATTAATTTGCAATTTACTGAAAAACAAGTAGTTTTGCTTCACGGAATTACATCCAGTGGAAAAACGGAGATTTATATTCATCTTATTAAAAAAGCGATTGAAGAAGGAACTCAAGTGCTATATCTTGTTCCTGAAATTGCACTTACCACTCAACTAACTACAAGACTTAAACGCGTTTTTGGAAATAAATTGGGCGTTTATCATTCTAAATTTTCGGATGCCGAAAGGGTGGAAATTTGGAATAATGTATTGAACGATAAAACTTACGATGTGATTATTGGCGTTCGCTCGTCTGTGTTTCTGCCATTTCGGAAACTCGGACTAATCATTGTGGACGAAGAGCACGAATCGAGCTACAAACAATACGACCCTGCGCCGCGCTATAACGCACGTAACGCTGCTATTGTATTGGCAACCATGCATGGTGCTAAAACTTTGTTGGGCACTGCCACACCTTCGGTTGAAAGTTACTTTAATGCCACAACCGGAAAATTTGGACTTGTGCAGCTCGATAAGCGACACGAAGATATGGAATTACCTGATTTTTTGGTAGTCGACACCAAAGAAGCGTATCATAAAAAGCGCATGGAAGGTCATTTTTCGGATGAACTTCTCATGCGTATAAAAAAAGCATTGGACAATAAAGAACAAATTATACTTTTTCAGAATCGAAGGGGTTATGCGCCTTACATCGAGTGTAAAGCTTGTACTTACGTTCCAAAATGCAAAAACTGCGATGTAAGTCTCACTGTTCACAAGGTTTTCAACACGCTAACGTGTCATTATTGCGGCTATTCCGAACCTATTCCAAATGTTTGTCCGGCTTGCAAAACGCCCAGTTTGAATACAAAAGGATTTGGAACCGAAAAAATTGAAGACGAAATTCGACTACTTTTCCCCGATGCCCGAGTTAGCCGCATGGATATGGATACCACCCGTTCGAAAAAAGCATACGAAAAAATCATTACCGATTTCGAGCAACACAAAGTTGACATTCTTATTGGCACACAAATGGTTACAAAAGGACTCGATTTTGAACGCGTGAGCATTGTTGGCATTTTAAACGCCGATAATATGTTGAATTTTCCTGA
>CAZEEN010000228.1:1909-4850 GCA_964511115.1 uncultured Paludibacter sp. | reverse complement strand
AATATTATGAATTGGAATTCACAAGAATTTATTTGGCTCGACTGGGTAATTATCGCGGTCGGAATTTTAGGAGTAACATGGGCTGTGTGGCGCTCGGTACAAAAGGATAAACGCAAGCAGCAAGGTGCTAACAGCGAAGATTACCTGTTTGGAAAAGGGGAACCTTGGTACATTATTGGTGCAGCTATTTTTGCAGCGAATATTGGTTCTGAACACCTTGTAGGACTTGCCGGAACGGGTGCAAAAGCAGGTGTTGGTATGGCCCATTGGGAAATGCAAGGTTGGATGATTCTTATTTTGGGATGGCTTTTTGTGCCATTTTACCAATTAATGAATGTAAAACTGGGCAAAATTATTACCATGCCTGATTTCCTTAAAAACCGATATACACCAGCTACAGGTTCGTGGTTATCCATCATTACACTTATTGCTTATGTGCTTACCAAAGTGAGTGTTACGGCATTTACAGGTGGTATTTTTATGGAGAGCTTGCTTGGTTTACCTTTCTGGTACGGTGCTATCGGCTTGATAGTTTTAACAGGAATTTTCACTGTGCTGGGCGGAATGAAAGGAGTGATGACATTATCGGCCATTCAAACACCAATTCTGATTATTGGTTCGTTTTTGGTGCTTTTCTTAGGATTAGCAGCTCTTGGAGATGGTAGCATTGCCAATGGTTGGACAGCAATGATTGAGTATTCTAAAAACACTTAATGTTGGAGCGGATGGTGTAGCTTATGGCACTAACCACATATTCCACCTCGAAACGGGTGACCCACTGTACGACGATTATCCCGGATTTTGGGTATTTATCGGAGCGTCGATTATTGGTTTTTGGTATTGGGCTACCGACCAACACATTGTGCAACGTGTTTTGGGCCAAACAAAAGGCGAATCGAGTGATGTGGTTATGAAACGTGCTCGCAGAGGTACAATCGCTGCGGGTTATTTCAAATTGTTACCCGTGTTTATGTTCCTCATTCCGGGTATGGTAGCGGCAGCATTGGCTGCTCGCCCCGATAGTGGCTTTACCTTGGACAATCCCGATACTGCTTTTGGAGCAATGGTTAAGTTTGTGTTGCCTGCTGGTGTAAAAGGAATTGTGACTATCGGTTTTATTTCGGCTTTAGTAGCATCATTAGCTGCATTTTTCAACTCTTGCGCCACGCTGTTTACCGAAGATTTTTACAAACCCATGTTCAAAAACAAGAGCGAAGACACGTACGTTTTAGTTGGTCGTATTGCAACCATTGTAGTAGTTGTACTTGGTATTGGCTGGATTCCGGTTATGATGAGTCTCGGAAGTTTGTATTCGTATCTTCAAGGCATTCAATCGCTACTCGCTCCGGCTATGGTAGCTGTATTTGTAATGGGAATATTCTCAAAGAAAATCACACCAAAAGCCGGTGAAGCTGGTTTAATTGTTGGTTTTTTGATTGGTATGGCACGTTTGCTCACCAATATTTTTACAAATACAGGAAAAGATATAATGACTGGATGGTACTGGGAATCAACAACTTGGTTTTGGCAAACAAACTGGTTGATTTTCGAAATCTGGTTGCTTGTTTTCATTATGTTGTTTATGGTTTTTGTGTCATTCTTCACTAAAAAACCAACAGCACAACAAATTGAATTTATCACATTTACAGGAGATTACAAAGCGCTTATCAAACAAAGCTGGAACAAGTGGGATGTAATTGCCTCGCTTGGAGTAGTTGCTGCTTGTGCTGCATTTTACTGGTATTTTTGGTAAATAGATTTTAGAATAAGCCCCCACTCACTGTGTAATCTCGCACTATATGCTCGGCGTACGGCTCTTTGCCTACGTCGAGTTAATATGAAGTCTCCAGACTTGCATATTTAAAAATCATAATACCGGCTGAATTTCATCTATTGAAGTTCAGCGGTGTTTTTTTATACCAAACAATATTTCAGCGTGTATTGTTATTCAATCAGAAAGAAGTTTTGTATATTTGCACATTCAATCCTTTATAGAGAAATATTTATGATACATACCGTACTAATAAATGATGAAACTCCAGTTGGAAAACGAATTTTGACCAACTTACGTAAGCAGCCGATGGTTGTCAAATTTGAAAGTTCTACAATAAATAATACACCACCCGCAGGTTATATGACTGGTGATGAGTTTTTTTCGGGCATCAAAAAAGAATTAATGAAAAGATGCAAAGATAATGGTTTATTACAGTGAAAAAGCACAACATGATTTGACCGAAATTTTCTGGGGATTAATAAACTGGCCAAAACATCCATTAGAATTTAATCATGCATCGGCATATTTAGATGATATTCACGTCATTTGTAACAATCTTGACAAAACAAATTATCATGCCAATGTTCAATTTGAAATTCATAAAAAATATGGTAAGAAAGTTTTTAATTATACTCGAAACAAAAACACAACTTGGTATATAATTTATGATATTGATGTAGTTTCAAATACCATATACATTCAACATATTACTTCCAATCACATAACAATTACAGGGAAAGAATAATCACCCGTTATAGGTGGCTGTTTTTAACTATTTTCCTGAAGCGCAAAGCCGCAGACAACTATTTGTCGGGCTTTGCGTTTTATCATTTATAAAAGTCATTAACTAAATTGGTTTTCTCGAAAAAAATACGGATATTTGCAGTTAATAAAATCAGTATAAATATACAACATCAAATAAAAAATTATGAGTGAAATTCTTCAGTTGGAGCCAAAAGCGCTCTGGAAACATTTTTATAGCCTTACACAGGTGCCTCGCCCTTCGGGCAAAAAAGAAGCAATCGGTACTTTTCTCGAAAATTATGGTAAATCGCTGGGCTTAGAAACCCTCCGCGACGAAATAGGAAATGTGTTGGTGCGCAAGCCTGCTACTCCCGGCATGGAAAACCGCAAAGCAGTTGTGTTACAGTCGCACATGGATATGGT
>CAZEEN010000228.1:0-1809 GCA_964511115.1 uncultured Paludibacter sp. | reverse complement strand
ATTACCTTTGCTTATAACGAGTCTGAAATTCCCGAAGGCGATGTGGCGCTTAAAGTTACGCTCAAAGGGTTGAAAGGCGGTCACTCAGGTGTGGATATTCATTTGCAACGTGCCAATGCTAACAAATTGATGTTCCGCTTCCTGAAAACAGCTGTAGCTGAATACGAAGCCCGACTGGCGAGCATTGATGGTGGAAGTTTGCGCAATGCCATTCCGCGTGAGGCGTTTGCTGTAATCACTGTTCCTGCCGATGGCGTAGAGGATATTATGGATTTGATTGACGAAATGGAAACGCTTTTTGTAGAAGAATTTGCAGGTGTTGAAAACAATATTTCGCTAACTGCCGAGGAAGTGGCTTTACCCGCGGGACTTATCCCCGAAGAAATTCAGGACGACTTGATTAATGGCGTTACAGCTTGTTTCAATGGTGTTTATCGCTTTATTCCCGAATTGCCAACAGTTGTCGAAACATCTAACAACCTGGCTATTATTAAATCGAATGGTAAAACAATTGAGTTGCGCTCGTTGCTTCGTAGTTCGGTGGATTCGCGCAAGGACGAATTAGCTTCGATTATCGAAAGCAACTTTTTATTAGCGGGTGCAAAAGTGGAGTTTGTTGGTGGTTATCCGGGATGGAAGCCAAACCTCGATTCGCCAATTTTGAAAGAAATGACTTCGGTTTACGAAAATAAATATGGCAAAACGCCCAAAATTATGATTATCCACGCCGGACTCGAATGTGGTATTTTGGGAACGCATTACCCAAAAATGGATATGATTTCGTTTGGCCCAACCATTCGTTACCCACATTCGCCCGACGAAAAAGTAAACATTGCCACCGTGCAACTTTTCTGGGATTATTTGGTAGAAACATTAAAAAATACTCCAGTTAAATAGAATTGTTTCTCGTTTCAAGTTTCGAAATACACATTCGGAGTGCGACTTTAAGCCGCGCCCCGAATGCTGTAAAAAATAAAGCGAGGCAAATTATTACGCCAAAGGCTTATTAATTTCGATGTTGAGACCTAATGCGTTTATAATTCGATAGAATGTACCAACCGAAGGTTCAATAAGTCCTTTTTCGATTCGAGAAATATAACTTTTATTTGCCCCGATACGCAATGCAAGTTCTTGTTGCGTTATTTTTTCTTCTTTTCGCATTTCGTGTATCACTTGGCCGGCGCAGTATGCATAAGCTTCACGCCGAAAGGCTTCTCTTTGGGGCGTTCCTTCTTTTCCATAAAGCTCATCCAATTCGGTATCAATGTTTTTAAGCATTGGTTTTTGTTCTTTTGAATTCATAATAATCCTCCCTTATCTTTAATGCTCTTGTTATTTCTTTTTGTGGCGTTTTTTGCGTTTTCTTCTGAAATCCGTTAAATAATACTACAATTTGTCCATCGTCGAATATGAAAAATAGACGGTAAATATTGCTATTGTATTCCACACGTAGTTCAAATAATCCGTCCTGAATATGCTTTACAAATTTTGTACTAATCCGTTCTTGTACTTTCAACATATCGAGTATATAGTGTACCTTCATTTTTTCGGATGCAGATAGCGTATCCATAAATTGGTCGTAATAATCTCCGAATGCCTGTATTGTTCGTATCATGTTGCAAAGATATATAAAGTTGCAACAATATACAACTTATTTATGGTTTTCTTATATACAGTTTTTAAAAATTTGGACATAAAAAAACCGAATTGGCCTTGAAATAAAGGAGTAGTTCGGTTTTTTTGTAAGTTTCATGGTATTTCCACTTGAAATGTAACTTTTGCTTTTAACGCCGTAAATACACGAAACAT
>CAZEEN010000227.1:2065-4876 GCA_964511115.1 uncultured Paludibacter sp. | reverse complement strand
GGCGAAGGTAGAGAGCTATCAATGGAAATTAAAGACATTAAGAAAATAGCTGAATATAATTGCCCGACAAAAACGATTGAAATGTGTAGGGACTTATGGCTATTTTCGTATTTATGTAATGGTGCAAATTTTGGCGATATTTTGCGATTTCGGTTTTCGGATATTTCCGACAATGAAATATATTTTTATCGCAAAAAAACCATCGGCACTACAAAAAAGAAAATTGAAATTGTAGCTCCTATATTGCCCGAAATGCAAACTATAATTGATAAGTGGGGGAACGCTCCATCGGCAAAAGGATTGATATTTCCGTTTCTGAATGACAGTAATACAGAGATTGAATATAAGAAACAAATACATAATGTAATTAGACTGACTAACAAAAGCATTAAAAAGGTTACCAGTGTGCTTAAATTGCCCGACATTAGTACGTATAATTGCCGACATTCTTATACAACAATATTGGCGAAGCTCCGAACACCCGAAAGCTACATAGACCAAGCCACAGGGCACGCTATTAGTACTATGACAAAAGGATACATCGGCAAATATACAAAACAGGAACGCATCAAATACAATTCGTTACTTTTATGGAATACAAACAACTAAACAAACAATGGTATGAAATACGATATAAACGATATTGAAAATAAACTCATGACAATGAGTAATTCAGAAAAAGAAAATTATCTTAATAATTTAATTTTTGAAACTGAAAAAAGACTGATTGAAGTCCAAAGCAATAGTTTTGACCATCTCAAAGATAGAACACAAAATGATTACAATAAATACTTAACTGCTTTAGAAGAAGATGATTTGATTTATTGGTATGATGATAAAGTAGAGATTAACGGAAAAAAATTGAATGATACAATAGCTCAAAAAAAAGGTATTGAAAATCATAAATTATTAAGAAGACGTTTGAAAATTGAAAATGAAGTTAAAAGTTTGAATGACCGTATAAGCCTATTCCGAAAAATTATTGAAAGAGAACCCTATGCCAAAAAAAGAAATAACCAGCCAGCAAAGTTTAAATCTAATTATTCAGATGAGAGCCTGACTAAAATAATGCAGTTACTTGTAAGCAAAAAGCAATTAGCAGAAACAGATTTAGATTTATGGTTGTATTGGTTTAATCGAAGCACCAAATATGAAACACCTATTCAAATGGATTGGATTGGAACCCCTACAATGGCAGCAAATGTATTCAGTACTATTTGTGGAAATTATCAAACTGTAGCGGCAAAAGCAGCATTTAAAGATATTAAAATTACGAATGTTTCTATTCGAAAAGATAAACCAAATACACTATTGAAACGTATTAATGGAATAATTGTAATGGATAAACAAAATAAATAGGGTAAAAGTCCGACCCTATTCATTCAACCCTTAGACCGTGTGTTTAAGGGTTTTTTTGTGTTCGCTATTGTAAAAGTCCGACCCTATTAGTTCGTACTATGTAATTGAATAACAGTGTTTTAGTGATATTGAATGACGATTAATGCAGTATCTTTGTACCGAGAGCAAAGCCAAAACTGCAGTAATGGTTTTTGCAATAAAAATTCAAAGGTATACAAAAATGAACCAAGTAATTTTATTAACAGAAAACGAATTGCAAGAAAAAATCAGTAATGCAATTCAACAATATCTTATGAAGGTGGAAGCTCCGAAACCTATCAGAAAAACAAATTTAGATTTTAATGAAGGTAAAGAGTTTTTAAATTCAATCGGCTATAAATGTAGCGATTCACAGATTTACAAATTAGCAATGAGAAACGAAATACCAATGGAAAAATTTGGAAGGCGTATTGTTTTTAATGCTGATGATTTGAGTAAATGGGTGGAAGCTAAAAAACAAAAACGTATTGATGTTAGTATGGCAGTATCGAGATGTGCAACCTCTAAACAAAGAGCATGAAAACAGAAACGACCACCCCCGAAAGGGCAGCCGCTCAAACCGATGCAAAGATAGTGAAAAGCACTGATATTTCAAACATTACGTTTGTTTTTATCATGATAATATTAATCGGAATTCAAATACTTTTAATACTATGAATAGCACTATTATAATTGCCAAAATAAAGGCTTTATTCCTTAGCGGGAACAAGTATACAGCAAAGCAATTAAATGCTTTATGTGGCTTTAATGACAGCCTCAAAGCAATATCCGTGTTACGTTCGGAAGGTATGAATATAAAAGATGTTCGTTTAGAAAATCAATGTAAATTATATTGGTATGTTTCGAATGAAAATCAGCTATCAATTTGGGAGGGTGAAGCATGATACAATATACAGACTTAACACCGCTCACACCATCGGAACTAAAGGAAAAAAATATATTTCCTATTAATGGGATGCCGAATACTATTCTGAAATATGCTGAAAATATATCAAAGGTTTACGGCGTTCCAATAGAGATGGCAGCCGTTCCGATGTTAGTTGCGGCGGGTTCGGTATTGCAAAAGAAAATCTATTTGCAAGATGGGAAATATACAAATTATCCACAGTTTTATATTGCTATAAACACACCATCGGGCGTGGGTAAAACCGAGCCACTGAAACGAGCTTTTGCACCGCTGCAAATAATCGACCGTGTGAACTTCGAAACATACTGTACTGATATAAAGGAATGGAAGGCAAAATGTAAACTTTGTAAATCGCACAAACCGCCGCTTGAAGAGCCGATAAAACCCTTTTTCAAACAGTTACTTGCCGATGATATGACACCCGAAGCACTAACAGATATTTTGTACAATAACGATGGAGCTGGTACAATTTTTTATGAAGAGTTAAGCGGTTGGTTCGGAAATTT
>CAZEEN010000227.1:0-2055 GCA_964511115.1 uncultured Paludibacter sp. | reverse complement strand
AATACAGACAAGACCATCAACCGCAAAGATGATATTAAACGCATTGCAAAGCCGTTTTTAAACATTATCGGTACAATACAGCCGAAAGTATTACAGACTACAATAAGCAGCGAAGCAATGCAAGAGAATGGACTTGCAAGCCGCTTTTTATACGTTACTTGTTTAGATGTTCAAAGAGCCTATAAAAATGACTTATTGCCCGATGATAAACTTGCCGCTGATTATTCGTATTTGATTAATCATTTAGCTGATTTGAGAGATGTTTTTGCGCTTTACTTAACACCTGAAGCAAAGGAATTATTTAAAAATTTCGGTGATTATCTAACCGACATTATCCGTACTTCGAACAATGACTTTTTAAATAGCTCACTTTCAAAGATGGAAATACATTGTTTACGTTTGGCGTTGGTACTTCAAATTATTAAGCTTGCCGAGCCGAATAGAAACGTGGAAGATGTGGATGCTATTACAATGCAATATGCTATTGATTTATGCCACTACTTTATTCGAAACATACCTTTGCCGCAAAAAACGGAACTTGTAAACATGGAGGGTAAAACATTTAAATTCCTGGAGATGCTGAAAAAAGGTATTAAGCAAAACGAAATTGCAGCCGAATTGCACGTTTCACAGCCTTATATCAGTACAATTAAACGAAAATACAAGCTAACTAACTGATAATGAACGAATATAACTAAATATAACTAAAATATAACATAAAAACGATTGTAACTAACTGATAATGAAGCAATATAACTAATATAAGTTATATTTTTCTATAACTAAATTTACAAGTAGTTTTTTTTGAATAATAATAATATATTTATTTTTTTTCTATTTAGAAATATAAGTTATATTAGTTATATTCATTGATATTCAGACACTTAGATACATAAACGAGGTTATATTTAGTTATATTTTAGTTATATTTGTTGATAATCAAACACTTACAAAAAATGAATGAATTTTTAATATATTGCAATACAAGACAATTCCTTACTAACAGATGGAAGGGCGAAGTATTTAGTAATGCATTTTATCTATCAGATACCGAGCTAAAGAGATGGCACGTTTCGAGGGTACAACTTGAAGCAATGCCACAGATTAAAACCGTTGGACTGAATAAGTACAATGTTGAAAGCGTTTCGGAAATTGATATATCGCTAATTAAACCACACGGCCAGCCGCTCACTGATTTGCATCGTTGGATGTTGGATCGTGTTTGTGAAACGGAAATGCCAAAAGGTATGGAAGTATCGCCGTATTGGAATAGCTTTATAAGAAACCGTTCACAATTTCCCGAACTGTATTTCACAGTGGATGACTTTGCGGGACGTGTGCATCAACCAATAAGCGGAATGAGTAAAGAGTTAAGACCGTTTCTTTTATTGCGTGGCGAAAAAACAGTATCAATGGATATTAAACAATGCCAGCCGATGCTTTTGGGCGAAGTACTTAAACAAGCGGTTGGAAATAATGCCTTTTCCGCTGCAATTGATGCCGATAAGGATATTTATATTGAATTGCAAGAAACAGCGAAACTTGACAGCCGAGATGAAGCAAAAAAGCGGTTTTATCAGATAGTGTTCGGCAAAGTAGATAATGAATTGTATCAATGCTTTAAAGATGAAAAATCGGCAAATTGGATTAATTGGTATAAGTCCCAGCATGAAGCACGCAACCCGAGAGCCGAAAAAATGTACAATAATTTAGCGTGGATATTGCAAACGTTGGAAGTTAGAATAATGAGTGAATTGTGGCGGGAGCTTGCCGAAAATGCAATTCCGTTCGTTACTATTCATGACGAAATAAGATGCCGTAAAACGGACGTAAACAAGGTACAAACTATATTCAAAACAGTATTAAGTCAACATTTTAAAACATTCAAAATAAATATCAAATGAAAAACAAAACCGACTTATTAGAGCAACAAATTATTGTTGACAGTTACATTATTCACAACACAAATACAAGACCAAATTTGAACTACAAAAAGACTGCGCATATTTGGGCGATGGAAATATCAAAGTGGGCAGGCGTGGAAATATCAATACA
>CAZEEN010000226.1:0-4894 GCA_964511115.1 uncultured Paludibacter sp. | reverse complement strand
CAATCTCTGTCATGTTAGGTTTCAGCTTCGCAATTTTTGCCTGAAATTGACCCCATAAATAATAAGCCTGGCCATTGTCGTCGATAAATACAGCTGGGTCTATCTGATTTTTATTTTTCAGATAGATTTCTTTTGCGTTCGTGAACGGTCCGGTAGGCGAGCTACTTGTAGCCACACCTTCCTGCCCTCCGGGCTGACAATAATATAAGAAGTATTTCCCATTTTTGTACATTGCATCCGGAGCATAAAGCGCTTGATCATTCCATGGAATCTGATCGTTTTTGCCTTTCGAGGCAAAAACATTTGGGGTGTATTCCCAGTTAATCAAATCACTCGTTGAAAGCACCCAATGATCGTAAGAGCAATAATAATCCAGGCTTTCGTCGCGCGATCCGTATACATATAACTTACCATCTTTCCAAACCCGAGCCGTAGGATCGGCAATATTCAATCCCGGAGGACAAATAGGATTTTGCGAAAATGTTAGTGTACATGCAAAAAACAGCAACAATATGATTTTCAACTTCTTCATTTTTTGGAAAATAAAAGATAGATCCGAGATTATATTAAAACACTTACTGATTGATTTTCATTATCTTTACCGGTCCAAACAATCCTGAGGGCTGTAAAGGACTATCCGCATTATATGGAACAACCGGAGCCCATGTTGGGCGTTCGTTTTCCGGTATTTTCATATCACCAATCAAGCGGTTCATCCAATTGTTTACCACTTCAATTTTCAAGTCGTTATTCCCTTTTTTTACAAACTCAGTAATGTCAAGTTCGTAGGGTGGTGTCCATAAACCGCCTGTGTATTGGCCATTAACATAAATTTTTGCCATAGCTGTAACATTTCCTAAGGCAATCAACACTTTTTGTCCTTTGGCTACTTTTTTTACTTTGAACTGATTGCTGTATGTGGCTGTGCCTGAATAATACTTAATACTGTCATTGGTAGAAGTAGTCCAATCTATTAAACTATTGAATAATTGTGGTTTAACTGGTCCACGTTGGCTTACATCAAACTGAACTTTCCACGGAGCAGTAATCTCATTTGATATAACAGGAGCCGGATAATTTGCTTCCAAAGTTGTTGCAGTAGATTTATTGCATGCATTTCGGAATACAATAAACACACTTTCGTTGGGTGCAAGCTTTAATGGTACTGCTGTGGAGTTTCCATTTTGAGTGTAAGCAGGAAGGCTTCGAATGTTTCCGGTAGTTGCTTCCCAAAGTTCGGGTTGCAATCCTTGTACTCTGAATTCGGGTGTAATTAATTTTGTTTCATTGGTTTGGTTAGTCAAGAAATAGATTTCTCCCTCTGTTGTAGCTCGGTGTCCGTAATGAATCGAATTGTCCTCGGGCAGTTTACAATCAGGAATACAGTTAATCAATGCAAAAGCTTGCTTCATATCAAGGCCACTCATAATCATTCCCTTTCCAACTTTGCGTGATGTAACTTTTATTCCATCCACATTTCCCCATAACTCTTTTGCCAATTGCTGAACCTGTTGATCGGCCATTGGTTGGTTTTGCAAGCTTG
Organism: uncultured Paludibacter sp.; assembly: GCA_964511115.1. Classification (GTDB taxonomy): domain Bacteria; phylum Bacteroidota; class Bacteroidia; order Bacteroidales; family Paludibacteraceae; genus Paludibacter. Next base: position 3,351 of record CAZEEN010000226.1, on the reverse strand, counting down.
GCGAACGCATGGGTGCAGGTCCTAATACAACTGCTCCATCGTGTACCAATTGTTTTATCTTTGCCAATAATTCAGGACGCATATTATCTAATTTTGGTAATACCATAATCCTGTATTGTGTTCCATGGGGTAATGTAATTAATCCATTTTTTACGGTCATGTATTTTTCAATCACTTCGGCATTCATATAGTCGAACTGATAACCAACAGGCAACGCCGGGTCTGTACTTCCTGTCATTTTTGGTACATCTTCGCCAATAAAATAGGCCACATCGGCAATGTTCAATCCTTGTTGAAGCATAAAGTTGCATCGTTTCAGGTATTGCGTAAATACATCCAATTGCGAAAACCAGGTGTTTTTCCGATTAAATTCGTTTCCAAAACCTGCATTTATGCCCGGATTTTTATCCTCATAAGGTTGCGAAATATACACATGGAGCAGAGTGTTATTTATTCCTTCTGCAAAAAACTTATCGCCTCTTTGTTTCAAATCAGCCGGGCCGCGGCTAAAAGCAGCTCCACCACAGGTGAATGATTCGGATGAAATTTTAGTCTTTCCATAAATATGACCACAAGAAGTTGCTGATCGATTTTCGGTGTCGCCCAATGTTCCTTCGCTCCAGAATTCGCCTGCAATTTCGTCCGACTGACCGCCATACATCAAAAACTCGCCCGGAAATCCCCAATGGCCATAACACTCCAACCAAGTGCGCAAACCATATTTATGACTGACATCTCTCAAGCCACCCACATAATCATAAGCTATTTTATCGGCTACCATGCGGCGCATGTCCCACAGAAAACGGTCGGAAGATTGCTGGCTGTTTACAACCAATCCCTGATATACAGGAAGGTAAGGAGTTGCATCGTAGCCAAATTTTTCTTTGAATAGTTCCAGAAAACCGTCGGTAAAATTTTGCCCTCCCTGTTCATAACTGTCCTGCACAACCACTTTGAAACATTTCCTATCCGCTTCGGGTATCCGTTTCAGAATTTCGCCCATATGTCCATAGAAATGCATTTCGGTATGTTCTTTACTCATTTTATCCACTTCGTAACCGGTAGCTTCGGGCGAAGCAGGACTGTTTTTGGTTCCGGTTGGGGTCATGCCCGTGCGAACGATTACCCAGTTGCCGGCAGGCACGTCCCAGTTGAGTGTGCCATCGGCAGTCATATTTTTGCTAATGTCTATTACTTTAGAGCCATCAATCACCGTGGCTTTGTCGTCAACTTCTGCCTGTGTTGCCCATAGATATTCGTCGTATGCTGGAAATGGTGAGGGACACATTTTTGCCATCGTTTTTTCGGCATATTCTTCAACCCTTGGCGAAGAAATCAACTTAATTTCGGATATTCCGCTCAACGATTTTTTGGGGGCTACCCACCAGTCCGATGGTTTTATATTTTTAATAATCAGCCTGAAATCAGTAGTTGTAGTAGCCGGAATCGAAACAACAACAGGTGCATAGGGTGTAAATCCAACCTGCAAAGATGGATTGGAACGGATTACATCAAAGTCTTTTATGGTAACATATTCACCATTTGTTTTTTTTATTTGTAGGCTTGCATTGGCAACTATCGGCACTTCTAATGTTTGAATAGAAATACTACGAGCAGTAAATGATTCTTTTGCCTGAAAGTCAATAGTCATCACATCTCCTTCAGCCATTGTTACTCCTGTCGATTTATTGCTATCAAATAGATTTGAAAGGCCTTCAACTTTGGTCAAGCTGCTAATGATGGCATTTTTTTCATTCAATACAAGATGGTTATCTTTTGGTGCCGGATAAGCAATTACTTTTACATCCTGAAAGAGTTCGTTGGGTTTCTCTAATTTTTGAGAAAGTTTAATTGGGCCTTTTACCATTAGTTCAGAACTTGCAAGGTAACGCATTGCATTTTCGGCTTTCACCCACGGACCACCCGACTGACTCCAACCTGGTGAGTTGAAAATACCGATTTCGATATTGAGTTTTGTGGCTGTCTTTAAGGCTGTATGAATTATTTTCCACCAATCTTCGCTCAACATTTTTACTTTTCCATAAGGCACCTCATCTAATCCAATGTTGCCTATGAATGCCCGGTTGATACCAGCCTTCTTCATAGAATAAAGATCTTTTATAACACCTTCTTCCGAAATATTATCCGAAATCCAGTACCAATAAACACTGGTTTGGATGCTGTCAGGTGTCGTTTTAAACCCTGATTCTAATGTTGAAAAAAATACTTTTTTTGACTTTAACTGTGCCGTAGCAATTGAGAATTGAAAAATCAATAAAAGCGTGTAAAGAAGGATGATTTGATGTTTTTTCATGCTTGTATAAAAATACTGATTTATGAAATGATTATGTTAGGGTTTTAAATGTGATTGTTTTTTGTTAGTTTTCTATTTTAGCTTGTACACTGTTTTCCGGATATCACTTAGTTTCCCTATTATCAGATAATAGTCGTATTCGAAAACCGAATTCCTATCAAGAGCATATTTTTTAATCGGAGCAATATAGGATGTTGCATCGCTGTTTGCCTCGCCATTCGGCCCGATATGCATGCCTGCCAAAAAATTTGTACAGGTTGGGCTGTAAACACCAATGCCCCATTTTGATTCATCAACGTAAGCCATCCAGTTTTCTGTGACAATGTCATTGTTATACCTTCCCCAAAATCCACTCGAAAGCAGTATTGTTTCAGGATTAGTTAATGGTGCATTTGTAAATGGTTGGTTTCCGAAGTACGTAAACAAGTTTTTTAGTGCCGAAATTGGATAAACAGCCGGCAATTCCTGATCATTCATTTTCCCCTCACCATATAAAGTGTCGGTTCGATAGCAGGTCAATTTATTTTTGACTTTTATAACGTTGCCCGAAAGCGTTGTCCATTGCTCCATTTCAGCTTCAGCAGGTTTATTATTCATATCCCACAGCATGGGAATGCATTTTACGTAGATGGTATTCCCTGTTTTTTTGTAATCCAATATTTTAGCACGGTTACGAAATGCATCACCTACCTGAATAGGATTCCACGACAGTCTGCGCATTAACTCAAAATTTTTCTCCAAAAATAGTGAAAATTTCGTTTGGTAGGCTTATATAGATGCGATTATTTTAAATTAATTTATCGAACTGAAAAACTGAATTGAAAAACGCCGAAGTCGCAAAAGAGCTTAAAATAAGCCATTTGGAGACGAAAAAGCACATTCGAGGCACTTATATGCTTGTTTATCAATGCCTTAAACTTTTCTAAGCCGTCTAGGATATTGGCACAGCGAGCCAAGTTGTATCCAATGAATACTAAACTAACTTCGCCCAATATCTTTGTTTTACCTCGTGTGAGAACATGGTCGAAACCTCTTTG
>CAZEEN010000225.1:0-4904 GCA_964511115.1 uncultured Paludibacter sp. | reverse complement strand
AATTATCCAAGGTTACACTTTGCGCATTTCTACTTATACGTACTAAGTTTTGTTCAGTATAAAGTGATGCTGGTGTATTAATATAGGTTGTAAACGAACTAATATCAGTTACATTTCCTAATGCATTATAATTTTTACCATAGTAATCGAAATACTCATAACCAGCATTTATGCCGGCAAGTAGTTCCATTTTGTTAAAGTATTTATTAAAAATTAGCGAGGCATTCGAAGTGGAATGTGTTTTACCTCCAAAGGTAGCTAAATGGTTAGCTTTGAGGTCGAGGCGCGTATCGCTTTTTTTAATAACTGGCAATGCAAATTCGAGCATATTATTTAGATAATTTCCTGCTCCGATACGTACAAAACCCTGATTCGGATTTTTTCGTTTCTCGAGTTCAAGCTCAGCAGCACTCAAGGTTTGAATACTTTGTCCTACTTCAATAGGAAGATTAATATCGTTGTAACTGGCAGCCGATTTTTGAACATTTGCTTCAGTTACGGTGGGCACGGATGTTATTTTACCTGCATCCTGAATAAGCGGTTTGTATTCGCGTTCAACGGTTACATTTCGGTCAACATCCTGCGCCGAAACTGATAAAGCAATTAAACTAAATGCAGCTATTATATTTGATTTGATATTCATATTCTTATAAAATTAGAAATTAGAAGTTAGAAATTAGAAATTAGAAATTAGTTTGCCCCAAACCCCTAAAGGGGCTTTAAGAAAAGATACCATTCGGTACTAATTCACATCCCCTTTAGGGGCTTGGGGCTATATTTTTAATTATTCGTAGTGTTTTGATTTTCGCGTGCAATAATACCATTTAGTCGCTCTGTTATCATTCCCTGAATTTCGTCGGCTGTGGTATAGTTTTTTTGCAGACTTAACAAATATTGTTTTGCCTGAAAATCATTGTTTTGTTTGATATAAATATCCGAAAGCAACACAAAACTACGCGCTAACCAAAACTGATGTGGAGTGTTTTTCTTTGCAAAATCCATAATCTCAGTTTCGGCATCTTTCAAACTGTTTTGTTCGAAATAGATATTTGCCAATAAGTATTTCGACTCAGCTCCATTAGAAGTACGTGTGTCGACTGCCAATAATTTTAAATCGGCAATGGCAAGTACTGTTTGATTTTGAGCAATATATGCTTTGGCTCTGTTGTAGCGCGCTTCGGCTTTTACATCGGCATCCGATTTGGCATCAGCAATAATTTCACCTGCGATTGTTACTGTTGTTGCGTTATCGTTTAGGTAATAACTGCAACGAAGTATTCCCAATCGGGCAACATTGCGTTTTTCGGTGGTTTGTGCTACGAATTGCAACTGTTTGAAATATTGCAGCGAAGCAGCATAATCTTTTTTATCGTAGGTAATTTCAGCACAACGCGTATATGCTTCCTGAACATATTGATTGCCCGGAATAAGAGCCAGCGTTTGATAAGCCGACAAGGCTTTTTCTTTATCACCCGTGCGGTAATAGCTGTCGGCAAGGTAGTATTGCGCATTGGTACAATAGCGACCACCAGCACAATAATTTTTCAAATAGGAATTAAAACCACTAATTGCCTGTGGATAGTTAGCATTCATATACTGCTTCTCGGCAGCAATATACGAAATGGAATCTTCGCGCGAAGCTGTACTATTCGATATTTTTAATCCAAGCGTTTTTGTATAAGCTAAATACGAAGCCACATCGTTTTTCTCAATATATACGGCCTCAAGGCTTTCGAGTGCTGTTTGAGCTTCTTCGGAACTTGGATAAAGTGTAATTACTTTTTTGTATGCTGTAATGGCTTCGTCGAAATTGTTGGCATTAAAATAAATCATTCCAATTTCGAGTGCGCCTTTTCGAGCCGAAGCCGATGCCGGATAATTGCTCGTTAATTGTTTGAAAGCGGCAATGGCTTTTGCATCGTTTTCGAGCATCAGGTACGAGCGACCAATTTCGTATAGCGATTCGTCGGCATATTCCGATTTCGGATAGGTTTTTAATAAACTTTCGAGTCGGCTGATTTTAGCAGTATAGTTTTTTTGTAAACCAGCCACATAAGCGCTTTGGAACAAAGCATAATCGCCCGTATTCGGACTGAGCGAAGCGGCTTTCGAGTAAAAAGTTTCGGCTTTGCTAAAGTTACGTGCATTAAAATAGCAGTCGCCAATGCGGTTGAGCGCATCGGTGTAGGTAGTAGCGCCGGTGTTTTTTTCCATATCCACATATTTCAAAAACCAGTTCAGCGCTTCGCTATAATTTTTGCGCGAAAAATGGGCGTAACCCAAACTATAATTTGCCGTTTTCAGGTTTACACTTGAGCGCGAATAGCTGTTGGCAAAAAATGCATTCAAGTCGGCTATACTTTTGTCCGGCTGACCGTTGCGGAAAAACGCTTCGGAGCGCCAATAAAGGCTCTCAGCCGAATACTTACCACTTACAGAACTTTGCAGCGAAAGTGTGAAGTTATCAATGGCTTTTTCGTTGTTTTGCTGTGTAAATGCTTCGGTACCAATTTGGTACAAAATATATTGTTTGGCTTCTAAAATTTTAGCATTTGGATTTTTAATTTTAAGAATAGATTGATAAGCTGTTTCGTAATTTTTTGAAGTGAAGTATACGGTTGCCAAGTAATTTTGAGCTTTATCGGTATATTTTGAGTTAGGAAATTCACTCAAAAACTGTTCGAAAGCGGTTATCGATTCGCCAAAAGCCGAAGTAGTTTCGTAGGTTGTAAGTGCATAATTAAACATAGCCTCCTCGCGCACTGTTGGGTTAAACTTGGTACGTAAAGCCGCTTCGAAAGCCAATCGGGCATTTACTTTGTCGCCAATTTTCAGGTTCGAGTTACCAATATGCAAATAGGCATTTTCGGTCATTTCGTCTTTGTCGGTGGTGGCTTTCGAGAGGTAAGTAATTGCTCCTTTATAGTCTTTGGTATTGTAAAGCGAAAGTCCGAGAATGTACAAATCGTTGCGCAAATCTTGTGTAGATAGTTTTTCGTATTGTTTGAGGTACGAAATGGTTTTGGCATAATCTTTTTTGCTGTAGGCAATTTCGCCCATAATGCGGTAAATTTCAGCATTGTTTGGGTTGCTTGGATTGTTTTTTAGCAACAAATTGGCACGTTCGTTTAGTTTGTCAAAGTCTTTTTGAGCGTAATAAATCTGTATAATATAATATGGTACAATATTTTTGTATTTCGGGTTATCCTCCAGTTTCAAAAATTCGGGCAAAGCAACTGCATAATTTCCCAATGTATATTCGGTGTAAGCATAATAGTAAGTAGCTGCCAAGTTGTAGCGCGTGTCCATTGCCTTCAATTCCTTGAAAATAACAAGTGCAGCTTTGTAATTTTTAACCTGCAAGTTTGCAAATCCTTTGCTGAAAAGGTACTCAACACGTTCGTATTTGCCTAATCGCTTGTCGTTTACCATATTAAAATACTTCAACGCATTGGCATATTTTTTTGCCTGAAAATCCATTAATCCCAACATAAAATTGGCCATATCCGAAAAAGGCGTGTAGGGATGGCGTGTAAGGTACAGTCGCATTTGTTCCGCAGCATCTTTTTGCTTTAGATAAAAAGCATTGGCAGCCATATAATATTCAGCTTCCTGCACCTGTCCGGCATTAACCTGCGGCGTTTTTTTCAGAAACGATTCGAAGTTTCGGTACGAAGCAGCATATTTTCGCTGATTAAAAAGTTCTTTCCCTTGATTAAACTGCACATCGCCGTTGGTATAAATCAGTGTTTCCTGTGCTGGTAAACTCGCTGCCATTAAGCAACATAATAAACTTAATACTATTAATTTTCTCATTTTATAATCGATAAGAAATGATAAAGAATTATTGATATTTTCTTCACTATAAACTAAATACTCATAAGAAACAGACCGCCCCAAACCCCTAAAGGGGCTTAAAGAAAAAGACCATTCGATACTAATTCACACCCCCTTTAGGGGCTTGGGGCAAAACTATAAACTTCTTTTAAAAATGTCTATTGCCTTTTTAATTGAATTCAATCCAAAATCATCTGAATTTAGTTTGTTTTTAGCAATAAACTCAAACCCGGCAACATCGTCGGCTGCTTTCAAATGTTCGTAATTTTTCAGTTTGCATTCGAAAAACAAATCCAGCGTAGGAATTGTAAGCCCACTGTACAAATAATTATTCGGAAGCGAGAATAAATATTTTACTTCGGTTGTTTCGGCGTCGAGTTCTTCTTTCAGTTCGCGTGTTATGGCTTGCTCAGCCGATTCGTCGTTGTCAACAAATCCTCCCGGCAGGTCGTAAGTGCCTTTAGCCGGCTCTTTGGCGCGCTTGCAAACCAATAATTCACCTTGGCTATTGGTAATAAACGCAGCCACAGCAGCCGAAGCATTCATATAAAAAGCAAAACCGCAAGCGACGCATTTTTTCGATTTCTCGTTGTTTTCCACAAAATTATCGGAGCCACAATGCGGACAGTTTTTAAAGAATGTTGCAAAATTCATAAGCGTTTTATTTTCGGTAGCACAAAGATACAATTTTTGTTCCAAACTGTTTCAACGCGAATACTAATATGATATTTGTTTGCTTATAAAACGAGTGAATAGTGTTTTTGTTGCAAACCCATTGGCTCGTTAACATACAAAACAACACGACTAAACTTCAATTATTGAAATTCAGCTGTGATTTGTATTCATGTGCAAGGTAGGTAAGTTGCTTTTTACCGTCCGAAGTTAAAAAAATACTGATAATTTCCACTCCGTACATTTCGGACAAATCACGGTCTAACATAACACGTTGTCCACGAATTGTAAAGATTTTATTTTGAATATCAGCAAGTTGGAGTTGTAAATTTTAAAGAAATCCACTTACTTATAGAATGGTTAATACACTTACTTAAAATTAAGTTCCGGCAAGG
>CAZEEN010000224.1:0-4918 GCA_964511115.1 uncultured Paludibacter sp. | reverse complement strand
CGCCTTCAGCAGCTTCATAACTTATCATTTTGTCGGGCGAAGAGCCACCCTGAGCAGGATGAACACTTTCGCGGTAAAGGCCTTTTTTGATAATTACCCGTTCACCCTCTTTGACAATACGTGCAGCTGCCGAAACAGTTTTAAATGGCATTTTCTCCGTACCAGCATTTGTATCCGATGCTTTTGAATGCATTTGGTCCACATAATAAGTTCTGGTAAACTGCAGTGGTTTTTCCCACGATACGAAGGGTTTGCCATCGGCAAGCAGGTTGTCGTCGGTTGGATTTACAGCATTTAAAAATGTTGAAACTAACAACATCGTTGAAAAAACAGGGAATTTCAGAGTGCGTTTCAAAAACATGGAATTAACTTTTTTTTTGAACGCAAAGTCGCTACGGCACAAAGCCGTAAACTTGCATTTTCTTTGAGTTATTGCGACTTCGTGTCTTTGCGTTAATTAATAATTAATGCTGTATCACTAATTTCTTATTTATTCGGTTATCAATGTTTACTACATAAATGCCGCTTTTAAATCCGGAAACATCTAAGGTTTTGCTGCCATTTATCGTGGAATTATAAACCAATTTTCCCAACGCATCAAAAATTTTCAATACAGCAATTTGAGCGCTGCTTGCTTTGAAAGTAACTACATCTTTGGCCGGATTCGGATAGCAACTGATGTCAATAGCAGAAACAGATTGAACCGACGTACTGTTTTCGGTTACTAATGTGATATCCATATTTTTACCCGGCATCGAAAGTGTGGTAGTAGCGGCAACGGAGTCCGTGATATAATTTCCGGCATTGCTCCAGCGGATAAATGCACCAACATTGCCATAATCGGCTGCATTTAGCGAAATTTTAGAGCCTTCGGCAAACATTCCTTTCGATGTTCCGTTCACTCTCAGCTCATATTGAGCAGGTGTGGTGCCACCAATTACCGCATAAAAACCGGACATTTGAGTAGCTGCGCCTAAAAAGGTATTTTGAACCGGATTTTTAAGATACAGTACCGACTGACTTTCTTTGCCGACAGCTTCGTAAGAGGTTCCTCCACCGTAAACAATTGTTTTGTCGAAATTTGCAAATTTCCGTACAGCTATATCATGTCCGCTGTTTCGCTGAACAACGCGACAAACCAATTCGCGGGTTTGCAATGTCGGATTCATAATATAAATAAACGCTCCACCGGTGTAGGCAAATTCCGGCAACACATCGCGACTAAGAGGCGCACCATAAGCCGAAGCTCCGGTAAAATACACACGACCATCTTCGTCGGCCTGCACATTGCCATGCTCTGCTTCGAGCGTGTTGCCGGCTCCTGTACTCAGTCGGGCTGTGAAACTTTGTCCTTCGATATATGCGCCATTATTTAAATTCATTCGTCCTACAAAAGTATGAAATTCGGTACCAACCTGACTGAGAACGTGATAGTTGTCGCCACCCACAAAACGAACTTTTTTCATTATGTCGTACGGGCTGTAGCGCAACGGATGATTTCCGCCCGACACTTCGGCCATAAAATACATCAAACCATCGTCGCCCATGCTCACACGTGCAATGCGTGTATCTGCCATATTATTTTCTGAACGGTTCAGCCAATCGGGCGAAGCAGGGTCGCCGCTCCAGTTATAGCCCTCGTACTTTAACGTACCCGAAAATGAGAAAATCTTTATACCGGGTATATCTACAGGTAGCCAACGCGTATCGTCTTTGGCATTTGTTTTGATATTCCGCCATCCCACTATAACAGCCGATTGCGTGGTTTCGTCGATACACACATCGTTGCTGTATTGCGAAGCACCACCAAAGGTTGTCAGCACATCTCCTGCAGGATTCATAACTATAACAGTTACAGTTCCCCATTTTTTACCATCAAAGTCGACACCCGGAAGCGTTAAAGCCACCATGTGCCCTGTTTTACCAGCATCGAGGCGATATACAGTTTTGGCAAAGGTTTTTGAGAGCAGCAATTTATCGGCCAATCTATTGAGCTTAACCAAACCACTTGTGCCTGCTGCCACGTAAATATTATCACTATTATCAATTGATAAATCGACGGCATAGGCACCCATTTTGGTCACCGACAAAACTTTTTTGCCATCGGCCGAAATACGCACAATAGCACCGCGCGAATTTATTGTAGCTCCATTCAACAAGTGCAACACGGCACCTTCGGGAATCACCGTTCCCCAGTCGCAGGCCAGCACAATAACGCCATCCGACAGTGCTTTTGTACCCCACACTTTGCCCGAACCGGCTTCGCCGCCCAGATAAGAAGATACCACATAATCGTACACTTTGCGGTCGGCATAGTTTACAAATACCGAAATGCTATTGGAAGTGGTTTTCCCTTCGTTGTCAGTACAAACAGCCTTCAGGCTGTACACACCAGCATAAGCAGGTGTCCACGACACTGTGTAAGGAGAGGAAGCCGATTCCCCAATCTTTTGACTACCAACAAAATACTCCACTTTAGATACCGAACCAAACAAATCGTAGGCTTGCGAACTAATCGAAACCGGTACATTCAGGGTGGCTTCGGAAGAGTTAAGGGGTGCTGTGATTTTAACAACCGGAGCTATATTTGCCTCACCACCGGCTCCAATTACTATCAAATCGTCGATTAATAATTCGACATAGGTGGAGGTTCCGGCTTTTAAACCTCTAAAAATAAAATTAGCATACCCCGCTTTGGTATTATTTATTTGTAAATTGTAAGTTGCATAAGTTGTGGTCACTTTTGTTGAAGGGGCACTCCAAACCGTGTCAGTTCCATTTATCAACCCGGCCTGCAAATAATATGAGTTTGTGGCATTATTGGCTTTTGCCGACACCTTCACCTGATAAGTACCCACACCAAAATAATACAAATTGGTATTGCGCATAAAGTTGGCTTCGGTGCTTTGCCGGCGTGCACAATTTGTTGCGTTAATACCCAAATCGGCACGTGCTTTCCAGTCGTTGCCACCGGAGTTGACCGAAACTGCCCAATTGTTTAATCCTTCTTCAAAATTTTCGACCAAAATATAACCATAACTTGTTGCATTCGAAGCAATTGTAATGGTGTCAGAGCTACCGCTTAATCCTGTATTGTCGGTTGCTATCGCAAAAACGGTATAACTTCCCGGATTTGGATTCGCCCATTTAAAAGTATAAGGTGCATTTTTGACGAGGGCTACCCGCTCATTGTTTACAAAAAATCCGACCGACTCCACCGTACCGTCAGAATCGCCAACAGTAGCAGAAAATGTAACGGAGTCACCTTGATTGATAGAAACATTGCTTGCAGGTGCGGTAAGTGTACAAGTTGGTGGCAGATTTACACCATTTACTGTAATAGTTGCTGTGGTAGCCGAATCGCCAGCATTGTCGTAAGCACGGGCATACAGTGTGCTAGCTCCAATGGGTAAATTCGGAATTGAAAAATTATAAGGCGGAGTAGTTACATTTCCAAACAATTCGCCGCGATAGTATAGATTGACTTTGGTAACTGAACCATCGGTATCAGCTGCTGTAATATTTACCGGCAAGGAAGTTCCTGCAGTATGAGAGTAACCGTCAGCGGGACTTATGAAAGATACGGTTGGTAGAAAATTGCCTGTTTCAACCACTTCAAAATCGTCGATATTCATAAACACATAACCTGTACCAACCCCTTTGATGATAATGTAATTTGTACCACCAGTAGCCGGACTAACGAAATCTATAGTGTACAACTTAAATCCGGTTGTCAGAAATGGCGTTGTTCCAACTAAAACTTCACTTCCATTTGCAGCCTTTGCTGAATTATAGTACACTTCAATTTTTCTGCTATTTACGGTTCCCGATTTGGCCATAAATCGGACTTTATACGCTTTAGTGCCGCCGAGTGTCATGCCAGGTGTAATTACAAAACTGGTGGTGCCAAAATACTTGTTTCGAATGCCAAAAGAACCATTTGTGCCTTCTAGCGCAACTATTTTATAATCATTTCCGCCCGCAGCGGTAGAGAAAACCCATGCGCCCTGCCCACTTTCAAAGTCGTAAGAAAATACCGGCGTTTCTGAAAATGCAGAAAGCGAACTAAATACAAGAATAACGATAAATAAGAGTTTCTTCATCTTAATAAAAATAAGTATAAATAAAAGGATTTGATTGCTTTTTGGCGTTTGAAATTATGGACGTAAAAACGGGGGAAATGCCCTAAAAAAACAAAATGACAAAGGTCAACTTATATTTCCCCCAAGTATTTTATTAATTTACAAAAGTATATTATCTTTGACAAGTCAAACAATTGAAAAGAAATGTGCCCCAAATTTTTAGCCCAAAATGGATTTACATTCAGCATTTTTTCTAACGAAGAAAACAAAATGCACATTCACGTTTTCAAGGACGACAATGAAGCTAAGTTTTGGTTAGAGCCGATAGTAGAATTAGCATACAACAACGGTTTTAAAGCTAAAGAAATAAAACAAAACACCTAATAGTAAACGACAATGAAAAAGAATTTAAAGAAAAATACAGAAAATATGTTGGTTAAGGTGCTTTCCATAACTGCCGATGGTATTTTTATCACTGCTTTCGGTAAAGATTTTTTCTTGTCATTCAATCGATTACCTTGGTTTAGAGATGCCAAAGTAAGTGATATTATGAATGTGCGAAACATTGGCACAATGGGTATTCGTTGGGATAATATGGATGTTGATTTAGAATTAGATAGTCTGATTCATCCCGAGAAATATCCACTTATAGTGAAGCGTTATGTTGGTGAGGTCATATAATATTGTTGCAACAACCTAAGCTTCCAACTCCTCTAAGCCCTTTTCATAACTGATAAGGGCTTTTTTTATGACACATCCCATTGGTCGGAATAATATTGAGCATGGGGTTAAAACGTGAAATGTTCCCTACAACAAAAAGTCTTTCATCGCACGCA
>CAZEEN010000223.1:0-4962 GCA_964511115.1 uncultured Paludibacter sp. | reverse complement strand
CGAGTGCCCTAATTTCGTTATATAAAATATGTATTTCCAAATTATCCAAACTTGGTTTTATTTTGTGTGCAAGCTTTTTTATAGTTTCAGTATCGTTTAAAGCTAATGCCTCGTTCATTTTCAGTACTGTATCCGAAGCAATGTTCCGAAACATCATAATCATACTCATTATAAATTTCTCATCACCATTAGCTATTACATTCATTTGCTGCAGATTATACAATTTTACATTGTTTAAACTCAAGTCAGCATTCAAACTAAGTTCACTCTCTGTAATTTTAAAACTGTTCATCTCCGATCTATTGATACGACAAAATGATTCAATTTTTGAGAAAAGCTCTTCTTCTTTGTATGGTTTAATTAAAAAATCATTCATGCCAATACTCAGATACAATTCTATATCGTGTTTAAATGCATTGGCTGTGAGTGCAATAATTGGAGTTTTAAGATTCATTTTTTCTCGAATAATTTTGGTTGCCTCTACTCCATCCATTACAGGCATCTGCACATCCATCAATATCACATCAAATTTTTCTTTTTCTAAAATATCTAAGGCCACCTGACCATTTTCGGCTTCGGTAATGTTACACTTGGCTTGTTTTAAACTTTGGCGGGCAATAAATCGGTTCATTTCGTTGTCTTCAACTATCAAAATTCGTGTATTCGAAATATCATAATGTCGGGTCGACTTATCAATCCGAATCAATTGATCTTCAATGCCCAAGGGGAAATCTATCTCTACTGAAATTTGAGTTCCTTTCCCTTTTTTACTGTCGACCTGAATCTTACCACCCATCATTTCAACAATTTCTTTTGAAATACTCATTCCCAAGCCTGTTCCTTCGTAACTTCTGTTTGCTCCATCGTTTTCCTGCGTAAACTTACTAAAAATTTGCTGCATAAACTCTTCGCTCATACCAATTCCCGAATCGGAGATTAAAAAACGAATGCGTTGTATTTCGTTGTTACTTGCAATTAATTGTACATCAAGGCTTACAAATCCTTCGTCGGTAAACTTTATAGAATTACCCAAAAAGTTAATCAGTACTTGACTCAGTCGAAGCGAATCACCTTTGAGTGCTTTAGCAATATTTTCGTTGTTTTTTACAGTAAATTTAATCTTTTTACCTGCAGCGCGCGAACTCAAAATGCTACTTACATTGCTCATTACAGCCGACAAGCTAAAGTCTTTTATGTCCAACGAAAACTCTCCGGCTTCAATTTTCGACATATCAAGCACATTGTTTATAATCGAAAGCAGGTGATATGCTGAAGCTTCGGTATGTTTTAGGTAGGTGCGTTGCGAATCGGATAGGGTTTCTTTTCCAATTTCGCGAATCATACCAATAATTACATTTAATGGTGTGCGAATTTCGTGACTCATGTTGGTCAAAAATAACTCTTTGGCTTTTGCCGATTTTTCGGCAGTTTTGCGAGCTCTTTCCAAATTATCCAACATCTCTTTTTGAGCCGAAATATCTGTATCAATGCCTCTGTAACCAATAAATTCATCTTTTGAGTTGTACATTGGCTTGCAATTGGTCGATAACCATACCTCAGTGCCATCGGCTTTACGTCCTTTTTTCTCGTAATTGTTTATAGTTATCCTTTCAGCAATTATTTTAAATGCATCTGCTTTAATTTTTTCACGCTCGGAAATTGCCAAAATGTCGAAAAAGTGTTTTTTATGTTCCAACTCTTCCGTTTTGTATCCGAGCACCGTTTCTACAATCGGGCTAATGAAAGTATAAACACCCTCAGCATCAATTTCCCAAGCAAACGAGCCCGACTGAGCCGACATTTCATTTAATCGTTCGTAACTTTCGGTCAACTCTTTTTCGTGATTTACCCTATCAGTAATATTTATACTGAGTCCAACAAGTCCGGTTATTTCATCCAAATCATTTTTAAGCGGTAGTTTCGATATCATTGCCCAAATGCCATTTCCAATGTATTTTTCTTCGTCGAGAATGGACTCTCCTCCAAACATTACTTTTTCGTCCTCAATTTGCGTGTTTGCACCTACCGATTCGCCATAAAGCTCTTTGTCTGTTTTACCTAACACTTCGTCTTCACTTTGCCAACCAAATTGCTTTAGCTCGTGCGAGTTTACAAGCGTTTTTCTAAAGTGAGTATCTTTGGTGTATACACACACAGGAATATTGTCGATTATTGTTCGAAGCAGTTTTCGCTCATTGGCAATTTTGAGTTTTAAATCTGCTGCGTCTTTTGAGCTGTTGATGTTAGAGTCCGAAGTTCTCATAATCGTCATTTTAATTTACAATCAAATGTATTCATTCAAAAATAAATACAATCTTTGTCGCTTATATTATTACAAATATTCTTAGCATTACTATATTTAATTGTGCTTTGGCCTAAAACTTACTGCTACAATTATTGTTTTGTTTTGTAGTAATTTCTCTTTTTTTGTACAAAGTTTATTTTCAAGTATTTATATTTAAATATAGCTATATTTTTCGAAAATTATTCTCTAAATACTACTTTTTTAAGCAATTAATCTTCATTTTTATAAAATGCAATAAACTATTGATAATAAAGGAAGTATATTCGAAAACGAAGAATTTTAAAAGAATTAAAATGTTAATAATGATTAAAGCAGAAGAGCATTGTTACGCCAAACAGCAAGTTTTGTAAAAATTTCAATCTTTAAAGGGTCAAAAACATCTACATTTTGGCTTTAAGTTGTTCGTTTTTGAAAACTGATATTCGTTATCGAGCAAAAGAGAATCTATAGTTTTAAATTCTAATATTGAATAGGATACAAAAAAAAATAACACTACAATTTGTAGTATTATTTCCGACACGTAATACAGAGCATAGCTCTTGCTTAAAAATGCTGTTTAAAAAAAACTAATCAATGCAAAATCTTAAACACCAACTCTTTCATTAGTTCACCGTCCTCCACTCCATTGCTATCCACACCTTTGCTGCGTGCATCGGTTTCGCGAATCCAACTAATTACATTCATAGTTTTCCAAGCACCATAATTTTTGGCAGCCATTTCGTATTTTTTTACAAAATAGGGATTAATCTTTAGCTCTGAAGCAACTGCCATCTGACTTTTATCTTTTAGATAATGAAAAATCATAAGGTTCGAAAACAAGCTGAACAACTGTGGCAACACCATTACCAATGGATTATTTTTCTTATTATCAGCAAAATAGCGAATAATACGATTAGCTTTCAATACATTTCGTTCGATGAGTGCATCCTGCAATTCGAACACATTAAAATCCTTGCTTATTCCAATGTTTTTTTCAACTTGTTCGGGGGTAATTACCGAGGTGTTTGCGGGTTTAGTGAGTAGTAGCTTGTCCATTTCGTTAGCCACTTTACTCAGGTCGGTACCCAAAAACTCAGTGAGCATCTGAATGGCTTTTACATCCACCGTTACATTTTTGCTGCGCGAATAGGTATTTATCCATGCACCCATTTCGTAATCGCGCAACTTTTCCGACTCAAAAACTACTCCGATTTTCGAAATATCCTGTACCCATTTTTTACGCTTATCGGGCGAACCATATTTATATGCAAATACAAGAATCGTTGTCTGCGATGGACCACTCAGATAATACTGCATTGGTTCCCAGTCTTTTATAGATTGTGCTTCTTTTACAATAACTACCTGATAGGGCGACATCATGGGGTATCGTTTGGCAGCATTTATTATAGTTACCAAATCGGTATCCTTGCCGTAAACCACTGTCAAGTCAAATTCGCGCTGACTTTCATCTAATACTGACGTTTGTATATAATCCGAAATTTGATCAATGTAATAAGCCTCCTCGCCCATTAAAAAATAAATTGGCTTGTATGCTTTCCGACGCAAATCGCTCATTACCTGTTCAAACGTTATTCCTTGTTTTGCCATTTACTCAAACCTTAAATGTTTGACAGTCTTACTATTATTTATTAAAGACGAAAGTGATTTTATGCCAATTTTAATATGTTCTTCAACAAAACTTGCTGTAACTTTTTTATCACTTTCGGCAGTTTTAATACCCTCGGCATGAAGCGGCATATCCGATACAAGTAGTAATGCACCTAATGGAATGCTATTGTAAAAACCAACCGAAAAAAGCGTTGCAGTCTCCATATCGATAGCCATTGCACGGGTGGCACGTAGGTAGTCTTTGAATTTTTCATCATGCTCCCAAACACGGCGGTTAGTGGTATAAACCGTACCTGTCCAGTAATCCTTACCAAAGTCGCGAATGTTGGACGACACAGCGCGCTGCAAACTAAATGCGGGTAATGCAGGTATTTCGGGAGGAAAATAATCATTCGAAGTTCCTTCGCCACGTATGGCAGCACTCGGGAGTATATAATCGCCAATTTTGTTCTTGTCGCGTAAACCACCACATTTGCCCAAAAAGAGCACTGCTTTTGGTTCAATAGCCGATAAAATATCCATTATAATGGCTGCATTGGGACTTCCCATGCCAAAATTTATAATTGTAATTCCATTGGCTGAGGCGTTTATCATTGTACCATCTCTACCCAATACTGGAACTCCATGCCACTCTGCAAACAGTTCGACGTAATTATTAAAATTGGTAAGCAGGATATATTCCGTAAATTCATTTAACGGGCGTTTCGTGTAACGAGGTAACCAGTTTTCTACAATGTCGCGTTTAGTTTTCATTCTTTTTGGTCAAAAGTCAAAAGTCATTCGTCAATTCAACATGGCTTTTGGGGTTTGCGTATTTTTCTTTATCTTAGCGTTGAGTTTTGGGATATATTCAACAACCGAAAGGCAAAAGTAATAAATAATGTGGCAACTAAATCTACCGGAGTATAAATTTCGTATAAAAATTCAAAACAGCAAACAATATATATTCGATAATCTTCGAAAAAAGTTTGTTGTGCTTACACCGGAAGAATGGGTGCGTCAGCATTTTATTCGATTTTTGATAGAAGAAAAAAAATATCCGGCTTCGT
>CAZEEN010000222.1:3407-4965 GCA_964511115.1 uncultured Paludibacter sp. | reverse complement strand
TGAAGGAGAAAGTTGAAAAACTGAGTGGAAATGTAGCTAAAATAAAAAGTCAAATCAACGAACTGGAGGCAAAGTTTCCTTTTTCGTTTCGCGATAAGTTGGCCGACGAACGCTGGATAGCTGGAGAGCAGCAAAGCCTCAACGCCGACATTGAACTGCTCACTACCGAAAAGAAAAAATACACTGAATACCTTTTATTAATGGACGAATGGAAACCGCAGGTGTTGAAATAGAACTACCCCTAACCCCTGAAGGGGAATAATAAGGGAGCCTCAGACAACTTAATTTGAGTAGGTGCAAATTTGAAGTACATGAACAAATACAATGAATATTAAAAACTTACAAGACATAACTAACTTAATTCCCCTTTAGGGGTTAGGGGTCGCATTATGAACGAAATAGTTAAACTTACACCCGAATTGCTGGAGCTGATAGGCAGCGGTGGCGTGGATGCATTAGCACCTTTTAGCCGCGAAATTTACCTACTCGATATTGTAGTGGCTGGCACCAGCTTTTGCACCGAAGCCGAAACGCTCGAACCGTTATTGCTGCCCGACACCGTGCTGAAAATGATACGCCAACCCCAAAATAAGCACGACAAACTTGCCATTGGCATTTACCTCAACAACACCCGCCTCGGCTGGGTACCTATGGAACACAACATTGTAATCTCCCGCCTGATGGATGCCGGCAAAGCATTCTTCTGCCGCATCGAATCGGCCAAACGCTTAAACGAATGGCTGAAGGTAAAAGCAAAGATTTTTATGGTGGAATAGTTAAAGGCGCCTTTGTGTGGAAAGCCGTCGCCAACTGGCTATACGTTGAGAAGGTGAGATTTGCGACGGGAGCGGAGGGTTATAGGTTAGTAAACAGTCACAAATTTGTTTATTTCAAGAAAAAATGCTATATTTGTTCTTAAAATCAGATAAGTATGTTTTTCGACAACTACAAAAAATTTAACGATGCCCAATTGAGACAATCATTGCTTTGGGAATATAATCTGGAGCAGTTTGACTGGAACGCTATGCAAACTTTAGTTTTGCAGCGTGTGATTGAGCGTGGGCGTATTTCTGATTTTTATGCTGTATTGAACCTTTACGGAAAAAAGGCATTTATTGAAGGAATAAAGAATATTTCCTACCTGAATGATAAGGATATCGCTTTTGTTTGTACTGTATTTGGACTAAAAAAACACGAATTGAAATGCTATACACAGAAAAGTGAAAGGTGAGATTGAAGATGTCAAAATTGATTGTATCGCACACAAATACACATGGTTAGCTGAGCCAGTTGTTCTGAATGGAATCAGAATGGCTGCATGCAATGACTTAGCTGCAATGAAACTGAATGCAGTTGTTGGAAATGGTACCCGTTTAAAGGATTTCATTGACATTGCTTATTTGTCAATTACGATGACGTTGAACGATATGATTAGTGCTTACCAATCAAAATATACAAGCAATGGTGTAATGGTGTTGAAAGCATTGGCTTATTTCGACGACATAAATTTTAATGAACCAATAAATTTAGTAAATTCTTTAACACATTTAACTTTTGG
>CAZEEN010000222.1:0-3397 GCA_964511115.1 uncultured Paludibacter sp. | reverse complement strand
CGCTTCAAAAAATTCAAAGGTATGTCGCGTTTGTTTTGATAAAATAAATTGAATTCCCTCCCAAAAAAACAAACATAAGTAAAGTACACGGATTTATTGAAAAGCCATGACAAAGTCGCTTTTGTGGGGTAAATGCCGTCGCCGACTGACAATACACTGTGAAGATAAGCCTTGCGACGGGTGCGGCGGGCGTTTTGGCTGAATAGCAGGTGCAGCGCACCGACATATTTGTAGAAAACAAGTACCACCCCCATACCAAAAGGTGCGGATGATACATCCCGAACATCGGGAGCACCGAAATATAAATACCGGAGTTTGATTTATTTCAATTTTTTTATTAACAAATACGGCAAAATGTGAAATCTTTTTTGTAGTTTTGTGAGTCTGAAAATTAGGCTTCATGTCATTAGAATTGTAATATGTATTTAGCAGTAACAAATGTACAATCCGCTCCCAATTATCATTTAATTCTAACATTCTCGAATGGTGAAAAGCGGCAATTCGATATGAAACCCTATTTGAATGAGGGAATCTTTACAGAACTAAAAGACATTTCGAATTTTAATCGCGTTCGAATTAGTTTCGATACCATCGAATGGGAAAACGGAGCTGATTTCGACCCTGAAGTTCTTTATAAGCAGAGCATAGCTATTGAACCAGACATTGCCTGTGAACCAATTGCCAAATACGGAATTGATAAATAAAATGCGAATTATGTCTGATTTAAGCACGTACACCAAACGCGATGCGTTTAATGAAAAACAATCTTAATTATGCTTGGATACTATTACAGTGATACAATTGATTTGTTTGTGCAAAAATCAATAAATGAGATAATTGGTCATATTACGAGAGAAAATCAATTTGATTCGAATAGAAATACAAATCAATCGTGGGAAGGTCAAATAGAAATTCTCAAAGATACATTAGCGGGCATTAACGGGGAGATATACTTCGAATTTTCAATTCCACGCATGGGTAAACGTGTTGATTGTTTGTTAATTATACAAAATATTGTTTTTGTAATTGAATTTAAGGTAGGCGAAAAAGAATATTTAAGTTCAAATTTAGATCAAGTTTGGGATTACGCCTTAGACTTAAAAAACTTCCATAAACCAAGTCATGATGCATTATTGGTCCCAATTTTAGTGGCAACCGAAGCAAAAAATGAAAATATTCAATTCCTTCAAACAACCCACGAAGATGGACTATTTAAACCTCTAAAAGCAAATAAAAAGAACTTACGGGAAATACTTTTAAATGGTATTGAATTTTGCAAAAACGATTCAAATATAGTTGATAAAGATTATATTAAAGGTAGTTATTCACCAACACCAACAATTATTGAGGCAGCTGTTACCATGTATAAAAATCACTCTGTAGCTGATATTACAAGAAGTGATGCTGATGCCAAGAACCTTACAACTACTACAAAATCGGTATCTGATATTATCGAGCATGCTCAAAACGAAAAGAAAAAAGTAATTTGCTTTGTAACCGGTGTACCTGGAGCAGGTAAAACATTGGTTGGTTTAGATATTGCAACAAAACACTTAGATAAAGAGCAAGATACACACAGCATATTTTTATCTGGGAATGGTCCATTAGTGGCGATACTTCAAGAAGCACTGGCGCGAGACACTGTTCAAAGATCAAAAGAAATTGGTGAGAAAATTACAAAAGCGAAGGCTCGAGAAGGTGTAAAGGCATTTATCCAAATTATCCATCATTATCGTGATGCTTATTTAGTTGACCATACTGCACCTTTTGACCACGTGGCAATTTTTGACGAGGCACAACGTGCTTGGAATAAAGAACAGACTGTGAACTTTATGCGCAGAAAAAAGAATCAGCCTGATTTTGCATATTCTGAGCCCGAATACCTTATTTCGTGCTTAGATAGACATCAAGATTGGGCTGTGATAGTCTGTTTAGTTGGCGGAGGTCAGGAGATTAATACTGGTGAAGCAGGAATTTCTGAATGGCTTTACGCAATTAAGAATTCATTTCCACATTGGGAAGTCCAGATTTCGCCAAATTTAACTGATAGCGAATACAACGCATTTGATGCTATTGCTGAAATCGAAAAAGATTGCAAAACTTATTATGATGCCAATTTGCATCTGTCAGTTTCAATGCGTTCGTATAGAGCCGAAAACGTAGCTTTATTTATAAAACAGCTTTTAGATTTAGAGACTCAAAAAGCAAGTGATACTTTAAAACTCATTTCAGATAAATATCCAATAGTTATTACTCGAAATATTGAATCTGCAAAAAAGTGGTTAAAAGAAAAAGCTCGTGGCAGTGAAAGGTATGGTATTGTTGTTTCCTCACAGGCTTATCGACTCAAACCCTTGGCAATTGATGTGCGAGTAGAAACTGACCCAGTACATTGGTTTTTGGCAGATAAGGACGATGTACGTTCCTCATATTATTTGGAAGATGTTGCAACCGAATTTCAGGTGCAGGGTCTTGAATTAGATTGGGCATGTGTAACTTGGGATGGTGATTTTAGATATTCGGAAAATGAGTGGAAAACATTTTCTTTTGTTGGAAATAAATGGCAAAACATCAAAAAAGAAGAACGAAAACTATATTTGAAAAATGCCTACAGAGTTCTACTTACGCGTGCTCGTCAAGGAATGGTAATCGTAGTCCCAGAAGGTAATATCGAAGATCATACACGTCAACCGGAGTATTACAATAGTACTTTTGATTATTTTAAAAAGATTGGTTTAAATGAAATATAATGATGGCTATACCTTTATTTTCAACAATTAATAATCAGCAATTAACTGATTTCATAAACCTTACTAATCGCCAATTAGCCAAATATGAAATAGTATTTCTTGTAAATGATGGTTTTAGTTTAAAAAGTATTAGAGATTTTAGCTTCAAAGAACAGCTTCTTTTTCAGAGTTTTAAGAATAAAAACCAACAACTGAATTTGATGTTAATAGATAGCGTTTTTCCAATAATTTTAGCAGATTTGGCATTGTTGGTAATTTTGGGTAAAGTAAAGAATTTAAACGATTACTTAAATTCAAACGAAAGAATTATTTTTCCTCAAATAATAAATGACAAAATATATTTTGAGCGAAAAATTATGGATTTTATGAATGGTTTACTTTATGGAGAAGTAGGAGGAAAAGCAGTTTGGAACGGTAATACTGATAACAGAAGGGTTTTTTGTATAAAAAACACGAATGATGAGTTAGATTTTTACTCTATTTTCGAAAGAAATAAGTTACATGAATTGCTAAAGTCTAAAATGAAGATTGAAGTAAATATTCCTAAAATAGGAAAAAACAAAAATGTATGTATTAGTTTAATATTTAAATAACCCGTAGTGCATTTGTAAAATAGTTATAAAAAAAGTTGTTCATTTCGGAAAAAA
>CAZEEN010000221.1:0-4973 GCA_964511115.1 uncultured Paludibacter sp. | reverse complement strand
CAGGGTTTGGGCGGTAAAAACTCCCTTCGCGGCATTCTACGCAACCGCATTGTAGGCGATGCTGTAGGTTTTGGTAACTTTGAATTTCGCTATAAATTTGTGCGGTTTGAATGGTTAAAACAAAATTTTTACGTAGGCACCAATATTTTCTTTGATTCGGGAATGATTATTAATCCAATTGAAATACCAACAAGTTTAACATCAACACAAAAAAATGAACTTTATCTTACAGATTACGAGTCAGGTAAATTTCATTCGGCAGCAGGTATCGGTTTAAAAATTGGATGGAATGAGAACTTTATTATTTCGGCCGATTACGGAAAAGCATTTAACAAACAAGACGGAAATTCCGGAATGTATATCGGTTTAAACTATTTATTTTAAAATGCTTATAATTACTGTTTTAATTTCTGCAATTTATTTTAGTTTAATTGCCTTATTTATAAAAGGTTGGAATCAGATTCCAACCTTTCATTTTAGTGCCGACCAACCAACAAAAACCGGAATTTCGGTTGTTGTAGCCTGCCGAAACGAAGCCGAAAACTTACCAACACTTTTAGAAGCACTTAAAATGCAAACTCTAAAATCGTTTCAACTAATTTTGATTGATGATAACTCAACCGACTCAACGTTTGAGATAATGAAACAAGCCGAAAAAGAATTTGGGAATATACTTGTTTTAAAATCAGAAAATTACGGTAAAAAACAGGCATTAAAACTTGGAATTGAAAATGCAACAAATGATTTGATTGTAACAACCGATGCCGACTGCTCCCCTACTCCACATTGGCTCGAAACAATTATTCAGTTTCAGGAACAAACAAAATCGGATTTAATAATCGGACCTGTAGCAATTCATCCTGCATATACTTTATTTGAAAAAATGCAGCAATTAGAATTTCTTTCGCTTGTAAGTTCGGGAGCAGGTGCAGTGGGTATTGGACAAGCCATTATGTGTAACGGTGCTAATTTGGCATTTCAGAAACAAACATGGCTTGATAACTTTGTAAAACTACAAACAAAATCGAACACAGGTGACGATATTTTTTTACTACACGCACTGAAAAAGCAAAATGGCAATATCAATTTTTTAAAATCGAAACAAGCCATAATAAGTACAAAAGCCTGTAAATCAACGCAATCTTTTTTTGAACAACGTCAGCGTTGGGCATCGAAAGCACCTTTATTTACCGATTTTGCAACAATTGTAGTAGCAATGATTGTTTTTGTAGTCACACTCTTACAATTAATTTTGCTGTTTTCAAGCTTTGTTAAACCGGAGTTTTTTTTATATCTAGCAATTATTACCATTTCAAAAATAGTTATTGATTCCTTTTTCTTACTTCAATCATCTACATTTTTTGGACAAAAAATAACCGCCAAAACGTTTTTCACGTTGGCGGTTGCTTATCCGATTTATATTGTATATTCTGCAATTTCAGGCGTTATCAAAGGCTTTAGCGATATACGAAGAGGTAATTTTCAGTAATTGTAACTTTGTATTTTCGAAGAATTTCTTTTGATTGTCCTGAAATTGGATTACCAAACCCCAAACTCACATCGTAAACTGTTCCACACTTTGCACATTTTACTTTTCCAAAATCACCTGCTACCGGATAAACTTTTGCATCGCGGGTGAGTTCATTGGTACAGGCCATATCGAAAGCGTAATAAACAGAGTTTCCGTTATCATCAAAATTCACTCCGGAATAAACAAGAATACCTGCAAAGCCTATTCTATCAGCTTCAAAAACAGGCTTTTCGAAAAGCCGAAATTCATTTGTAGAGTTTTTAAATGTACTATACTCACCACTGAAATCAATTTTAAGACTAACAGGCATAGCTGGAACCGACGACACATAATTGTCATAACAAGCAGTTATAAAGCCTGATAATAACAATACGGGAATTATATTTCGCCAATTCGCCACAATTCTTCGTTGCTAAAATGTAAGTTTTTCAGCGCATCGACATTGTCCTGTAATTGCTTTACGGAGCTGGTGCCAATGATAAGTGAAGTTACCTGTTGTTGGTGAAAACACCACGCCAAGGCCATCTGAGCTAATGTTTGTCCACGTTCCAACGCAACTGCATTCAGTTTTTTTAAACGACCAACTAATTTCTCCGTAATTTGTGATTTTTGTAGAAAGCCATGACTCAATGCAGCTCGCGAATTTTCGGGAATTCCATTCAGGTATTTATCGCTCAACATACCTTGAGCCAACGATGAGAAACCTATAAAACCAACGCCATTTTCGGCAGCTGCCGGCAATACTTCCGTTTCAATTTCGCGCGTAAGAATACTGTAACGTCCCTGAAAAATTAAACAAGGTGTGCCATTTTCCCTTAAAATGCGATATGCTTCGCGCGCTTTATCTTCGGGATATTTCGAAATACCGATATATAATGCTTTTCCTTGTTTCACCATATCCGAAAGAGCAACCATAGTTTCCTCAATGGGTGTATTCGCATCGTAACGGTGCGAATAAAAAATATCCACATAGTCGAGACCCATGCGTTTCAAACTTTGTTCTAAGCTAGCAATCAGATATTTACGCGAACCACCATCACCGTAGGGACCAGGCCACATAATATGACCAGCTTTGGTGCTGATAATCATTTCATCGCGATAAGCAGTAAAGTTTTCTTTTAGCATTTTGCCAAAATTCCGTTCGGCACTACCAAAAGGCTGCCCATAATTATTGGCTAAATCGAAATGCGTAATACCCTTATCGAAAGCAAATTTGAGCATTCGTTCTGCTTCCTCAATATTGTCGACATCACCAAAGTTATGCCATAAACCAAGCGATAAACGCGGTAGTAGCAAGCCGCTTTTGTCGCAAAAATTATAACCAACAGTGTCGGTGTAACGTGATTCGGAAGGGGTGTGCATGTTTGAAGAGTTTGTTGTTTGAAAGGTTTGAAAAGTTTGAAAGGTTTGACGTTTGAAGAGTTGGGGTTTGAGGTAGCAAATAACTTTCAAACTTCAAACTTTCAAACGTCAAACTAAATATTTAGAATTTAACTTCAGGTGCTTTTTCACTACCAGCTTCGGCTTCGAAATAGTTTTTCTTTTCTAAACCAGCGAAAGAAGCAACGATATTTGTTGGAAATTTACGAATTGCCGCATTAAATTCTTTACATAAATCGTTGAAACGACCACGTTCAGTAGTAATTCTGTTTTCTGTACCTTCTAACTGTGCTTGCAATTCCAAAAAGTTCTGATTAGCTTTCAAATCGGGATAATTTTCGGTAATCATTAATAGTTTGCCCAATGCTGAACTTAACTGACCTTGCGCCGCTTGATATTCTTTCAACTTATCGGCAGTCAGATTGGTTGGGTCAATTGTTACTTGTGTCGCTTTCGCACGAGCAGCAACTACGCCTTCAAGTGTTTCACTTTCGTGTGAAGCATAACCTTTAACGGTTGCCACGAGGTTTGGAATTAAATCCGAACGACGTTGGTATTGATTTTCAACATTTGCCCATTGTCCGCTTACCGCTTCATCTTTGGTAACCAAACCATTGTATTTTCCTATTCCCCAAAAAACAGTAAGCACTAATACGCCTACTACAGCCAATAAAATAATTGTGTTCTTATTCATTTTTCTTGTTTATTTAAAATTTATATTGTCTTATTTCTAATTTCTAATTTCTAATTTTTTAGACGGAGCATGCCACGTCTCTACCAACCGCTGGTGGAACCTCCACCACCTGAAAAACCTCCACCAAAGCTACCACCGGAGAAACCTCCGCCTCCACCACCAAAACCTCCACGACCACTGCTCAATATACTTCCGGCAACTGCGCCACCTACAAAAGCACCTGCATTGTCGCGACGTAAACGTGGAATGGTATCATTGTGATTTTCTTCGTAACCACAAAATTTACAATGATAAGTTGTTCGCTCAGTGCCCGGACTAATATAAGTTGGGGCAACAATTGTACGTTTGTCTTTTAAAATAAAAGCTTTTGTTCCACATTTGGGACAATTGCTATAAATACTTGGTTTATCAAGCGTATAAATAGTTTCGTTTTTACACGTATTGCACACGAACACATCGTAATCAACCGCATGTAATTGTTCTTCAAACTGTTGCGATAATTTCAGATGTGCATCATCTTGTTTTTCACTCAGAATATGCATTGTTCCATCGCATTCGTTGCATTTTATGGGTTCTCGACGCACTTTTCGCATCATTATTAAACCATAAATATTTGCAGGAATGGTAGTTAACGGCACTGGCAACAACAAAAGTATCGTATAAGTTGGAAATTTAAGCAGCAAAAAACCAACAAAAGCAATGACTGGCAAAATAAGCCCCAAAACCATAAACGCAGCTGCTTTTTCAGACTTTATGGCTTTATAACGTTGAATGTTATTCGAAAGTTTTGCATTTTTACGAACTTTAGCAACAATGCTTCCAACCCAAACAAACGAAAGTAAAGTTAGAATAATGTAAACCCCTATTGCCAACGGTATAATTTCATCCCATGGAATTGTAACCTTTTTTTCTACAAAAGTTTCACCTTTTACAACCGAAACAATCCGCTCAACACCAGCAAGCATACCGCCATCGTAATCGCCTTGTTTAAAATAAGGAATCATATTTTGAGTTTGAATGCGCTTTGTAATAGCATCTGGGAGCACTCCTTCGAGCCCGTAGCCGGTTTCGAACGTTACTTTTCGTTGGTCCATTACAAAAAGCACCAATAAACCATTGCTGTTCTCAGCAGTACCAATGCCCCATTTTTTAAACAGAGCAGTAGCAAAAGGTTTAATTTCCTCATAACCTATAGAATTGACTGCTACTACAGCTACTTCCGATTTGTTTGTAGCTTGCAATTCACCCAATTTTTGGTTAATTGCCTGAACAGTCTCTTCTTTTAAAATTCCATCAGGATTGCTTACAAACGCAGCCGAATTGGTTGTTTTCGGATTTGGGATATTGTCGACTGTATATTCTACAGAA
>CAZEEN010000220.1:1350-4982 GCA_964511115.1 uncultured Paludibacter sp. | reverse complement strand
AACTTTAAATACTGAACCTTCGTTGTTTTGTGTTGTAAACGAAATTTCGCCTCCGGCTGTTTCCACAATGTTTTTAGTAATAGAAAGCCCCAGTCCCATGCCAGTAGATTTTGTTGTGAAATTAGGGATAAAAACTTTATCCTGCAATTCGGTAGGTATACCATTTCCATTGTCAGCAATGGTAATTATGACCTGATTGTTTTCGGTTGTTAATGAAACATTTATATTCCCTTTACGGTCTGAAGGTATTGCCTGAATGGCATTTTTTAGCAAGTTATTAAATACCTGTAGCATTTGTTCAGGGTCGGCAAGCTTAAATACATTTTCTGTTGGACCGTTATAGCGTATGGTTGTTTCTTCGTTGTTTGTACTGAAAAGTTGTGTGGTTAAATAAAGTTTTGATGCTATATCAATTCGTTCGAAACGAGCTTCGGGCATACGTGCAAAATTGGAGAAAGTACTGGCAATTCGAGATAAATTATCGATTTGCTCTACCAAAGTTTCGGTCGATTTTGCAAAATAATCATCAAATCGTTCATCGTTCATGTTTTTGGTGCGTTGCAACTGCTGCAAGGTCAGTTTCATGGGCGTGAGCGGATTGTTTATTTCGTGTGCAATCTGTCGTGCCATAGTGCGCCAGGCCGATTCGCGCTCAGTTTGAGCCAGTAGGCGTGCACTTTGTTCCAACTCCTCGATGGTTTTGTTGTATTGCTTTACCAGCTGACCAATTTCATCATTTTCGTTGTAATCAATTTTCTCATTACGTTGTCCAAAACGCATTTTTTTCAGTTTGTTCTCTATCATTTTAAGTGGTGCCGAAAGTTGTTTGCCGATAATAAAGCTGAGCAGAACCGACAACAACACAATTATCAGATAAATATGTACAATGACGGCTAAAAATTCTTCAATTTCACTCCGAATCTCTTCTGTACTTACATATAGTGGAATGGCAATGTAACCAATTTGCAAATAATCGCCATTGTACAAATCGGTATAACCTGTTAAAAAGCGCAGCTCGCCAATGTATTCTTCCTGATTCAATGTTGGGTTATTTCCGAAATAAGGCTCGGGAGCAATTTGCCGTCCAATTAGCTTTTTGTTGTAAATCAGTGGCTGTGAACTTCCTGCCAATCGACCGTAATTGTCGTACACATTAATATCGGTTTGGTAAATGTACGAAAGCTCCTGAAGGTCGAAATTCAACCCTTGTGCGTTTGCAGTCGAAATGTCCTCTGTCCAATAGTATTTATCCTGAAGCGCATTCTGAATATAATTTTTCTTTTTGTTAATTTCGGCAATTTGTTGTTCCTTGTATTTTGAAGTTATAAATGTAACCGACACATAAAAAATACCGATAAAACTTACCAAAAGCAACAATACAAAAGCAAATTGGTATTTGGAACTTAAACTCGAATATGGAGATGAGTTTTTTCGACTTCCGTTAATAAGCCATACAAATACAAAGCCAATAGCCAGGTTAAATAGCAGTATATAAGCAAAATAAATTAAATAATTTATGAAATGATATTGATTTAACTCGGTAATTACAACACAATTATCTTTATCGGGTTGATAAACGTAATAGGTTTTTTTTGCAACTGTATATTTATAAAACAGATTTTCTCTTTTGGGTAAAAAAGTACTTTCCTCCGGAAATTTGTAGTTTTCGGAACTGTAAACAAGTAAGTCTTTGTGGTAACGGGCTACCCCAATTTTCAATTGCGATTGTATGTCCGATTCCGATGAAATTAGAAATTTTGGAAAGCTATAACTTTTGAAATTTTTGCGCGGAGTAAGTGTTATAAATAAAGTAAGTTCTTCACCTTTCGCTGCAATCAATGGGAAATCACCCATATAGCTAACATCATAAAGCGTAGATGTTAATGTATAAAAACTCGTTTTTCCAATAGGAATTCCTGTACTTTCGAGCAAGTTTTTGTTTTGTCCGTAAAGTGCTGAATTATTTCGTACAACTGCCAATAGAATATTGTATTTATTCCAATAGCCTCGCAAGTAATTTTCAGTTAAATAGTCGCTTATTTTATCAACCGAGTCGGTGTTTTGCACCAATTTTCCAATTTCTCTATCGCCCGAAATTTGTCCGTAAAGCTCTTCAAGCAGTATTTCGGTTACTTTGTCATTCTCCGAATTTCCGTTAATGGAAATATTTTCGGCAAGTACCTTGTATTTGCTTTCTGTTTTCTTTTTGGTGAGCATAGCCGAATTTTCGACCAAAAAAAGCGTAAAAAACAAAATCCATAGCGCAGCTAACACAAAATAATTCTTTTTCTGTGAAATAAAATAAGGGATATAAAATCCTACATACATAAATATTAAAAAAAGAAAAATTCGGCTTGTGTCGATATAGTCAATAATAAAAACAATAATGGCTATCGCAATCAGGATGAAAATATCTATCCAAATTGTGGTTCGCAGTCCAATTGCTTTCAGACTGTAATTATGACTTTTGAAAAACAGCAAGGCAAATGAGATACCCCACAGCAACATCAAAAAGTGCAGCCAAATTACTCCTTTGTCTAAATCGTGCAGCGAAAGGATATTTATCGGCATACCTGAGTGAAGTACCAACCCTTTGAGAATGAAAAATATAAAAATGAAAAATAGAGCTGCAACAAATTGCAATGCTATTGATTTTAGCTTATTGCGATTAAAACTAATGGTAACATGTAAAAAGAAAACATATATGCTTACAAAAACAAAAGCAGTTAGTATAGTTAGGTGAATTATTGATGCCAATAAAAACCCAGAGGAATAATCGAATGCCGATGAAAGCACTTCGTAGTAGAGTAAATGAGGAAATTTAAAGTACAAACTTGTAACTAATATAGCTGACAAAAGTAATAATGCAGCAAGATAACGACTAAAATTAATTGTTTTGATTTTGAAAAAATGCTTTATTCTGACTAAAACAATTAGGATGCATATTAAGCATATAAATTGAAAAATAAAACCGGCAATTCCATAATCTTGATTTAATACCACTTGTGACGGAACTTTAAAAGAGAATAGATAGTTCCCATTTGCGTCGGTAAATGCCCATTTGTCCGTTTTCTTACCGTTTTCAATATCAATTCGCTTGTCAATATCAAATCCAGCAGAATATTTATTCACAAGTTGGTTATTTACAATCGGATAATTGTATTTTATTCGGATGACACTTGCCAAAACACCTTGTTTTGTCTTTGAAAAATTGCTTATACAATGGGCATTCGACGAAATAAAATACTCCCATTTGCTTTCGTTTTTTAGCGGTATATTGGCAATGTCGGTGTAGTTTGCCGACCAATATAGTAGTTCATTGTTCTCGCTTATAAGGTAATAGCTGATGTCGTTTTCGGAAAAATTTACATTGAAAACTGAATCAATGGATAGGGAGTTGAGTTTATTTTTGAGCCGTTTCAGGTTTTTTTCGGCTATGGTTTGTTTTTCGGATAATTGATTCCTGAAGACTTCAATACTTATTGGT
The DNA here is from genome assembly GCA_964511115.1 of uncultured Paludibacter sp. GTDB lineage: Bacteria > Bacteroidota > Bacteroidia > Bacteroidales > Paludibacteraceae > Paludibacter. The sequence goes on along the minus strand of CAZEEN010000220.1, from coordinate 1,495 downwards.
TTATTTTCAGAATTGTGATACAAAATTTCAAACACTATGCCCGCTACAAAACTTAGTAGTAATGTAACAATAACAATATTTTTTGAAATTAAATTCCTCATTCTCTTAACTTTATAAACCTTATGAACTTTATAACTTTACAAAC
>CAZEEN010000220.1:0-1250 GCA_964511115.1 uncultured Paludibacter sp. | reverse complement strand
TTATGAACTTTATAACTTTACAAACTCACTGATGATGATACGGTTCGCCCCGCAAAATTGTAAACGCCCTATACAGTTGCTCTGCAAAAATAATACGAACCATTTGATGCGAAAAGGTCATTTTCGACAATGAAATAAGTCCGTTGGCTCGGTTGTAAACACGTTGCGAAAATCCGTAAGGACCGCCAACAACAAAAACCATGCGTTTTTGATTCCCCATTATTTTTTTTGATATAAATTCCGAAAAATCCACCGAACCATACTGCTTCCCATTTTCGTCGAGCAAAATAATTTCGTCGGTAGGTTCAAAAGCTTTTAATATTAAATCAGCTTCCTTTTCTTTTTGCTCTGCTTCAGTCAGGTTGCGGTTGTTTTTAAGTTCGGGTATTGCTATGTAATCAAAAGGAATATAGTGTTTTAGTCGTTCCTGATAATCGTTTTGAAGTTCAATTAAATGCTTGTTTATTGTTTTTCCTATTGTTAAAAACACGATTTTCATGCTTAATTTGCGTTGTTTGATTAGTTTGGTGTATTATTTGCTACTAAATAAAAAAGTAAAATAATTGGTGTAAGTCTGATAATTCTTGTATTTTTGCACTCAAATTCGCGTAAGCGAATGCAAATATGCGATTTTTTAACGAGAATCAGAACTGTTAAACCTATTTTTTACACTAAATAAAGGACTAAAAATAAAAGAAATCATGAAAACAACTAAGATTTTACTAATCAGTTTGTTTGTTTTTACAGCATTAATTAATGTAAATGCTCAATCGAACGAAATATCGTCTGAAATTATTTCAGCACTCGACGAAGGTAATGCTTCAGAAATAAATAATAACCTCAGTGCCAATGTGGAACTTGTAATTGGCAACAAAAACGATGTTTTTAGCAAACAGCAGGCGTCCGGAATAATCAACGACTTTTTCAGAACAAACAAAGTAAGCTCGTTTCAGGTAATTCACAAAGGAAATAAAGATGCTGCCAGCTTTGCTATTGGTACCTTGAAAACTTCGGGAGGCAACTTCCGTGTTTATGTTCTCACCCGCAAACAAGGGTCAACTCCGTTAATTCAACAACTCAGAATAGAATCTTCAAATGACTGATAATTTCGAACAATTAATTAATTTGTGGTTTGCCGAAGATATTGGTGATGGCGACCATACCACACTTTCGTGTATTCCGGCTACAGCCAATGGTAAATCGCAACTCATTGTAAAAGAAAATGGTGTGTTGGCAGGCGTCGAAGTTGC
>CAZEEN010000219.1:0-4999 GCA_964511115.1 uncultured Paludibacter sp. | reverse complement strand
TTTGTTGCCAGGAAATAGTGTCGCATCGAATTCAAACTTTGCCGCTGAAAAAAAACAAATGATAAGAAGTGAGGTGAATGGTTGGAAAAATCGATATCTTTCAGGATTAATCGCTGCACATTCTTTGGGTGCAATCGCAACCTATAATGAACTTCATGGTCTATTAACAAATCCAGGAGACCCGACAGTATCATATCTACTGTTTGATCCTCCATATGCAGTTATTACCCCACCCATCAGTATGTGTCCGCCAGAAAAGCTAAGTTTAAATAGCACTTTTGGTAATGGTTGTAATATTCTTTATTCAAATTTGAATAATATTTCTAAGTTTTCAAAAAATTGGACAAATGGTACGACAGAGCCAGCAGAAAAACATGTTTTATTTAGAGATGAACCACAGGAGTTGGATGATATAAAGAGCTGGGTTGATTCGAGCTGCAAACATCTAACTTTTCCAAAAAAATAAGGCACGGATACGTATTATTTTATTAAGTTTACTAATTGCAACAATATCTCTAATGGCAATTTGTAATCTGTTATTTTTAGCGATCATGTTACTTCGTTTTTCTATTAAAAAATTTGCCAAAGTAACATCACTAGTCTTAACCAATTTTAGTTCCAGCTCAAGCAGGCCAACCAGTTTGAGCTAGCACGAGTTGCATTAAGAAAGTTTGTTTCCACACGATCTCTAATATTTGTTATAATATCTTTATTATTAAATTAAGTACTTTTTTATATGTCATTTAACATTGTTCGTCGTTCTAACACACAGAAAGGTTTCACTCTCCTCGAAATGCTTTTGGTGATTGCAATCATTGCAATACTTGCGGCAATTGTCATCGTCGCAATTAATCCTGCTCGACAATTAGCTCAGGCACGTAATGCACAACGAGCTAGTGATTTAAATGCACTACATAAAGCTGTTCAACAATACTATATTGATGAACGAGAATGGCCAGCAGATGGTAACAACACACTTGATGATACTTTACAGAGTATCTGTGGTACGGGCGTCAATACAGGCTGCATAGATCTTGAAGCTGCTCTCGTCCCAACATATATTCCTGCTATGCCCGTGAATCCATCAGGCGGTGGTTATCAAATTGCTCTTACCAGTAACGGAAAACTAGAATTAGCTGCTCAAGGTTCTGGTGAACAAGATTTAAATCCAGTTGTTATTGGAACAACTACTGCTGTTGTGACGGTTGGCGATGGCGGGGATGATGATGACGATGAACCCGGCTGGTATTTAGTATTTAAATCTTCTGACCCTTCAGTATGGAATACAGATGTTGGATCATATGGTGATAATGAATATTCGCTAGCGGCCACAAATATTCCATCAGATATGACGCAATTAAAATTAGTTTGGGGTGATAATGAAAAAATTGTAGATTTAACACAGGATGATCTGCTGAGTTGTGTTGATGTGAGTGAAGGTTTATATTGGAATGGTACGTTGGATGATACATTTGGTGGATTACATTTGGGCATTACAGATAGCGGTATAACACAATTTGAAGAACCAGATGTCCTTTCGGGGTATCCATGTATGAATGACAGGGGAAGTTGGGGATTTGGTCATGTTGCATATCAAAATGATCAGGGCTTTGGTTGGAATGGGATAGATACAAATGTAGACCCTTTACCGGTTCTTGAAATTTATGTATATACAAGTACTCCAATTCCATAATAATTTTATTTGATACTTTTAAAATTTAGCTAATTATATTAATCCTAATTTTTTTAGAGCGTCTAAAATCTATCCATAATAATATATTTAATCTAAATTCCATCGTATAATAACAAGAGTACATGTTTAATAAGATAAAAATATTTATGAGTAAAAACAAAAAACAACTATTAATGATCGGTTCTATTTTATTGATAATTTTCATTATTTCAATTGTTTTTGTTTTTCAATCTATTAGAAATTCTCAAAAACAGACAGCTTTGGTACATAATAATTTTTCTAGTACATCAAAATTACTTGAATGTGGGTCTGTTAAATATAATCCTGAAAAGAAAGGTTGTTGTAGTAGTCAGATCTATGATTTAAAAATAGAGGAATGTTGTTCCACTTGCTCTGATTCTATCTTGGATATTTCATTAGAAAGCAGAGACTTGTCGATTGAAGATGTGGGGTACGATGTTGAAGAATTACAAAATTTTCTTACTTCAAATGGTTTTCTTGTAATGCCAGCAGAGTCAGCTCCAGGATACTTTGGTGAATTAACACAAATTGCTTTGAAGAAATTTCAAACAGCCAACAATCTTCCATCAACTGGCTATTTTGGTTCAATGACTAGAAATAAGATTATTGAGATTAGTAAATCTGACAAAAAAATGCTTGAAAAATGTTTATTAGTAAATAATAAAATTGTTAATTTTGGTGAGTGTAGCAAAACCAATGGGGTAGTTGTAAAGAGTGCCGGTGCAAAAACAGTGGTGGTTGATAGAAAGAGTTCCTCAGGTCATGGTGGTTGCTCAGCATCAGCAGGTAAGGCTTGTTGTAATGGTGTGCTATATACTACTGGTTCTTGGCAGGATACTAATTCAGATGGCAGTATTGGTAGTCATGAAAGGGTATGTTGTGGCGGTAAAGTAGTAGTCGTAGGAAACAATAGTCGATGGACTGGAACTGTGTGTTGTCAAAATAGCAACACCGTTAAAGCTTATGGTAGATCCGGATGGGACTGTAGTTCTACTGGGGTATGTGTACTAAATGAAAATAAAGTGTGTGGTGGTTGTGCAAATCAGCCTAACCCACCTCGTCCAGATTATTGTGTACAATTAGAATCCGCGTACATGGTTCATTCTCCATGGAATAACCAAACCTGTAAATACGATGATTTTCAATGGACAAGTTGTGGTGCTAATTCACAATGCAATAGTAGCGGAACAGCGTGTAAATAAAATAAAGAATGCCGGTCTTAACTAATCTCAATTCCAGCTCGAGTCGGCCAGCCAGTTTGAGTTAGCATGAGTTGCATGCAGTATTTGAGCGACCGATTTTCGTGGTATTCTAATATTATTATGAACGAAACATCTAATATGAGAATTATTAAACTTCTAAATCCAGAGAATGCAACAGAAAATGAAGTAAAGAATTATCGTGTTCGAAATGCAGCACGTGGCGTTGTTATTGATGAAAGTAATAAAATTGCTCTACTTCATGTCTCAAAAGAAAATTATTATAAATTACCTGGTGGTGGAATTGAGGATAAAGAAGATCATATAGATGCCTTTAAAAGGGAATGTTTAGAGGAAATAGGCTGCGAGGTGGAGATAATTAAAGATTTGGGTTTGATTGTCGAGTATCGAAAAATATTTGGTTTAAAACAAACCTCATATTGTTATTTGGCAAAATTAAAAGGATCAAAGGGATCGCCGGAGTTTACAGAGAGCGAAACAAAAAAGGGTTTTAAAGAAGTGTGGTTAACTTTGGAAGAAGCTAAAGGAGCTCTTGAAAGAGAAGCACTTTCTTTTGAGGGCAAGGCATACATTGTCCCTAGAGATATTGCTATTTTAAATGAAGTGAAAATTGTCCTTGGTTTAGAATAAAATTATGAAACTAGAAATTGATGAAAAACTTATTTCCGCTCGCAATACTGTCCTCGAAAAACTAAAAAATCTTTTTAAAGAAAAAGCTATTGAGCTACATCTTTCCGGTTCAATTGCTAGAGGCGATTCAGATCCTTATAGTGATATAGATATTTGGTTTACATTTAATGATGATGAATTTGAGAAGATAAAAGAAAACAGACTTGAATATTATAATCAAGCAGGAGAAATCATACATATATGTGAACCGCCACAAAATGCACCAATTAATGGTGTACACTCTGCTTTAATTATTAAAGAAAATGATACTTTAATTATGGTTGATGTAATTTTATGTCCTCAATCAACTTCTTTTATTACAAAAGAGTCAAGGAAAATTTTTGGAATAGATCTACCTTTTGGCGAAACTAGTTACAATCCTCAAAAAATAAAAATTGATGAAGATTATAGAATCAATTTTTTTATATGTTTTGTTTTTAACGCGATCAAAAAAATAAAGCGTGGAAAAGAGTCTCCATTCAAAGATGTTATTCGTGAGTACAATAATCTAAAGGAAAATTACAATATAAATGTTTTGCCGTTGAATAATATAGATTTAAAAGAGATAATAAAAAATGTAGGAGAAGTGGCTAACGAAAAACAAAAAGTGACGTTGAATATTATTAGTGAATTCGCGGAAGTTATATTTTCTTAATTATTATATGATCATACTCTTGATGAGACAGCGGATTATATTTTTACAAAAATAAATATAAAGTCATGGTACGCAATAAAATAATTATTATTGGTGATGCTGGACGAGGCAAGTCAACTTTGGCAAAAAAATTATCTGAGAAACTTGGAATTAAACATTATTCTACAGATGATTTTTATTATGAATTTAAATTTTTCAAAATGCAGCAAAGAGAAAAGGCTATTGAACAAGTTATTGAGATATACAAAAAAGATCAGTGGATTATGGAGGGGACAACACAGTGGCTTATTGGGCCGGGATTGGATTCCGCAGATTTAATTATTTATCTTAGATATAAATCAATACTTTTACAATGGTTTGCGATTATAAGGAGACACTTTCAAAGAAAAGATAAGAGTATTATTAGCACGCTAGTTTTACTTCGTCACGTATTTTATAAACGTTATGGTTTAGGTTATAAAAAAGGAAAAATAACTCATAAAGAAATTCTTGCTCCTTATAAAGAAAATGTTGTAACCCTTGAATCTTTTAAAGATATTGATAATTATTTAAAACAAATTAAGTAGAAATTAAAAAACCACCTTATACTTTTGTACTCGCTGGTTGAATTTGTCGTGGCAATATTTTAGTAATTTTAAATATAAGGATAAATAAAATTCGTATAAAAAAAAGAGTTAGCGGGCGCTAACTCTCTTGATCAAATTCCTTGATCAGATGGCAAAGATATTCGCGATTTGTTGC
>CAZEEN010000218.1:0-5049 GCA_964511115.1 uncultured Paludibacter sp. | reverse complement strand
ATGGCAAAATTGGCTTTGAAAAAGCAACTCTTTTTCAACCCGATGTGATAATAAGCGACATTGTTATGCCAGTAATGGATGGTTTTGAGTTATGTAATCTAATAAAAACAGATATTAATACTTCGCATATTCCTGTTATCCTTTTAACAGCCAGAGGCGATTCGGACAGTCAGTATAAAGGAATTGAAATCGGAGCTGAATATTTTATTCCCAAGCCATTTAACATTAAACTCCTCTCGTTGACCATTAAAAACCTTATCGAATCGAGAGAAAGGCTAAGAAAGCTTTTTATTTCAAATCAGTATACTAACCCAAATGAAATTACTACGAACAGTAGAGACGAACAGTTTATGGTTAAATTGCTAAAACATGTCGAAGATCATATAGGCGAGGATGACCTGAATATAAAATTCATCGCTGATTCTTTTGCCATGAGTCGATCCACTTTTTTCAGAAAAATAAAAGCCATTACCGGCACCACAGGAAAAGAGTTTATCGATTCAGTAAGACTTAAAAGAGCTGCTCGGCTATTAGTAGAAACTGACTTAAACATTTCTGAAATAGCTTATGACATTGGACATTCTAATCCTCAATACTTCTCAAAATGGTTCAAGGCTTTTTATAAAATATCTCCAACAGAGTATATGGCTAAATATAAGAAATAATATTACCGAAATTTGGACAGAGAAGGTTGGGCGGGATAAAACCAACTTCACTGACTGCAAGTCAGCAATTTTACTCGAAATGAAATCTATATCAGCGACTTTATGTCAATCTGTCATAGGTTTCATTTTTTAGTATGCAAAAATATAAGGGGTACAGTATTTGAGTGAATGCAAATTCAATTTGTAAATCAAAAAAATGAACAATTTTCGCAAACTGTTAATTTTGAGTATATTTGCAGTTGAATTAAATACAAATAATTTACATATAGATGACTGAAAACGAACAAATTGTTACAAAAATTGTTGAAGGTATACAAGAACGAAAAGGGAAAGAGATAGCCGTAGTTAACCTTACCAAATTGAAAGAAGCTCCTTGCAGCTACTTCGTAATATGCGAAGGCGACTCCAATGTACATGTCAATGCCGTTGCACAATCCATTCGGGATTATGTGCGCGAACAGATAAGCGTAAAGCCTTATGCTACCGATGGTTTCGAAAATTGTGAATGGATAGCTATGGACTACGGACAGATTATTGTTCATGTATTTCAGCGTCAGATTCGTGCTTTTTACGATATTGAGCACTTATGGGCTGATGCAAAAATCAAACGATTAGAAAATATTTTATAAACAAAAAGTACAAAATTTACGCTCCTTTTATGGAAAACAAAAAACCTGCTCCGACGCCTCCAAACGCTGGAAAGCCAACCGGAAAAGCTCCAAAATTCAATATTTCGTGGATTTATGGCATCATTATTATGGTGCTTATCGGTTCTTATTTTTTTAACGATACGCCTCCGGCAAAAGATGTGCCTTATTCTACTTTCGAAGAGTATGTAAAACAAGGTGTGGTCGAGAAAATTGATGTATTCTCAACAAAAAACACACTCGAAGCACAAGTTACCGAAAAATCAATTCCGACAGTTTTTGGTAAAAATGCCGAAATCTACAAAAAGGAGCGCAAAATTAGTGTGCGCATTCCGTCGGTCGATGAATTTTCGAAATTCATAAACAAAGCCAAAGAAGATAAACTGTACAAAGGCATTGTGGACTACAAAGTTAGCCGCGATTATATCGAAATGTTTTTATATAGCATTTTGCCATTTTTACTGTTAATCCTGTTTTTTGTTTATATGAATCGCCGCATTGGCGGACAAATGGGTGGTGGTGCTGGTGGTATTTTCAGTGTTGGAAAATCGAAAGCACAGGTTTTCGAAAAAGGCAGTACAGCCAACAAAACAACCTTTAAGGATGTAGCCGGATTGGCTGGAGCAAAACAGGAAATAGAAGAGATTGTATCATTTCTCAAAAATCCAAACAAATATACCGAGTTGGGTGGTAAAATACCAAAGGGCGCATTGCTTGTAGGCCCTCCGGGAACTGGTAAAACCTTATTGGCGAAAGCAGTAGCCGGCGAAGCTGATGTGCCGTTTTTCTCTATGTCGGGTTCCGATTTTGTGGAAATGTTTGTAGGTGTGGGAGCGTCGCGTGTTCGCGATTTATTCCGCCAGGCAAAAGAAAAATCGCCTTGTATCATTTTTATCGACGAGATTGATGCCGTAGGTCGTGCGCGTGGTAAAAACCCAAATATGGGAAGCAACGACGAACGCGAAAACACATTGAATCAGTTGCTTACCGAAATGGACGGGTTTGGTTCGAACAGTGGTGTAATTATACTTGCAGCTACCAACCGAGCCGATATTTTGGATAAAGCGTTGCTTCGTGCAGGTCGTTTCGACCGTCAGATTCATGTGGATTTGCCGGATGTACACGAGCGCAAACAGATTTTCAACGTACACCTTCGCCCAATTAAAATTAACGAATCGGTGGATGTGAATTTCCTTGCCAAACAAACTCCCGGATTTTCGGGGGCGGATATTGCCAATGTTTGTAACGAAGCGGCACTTATTGCTGCTCGTAAAAATAAATCGTTTGTCGAAAAACAAGATTTCTTGGATGCGGTTGACCGTATTGTTGGTGGTTTGGAGAAGAAAACAAAAATCACCACTATTTCGGAGAAAAAATCGATAGCGTATCACGAAGCCGGACATGCTACTATTAGCTGGATGACCGAACATGCCAATCCATTGGTAAAAGTAACCATAGTGCCACGCGGCGAAGCATTGGGTGCAGCTTGGTATTTGCCCGAAGAACGTCAACTAACAAATCGCGAACATATTTTGGACGAAATGTGTGCTACCTTAGGCGGACGTGCTGCTGAGGAAGTATTTATGAATCAGACTTCTACAGGTGCTATCAACGACCTCGAACGGGTAACGAAACGTGCTTACGCCATGGTGGCTTATTTTGGTATGAGCGAAAAATTGCCCAACATGAGCTACTACGATTCTACGGGAAATTCGGATTATGGATTTACAAAACCATACAGCGAAAAAACGGCTGAATTGATTGACGAAGAAGCAAAAGACATTGTAGCCGAACAATACAAAAGAGCTAAGAAAATTTTGAGCGAGCATGCTAAAGGTCATAACGAATTGGCGGAATTATTGATTGAGCGCGAAGTTATTTTTGCCGAAGATATGGAACGCGTTTTTGGTAAACGTGCTTGGACCTCGCGCAACGATGAATTGATGGCTCAAAACGGTGGTATCGACTTTTTAGACGATGTGGTGGAAGAAAAGCCAGCCTTAGAAGCTCCTGCCGAAGAAAAACCCGAAGATAAAAAGCCTGCTAAAGACCAAAAAGTAAATTTTTAAAAGCGTAGCATGAATAATTCGTTATCGCGTCAGCAAATATTGGATAAAATCCGCAAAGTATCGAACCGCAAACAGCCCGAACAGGCCGAAACAGAGTTTGAGAATACGGCTATTTACAAACCAATACTTCCTGACGCGATAACATGTTTTAAAAACGAGCTCGAAGCCATAAGCGGAAAATGCTTTGTGGTGGATAGCGAAACGGAATTATTCCAAATCCTTCGAAAGGAACTTTCCGACCGACAAATTACGTCGATTTTTTGCCGCGATACAGCTATTTCGGCTCAATTGTCCACATTCGATATCCCATTTACCAACCTAGCTGAAGATTTCGAAGCAATGACTTGCGGCATTACTGCTTGTGAGTTTCTGATAGCCCGTACTGGCAGTGTGTTGGTCAGCTCAGCAGGTGATTCTGGTCGACAAATGAATGTTTTTCCACCAATACATATCATTCTGGCCAAAAGCTCACAAATGCTGAATTATCCCGAAGATGCATTAGTAGCCATTCAAAAAAAATACAGCGGCAATCTTCCTTCCACCATTACCACTATTACCGGCCCAAGCCGCACAGCCGACATCGAAAAAACATTGGTTTTAGGTGCTCATGGACCAAAAGAATTGATGGTGTTTATTCTTCAAAACTAAGAATCTTTTATTATCTTTGTGGCTTAGAGTATTAAGAATTTGAACGCCAAATTTTTTACACTTGGGTTTTATCCATTTTTACTTCAAATTAAAACAGTATGAAAAAATTCAATTTTATTTTGCTTGCATTTTTTGCATCTTTCCTATTCATTTCGTGCACACCTATCTACAAATGTGGTGAGGCGAAACCCGTTAAAAAACTTTTTTTACCCAAATATATTACGCGAGTAATTGATGAACGCGACTCGTTATGTAGCACATTATCGGCTCGCGAATCGCAAATTGTTGATTTGAAAGGTCAATTGGTTGATAAAAACTTTGATATTAGCAAATTACAGTCCGAAAAAGCTGTTTTACAATCCGAAAAAATGGAATTACAGCTTCAGTACGGCGATTTGATGAATCAGAAACTATCGCAAGCCGAACAACTCAATTTGGCGTTGAAACAAAAATCGGATATATTGGCCGAAAAAGAACGACTGCTGCTCGAACGGGAAGGTGCGCTCAAAGAACTGAAAAAAACAATTGCCCGTCAGGATTCGATAACAAAACGACTGAATGATATTATCCGTAATGCTTTGCTCGGTTTTAAGTCGGATGAATTATCGGTAGAGGTAAAAAACGGAAAAGTGTATGTATCCATGTCGGACAAATTATTATTTAAATCGGCGAGTGTTACTATCGAAGAAAAAGGTTTGGAAGCAATAAAAGTGTTGGCCGATGTGCTTAACAAAAACAACGATATTGATATATTGATTGAAGGTCATACCGACAATTTACCCATTCGCAATGCTATATATCGCGATAATTGGGACTTGAGCGTGGCTCGTGCCACTTCCATAGTACGCATTCTTGTAACGGATTATAAAATCGAAGCTGTACGCTTAACTGCTTCGGGCAGAGGCGAATTTTCACCAAAAGCCGACAATGCTACTGCCGAAGGACGAGCTAAAAATCGCCGTACAGAGATTATTCTATCACCCAAATTAAATTTGATAATGGAGTTGTTGAAATAGTAAT
>CAZEEN010000217.1:0-5049 GCA_964511115.1 uncultured Paludibacter sp. | reverse complement strand
TTGATTGACCCTGTTGTTTCCAACCCCACTAATAGAGGAAATGCCAAATTACAAGTTGTAAAAGGCATCCAAGGCACTGTGTCGAAAAAAATGATTGACGATAAACCCGAAAATGCCATTACTGCAAACAATTCAACTCCAATTCAACGAGCAGTTGCTGGAAAAGCCCCAAGTTTTACTGAAAGCTTCGAAAGTTACAATGGAACAGATTTGAACTGGATTCCAACTACCTGGACAGAAAAAAATAAAACAGGAAATGTATTTGTAAACGATGGAACTGCAAACCCCACATGGTATATTACCGGTTCAGGCAATGCTTACCCATCCAATGGTAAATACATGGCATGGGTGAACTATGCAGATGGAAAAGATCAGGATGAATGGTTGATATCCAGTTCGTTTACAGTAGGTGCGGGTGAGGAATTATTGTATTTCGATGCCCATTATTCTTCTTATTTTATGTATTTGGATTTTAATGCTTTTATTCAAACGGGACAAATTACATTCGACTTTACTAAACCAACTGCCACCATGCAGGCTTATGTTAGCACCAACAATGGTCAAAGTTGGGAAATGGTGTGGGATGCACATGAAGATGCCGCCAAGTATAATGTAAATAACATCAACGATTTTAAAGTTGGGAAATGGCATTCTGTAAAAAAATCATTTATTAAATACGCTGGCAAATCCATTAAAATTGCATTCCGATATGTAGGACGTGATGGCGATTCGATGGGACTTGATAATATCGATGTTCGTGGTATGTCGCCTGATGCTTTTTATGTACGCCCCAAAGGTTACTTTTATTTAGGTTATACACAAGACTTCCTTCGTTCGGCGGTTGATTTTACCTATGGACCGGCATACGAAAATGCTACTTGGATTAATAAATCCGGTGCGGAAGCTGAGTCATTTAACTGGACTTTTCCTGACCCAATTATTGATAATAAAACATTTTCTACTTCTGAGAAAGACCCGCAAGTTAATTATCCTGATGGATTCTTTAAAATGCCTTTGCTAAAAGCATCAGTGGGTTTGAACGATTCAACTTATATTTGGGGGTCATCGCAAAAAGGAAGCTATTTTCTGACGGGTGGACAGACCGATTTTGGTTGGGGAAAAATTGGTGTAGGAAATTATGATAGGACAAAAGGACTTGTCCCTTACAAATTTAGAGATAATGATTATGTATTTGGAACAGATTCTACCAACCGTCTTTTTTCGGTGGCTAATTATTTCGCAAAACCAATTAAAAAATATGTATTAGAAAATATCTGGATAAATTTCGGAACTTTTATTGCACCGCCCGAAACAGAGTTTAAAATGATAGTTCATAAATACAAAACCAATGATATGGGTTTAATGGTTTTCGGTGATACTATTGCCACTTCCACTGCACTTGCACAGGATGTTAAAAATCCCGTTACCGGTTTTTACTCCCTTAATTTTCAGGGGTTCACCAAATTTGATCCCAAAATAGGCTTGGATGTTACCAAAGACTATCTTGAAATTGAAGATGCAATTTTGATTGAATTTACTGGTTTTTCGAATAATAAAGACATTAAACTCTCGGTGTTTTCACAAACATTAAATACTTCTGGTGACGAGAGCAATGCATACGTAATTTATAATCTGAACAATAGCCGCGCACTGATATCATCTCTACAATATATAAGAAGTTACACGTCCTTGTTAATCAATTTAGGAGCAACCTACTCTTATTTGCATGTTGACAATAGTACTGTTCATTTATCAAACACCAGTAGCAATACAATCGTTGTGAAATCAAATTACACCCCAGACAGTTGGTGGTTAAATGATGCTTTACCCAATTGGTTGTCAGCACAATATAATTATGATGCTAAAAAGGATGTAAAAAGTGTAACATTCACTGCACAAGCATTACCCGATGGAGTGGAAAGTAGAGATGCTGTCGTAAAATTGGGAACTTATGGTTCTGATTTAGTTTTAAATATTAAACAAGACAGGATTACAGGAATTACAGATATTAATTCGTCAGATATTCGAGTACAAAGTCAAAACAATAGTTTTAATTTAAGTTATTCTAATGAATTTCAATCAGTAACAATAATGAATGTTTCCGGACAGCAAATTGGAAGTTATAATCTACCCTATACAGGCAATTTTACTATTCCTTCATCAAAATTATCAAAGGGTATTTACATTTTTAAGTTTAATGGTAAAACATCGAAAACGATAAAAGTGATACGATAACTTGATTTTTGATTAAAATAAAATTAAACAAACTCTTTATAAAAAAAGAACTTATGGAAAAGAATAAAAATTACAGCTTATACCTTTTGTTGGTAGCATTTTTGACTTGTTTCACAACTCAACAGTCAATAGCAAGTGAATATGCCATTACCTTTTCAAAATCAGGAATCGTAAGTCCGTTGGATAGCATTGTTGTTATTAATCACACCAAAGGAACTAAAGTTAAATTGGCGGAGGGCGATGTGCTAGGTTTAAACGTTATTGCCTCCATAAATCAACTATCCGATAATCGCCAAGTTATCAGTATTTATCCAAATCCAACAACTGAAAAGTCGACTATTAGTTTTTATGCTAAAAATGCAGGAGCTACTGTAGTTAAAGCAATATCATTGGAAGGTAAAACTGTCGTACAAGCTACAAATAACGTATCAGTTGGTATTAATTCGTTCCAATTATCACTACCAAAGGGAACTTATTTAATTTCTATTGATGGAAAAGGATTTTCGTATTCGGCAAAAGCGTTAAGTCTATCGGCTAATACAAGCCAAACAAGTATTAAACTAACTAATGCCGAGCAAACGCAGCCAAAAGGAATACAAAAAAGCAAAAGTACAATTATAAGTATGGAATACCAACAGGGCGACAAAATGCAATACAAAGGGTATTCAGGTCAATACTGCAATACCGTTGCGGATGTTCCTGCATCTAGTAAAACGGTTAATTTTAAATATGCCGAATGTAAAGATGCTTCGGGTAATTACTATTATAATTTTGTAACCATTGGCACACAAGTTTGGATGGTTGATAATCTCCGAACCTCAAAATTCAACAATGGGGTCTCGTTTAATAACTACACAAGCGATGCTGTTTGGGCTGGTTTAGAAGCCATTCGAAAAACGCCGGGATGGTGTAATTTATTTAACGATGCTACTACCGATGTTAAATATGGTAAAATATACAATAGTAGTGCAGCGAACGATGTAAGAGGAATCAACCCTGCCGGTTGGCATATTCCTTCGAGAGAAGAATGGCAAACACTTGAAGATTTTTTAATTTCAAACGGATATAATTTTAATCCTCCTTCTACATACAATTCACTCAATAAAGCCTTGGCAGCCAATACCGACTGGGTAGAAAACACCACTATAGTTGGTTCTCCGGGCAACGATTTGTCAAAAAACAATGCTACAGGCTTTACTGCCTTACCCTCTGGATACCGCGCAGCCAATGGCTCATTTTATGGTGGTAGGGCAGCTTGGTGGAGTTCTACCCCACTTCATGCACAAACTACTTATATGTGGATGGTAGTTTCCGATTGGTCTAATTTATATACAACCAATTATCTCAACGAAACAGGATGTTCTGTGCGTTGTGTAATGGATTAGGTTTTATATTTAACTAACAATTCTTTCAGATGTTACAAAAAAGTTGCGTTAATGATACATCTGTGATTTATTATGATGTGACATCCATTTATCTTTGTTTCGTAAAAAAAGTTATATTTAAATGATAGTGCAATTATACATAAAAGTGAATACGAGGTTTTTAAAAGTCAACTATAGACTTTTACTCGTGCTCGCTTTTGTCATAATTACTAGTTCGGCTTATGCTGCTTTATCGGGTACTTTTTATATAGATGCTACAAATGGAAACGATTTGTCGACCGGTAGAACAGAGGCTACGGCATGGAAATCGTTCTCAAAAATCAACAGCAATTTACTATCGGCTGGAACAAAAATTTTGCTGAAACGAGGCGAAGTATGGAATCAACGCTTAGAAATTAAAGGTGCCGGAACTGCCACCAATTGGATTACGGTAGGTGCTTATGGCATAAGCAATGTAAAACCAAAAATCTCGTTAACAAACAGCAAAGATGATATTGCCATTTTAATTAGCGATTTAGATAAAACAACAGCTACTGCTCGTTCGCAAAATATCAGCTACATTCAAATTCAGGATTTGGAAATTGCCAATACTCGCTTGGGAATTTACTATCGCTCCATAATGGGAACTGTAAATACTGGATTTAGAGTTTCAAATTGCACTTTCAACAATATTAACTGCGACGAGGTAATGATTGCTTGTAATACCGGAGCCGATAGAGCTGCAAAACACATAGTTATAGACAATCAGCTTAAAGCCGTAAAAGGCAACCTACCAACAGCTTACACAGCTACTGGTGGCGGTGTTTACGAATACATTTTTCCCGCAGCCATTTTTATTGGCGGTCAAACTTTTGGGCCACAAACAGTAAGCGGAAATCATACTACAATTTTAACTGAATTTGAAGTTTCAAATTGCTCATTCAACGATGTGTGTGCCAGCATTTCAACCTCATTCTATTTCCCATTAATAGGCAATAACAATGGTTCCAACGTGTGGAGGCAGCTTATACATAAAGTGAAAATTACCGATTGTATTTCTGTTGGCACAGTGAGTGGCGCAATTTCGTTCGATGGCGTAAATGGCGGTGCCGTTCCCGATGCTAGCGGCGTTATGCAACCCGATGCAAATGGCTGGGGCTTAATAAAGAATTTCAGAGTAACAATGGGTTCAAACGTTCCTGGCCGATCGTGGCCCGATGGTACTACGGGAGTTATGTTTTCGAACACACAAAATTTTTTAATAGACAACTGCGAGTTTTCCGAAATTATAAACCAAGGAAACCCCGATGGTTGTGGATTCGATTTCGAAACCAATATAAATCAAGTTACACTCCAAAATTCAAAATTTTTCAATAACGATGGACATGCAATACTCATGATGAACGGTGGGACGTATGGTGGATGTACACATATTAAAATTCAAAATAAT
>CAZEEN010000216.1:0-5063 GCA_964511115.1 uncultured Paludibacter sp. | reverse complement strand
TAAACAACGAAAAGAAAAACTACCGCGAAATAGCGATATTTAAAACGGGAGTTACCTTGTAACACACTCGTTTTTTTGATTTATAAATGAAACACACTGTTGACAATTGTCGGTAGTGTGTTTTTTTATTTTATAAATAGCTTATTTTGAGTGCATTGTATGTGTAATTAAATATTTAACAAACATTTAACACTCAAACTATTGACAATTTAAAATATTGAATTACTTTTGCGGTGTACTATTTCACTAGAACACTAGAATAATAAACTATTTTAATTAAAAAAATGATAACAATCAACAATCTTGAGTTTAGTTACAGCAAAAAAACTAAACTATTATCAAATTTAAGTTTGCAATTGGAAGCTGGTCGTATACACGGCTTGCTTGGTAAAAACGGCGAAGGTAAAAGTACTTTACTGAAACTGGTTTCCGGTCTTGTGTTTCCAAAAGTTGGAACAATAGATGTAATGGGATTTAACCCACAAACACGTCAACCTGAAATGCTTCAGGAAATTTTCTTCCTACCCGAAGAATTACCTCAAATTACATTGAGTATTGAGAATTACGAAAAAGTGTACGCTCCTTTTTATCCCAACTTTAGTTCGGTAAAGTTCAGCGAATACCTCCAAGAGTTTGATGTGGACAATAAAAAAGCTTTGCTCAACAAACTATCGCACGGACAAAAAAAGAAAGTGATGATTGCGTTCGGACTTGCAACAAACACCAAACTTCTACTTATGGACGAACCAACTAACGGACTGGATATTCCTTCGAAAGGTCAGTTTCGCCGTATGGTGGCTGCCGGAGTCGACGAAAACCGCTGCCTGATTATTTCTACCCATCAGGTACACGACTTGGATAGTTTGATTGATAATATTATTGTGATGGAAAAACACAAAATCGTTTTCAATCAACCCATCGAGAATATTACGAATAAACTACTTTTTAAAGTGGCTAACCGAAATGAAAGCGACGAAAATGCTCTTTACAGCGAAGAGACTTTACACGGACTTTATCAGGTGTGCAAAAACACAACTGGAGAGGATAGCAAATTAGATATTGAATTGCTTTTCAATGCAATAACAACGAAAACAACAGAAATTTCAAAACTATTTTAACAACCCATCATCAAATGAATACAAATTTTAGTTTCAACCGTTTAGGCTTACTCCTAAAACGCTTTTTTGTCGAAAACAGTCAAAAAGAACTTACTTTTTGGGCGATATCAATTGTGGTTTTCATGCTCATGCAAGGGCCTGCTGCAGTTAGCATTTATATCATAATTGGCGGATTTATATTTGCAAGCAATATGTACAAATCGTTTGGTTACACACCAGGTGGCATGCATTATTTGCTTATTCCGACAACTCATCTCGAAAAACTTGTAAGTGGTATTATTCTTTCAACATTCTATTTCCTGATAGGTGTATTATCCTGTTATTTTATAGGAAATACGCTCGGAACTTATGTAGGAAATATGATTTTCAATTTGGATAATACGGTTCATTTTCAGCTTTTTGAAACAGCTAACGAAATAAATCACATGAGTTCCGATTCTAATTTATCATATCTCGATATGTTTGTAGGTTTTGCCATTGTGCAATCAATATTCCTACTTGGTTCCATTTACTTCAAACGCAATACAATAGGTAAAACAATGTTATCAATCATCGCATTTACAGTAGTTATTGGATTGATTGAATTGGCTTTAATCAAATTAAATTTTGATACTACGAGCATTGGTAGTCATAATATTAATATCCAACTATTAGATATAAACTCCATGTTTCCAGGATTAGAAACTGCTGGTCAGGTAATTAAATATGCCACAGCTCCATTTTTCTGGGTAGTGAGTTATTTCCGCTTAACCGAAAAAGAAGTATAACAGTATGGAATTCAAGGAAACACAAGCCATATACCTGCAAATTGGCGATTACGTATGCGAACAGATTTTGCTTGGTCGTTGGAACGAAGGCGACCGCATTCTGTCAGTGAGGGAATTGGGCGTAGCATTGCAGGTGAACCCCAATACAGTAATGCGCACATTCGACTTTTTACAGTCGATTGATATTATCTTCAACAAACGTGGCGTTGGATATTTTGTGTCCGAAGATGCTAATAATAAGATAATTACTTACCGTCGGAAACAGTTTATAGAACAAGAATTACCTGTTTTTTTTAAAAACTTAAATATCTTGGGTATGACATTCGACGAAGTCAAAATCAAATACGAGGAATACAATAAAAGCTTAAAATAAAAAATATGAGAACCAGCAATAAAATTTTAATAGGAGCATTTTTAATTATCGTTAGTTTCATGATAATTGCCAATTTTGTAGTAAAACAAAAAGTAGAAGAATTAAAAACGAAAGAAGAAATTTACATTCAGGAAACTGATTCAGTAAAAACCGACAGTGTTTCGGGCAATATTCAGATAAATATTAATTGAAATTTAGTATAGAAAAAAGAGGTTGTATCAAAAGAAAGATGAACGCTAACCCTCAAAAAAACGCAAATTATCACAAATCATATATTGTTGTTATTCAATATAATATAGAATATTGAAATTGTTAGATTTGTGAAAATTTGCGTAATTTGCGTTCAAAAAAAGACTTTTGATACAGCCTCTTTGTTGTTTTAAAACTACTCATTTCTAATTAAATCAAAGGATTGTTTCAGTTTTAAATTCGTTTTAAATGAATAATCCGTTTTCCGAATTACTTCTGAAATTACTTGTATCCTGCTATCAGTAACCGGGTGAGTACTCAAAAATTCAGGCATGGCGTATTTATCATCTTTCAGTCGTTTGAATAAATTTATCATACCACGCGGATGCACTTTATTATGCATCATTAATCGAACACCTTCCGTGTCTGCTTCATCTTCAAACTTACGAGAATACGATAAGGACTGCAAATTTTCGGCGTTTTCGGCAATTATCGACATAATTCCATTCACATCGCTAAACATGGCCGAAACAAAAATATAACCAGCTAAATTTCGGGCAAGCATTTTTACTGAATGACGGTTATTTACATGAACAGCTTCGTGGCTCAACAATGCAGTCAATTCTTCGTACGATTTCATTTTATGCAACAAACCGGTAAAAACTACAATTTTACCATCCGGAAGTGCAAATGCATTGACAATTTCTGACTCAACTACTATAAACGATAATGGTTTTGAATTTTTAAAATCCAACTGAGCACTGAAATCAGTAAGCCGTTCGGATTTAACTGAATCTACTTTATTGTCAGCTAAGTAATTAATTAAAAAGTCATTACTCAAATAATTATCAAATTCGGCAGGTATCATAACCACCGATTTTTCACCAATCCAAGGAATTAAATAGAAATACCCCGTGCCAATAAGCGCAATAAGTAAGGTTGCAATAAAAATGTGAAATTTAATGCCTTTATGCAAGAGTTTTTGATAAACCGATAGATTGTTGTTTTGGTTTAAACTATCAATAAAAAATTTCACGAAGCTCTTATCCGTGATTTTCAACAATTCCAACGAATTTGTTTTGTTCGAAATTTCGAGACAAAAGTCAAGGTTATGAAAATCAATATCTTCAATCTTCCAAAACTTGTCTTTATACTCAGATGAGAGAAACAACAATTCGTTATTTCTCTCATCAAATTTAATTTCAACATGGTGGGGTACAGAACTTTCACCATCAAAAAAAGTAGCCGCTGTTTGCATTAAATAACAAAATCAATATCAAAAAAATCAGCCATTTCTTCGCCAGTAGCATCGGTAT
Source organism: uncultured Paludibacter sp. (assembly GCA_964511115.1). Classification (GTDB taxonomy): domain Bacteria; phylum Bacteroidota; class Bacteroidia; order Bacteroidales; family Paludibacteraceae; genus Paludibacter. The sequence continues at coordinate 1,300 of CAZEEN010000216.1, read as the reverse complement.
AATTTTCTTCCGACTGAATAATTTTATCGAAATTCACATCACCTTCAATCTTAATATTATCACAAATAAAACGCATGTAACGCATTTCGGCCCATGCAAAACCAAAACCCAAGGTGAAAATTAAAATTGCCATATTACCAACAATCATTTTGAAAAATCCACCACCTGTGGCCGTACTTCTAAAACTTATATTTTTATCACCTTGTTGTAATTGCATATTATTTACCTGAAATTCGAAAAGCTCTTTTTGCCACCAAAACATATAAATGCCTAATGTTATGATGGTTAGAAAATAACCTTTTAGTATTATAATAAACAATTTCAGCCCCGATGCTTCGTATTTGAATTGAGTATTTCCGGCTCTTATATTACTGTAAATATACGAACGTAAATTCACTGTCATCCACGACGAATAAATTCCCAAAGTAATTATGGTAAGAAAAATCCATTTCCAAAAATTCCAATATAATTCCATTTTGTTACCTCTGTATCCAAAACGAATCCCTCTCCACGATGTACGCGACATACGATAGCGAAACGATCCGTGAATTGCTAAGGGTAAAAAAGCAAACAACAGCAAATAGAGAACAATAATTCCAACTACAATCTGGTCATTTAGTACTAAAACAAGATAAGCACTGATAAAAACAAATGTGATTAATAATGTTTTGAGAAAGCCAATAAACATTTCTTTGCCTGTGCCATGAAAAACAAACTGATCGTTGTTGAAAACAATAGATCCATAAATAAATTTCAGTTGCTTTGCTTTTGCCCAAGGATAATATAGTCCAAGTGTAAATGTAGTAAGCAGCCAATTAACGATTACAATTCCAAAATAGGTACTTCCTTTCCCATTAAAACTGAGATTAAATTTTTGTTTTTCAACGTTTTGAACTTCCATAATTATAAATTAACTGAGTTAATAATTTGATTTAATTACACAAATATATGAATATTTTTTCCAACAATATTCAAATATTGACTTTTAAAACTTTAATTTATTTTGTTTTTATTTTCATTCCCAAATGTTGCATCACAAACGCCCACATATCGCCCTGTGCATCAATTAGTTTCGCAATGGGTTTTCCTGCTCCATGACCAGCTTTTTGATCAACTCGGATAAGCGAAACGTAATTGCCCTTATTGGCAGCTTGCATAGTTGCAGCAAATTTAAACGAATGAGCTGGCACAACGCGGTCGTCGTGGTCGCCGGTCATAATCATGGTTGCTGGATATTTTACACCTGCTTTTATAGTATGCAAAGGCGAATACGCTTTCAGATACTCAAACATTTCTTTAC
>CAZEEN010000215.1:0-5114 GCA_964511115.1 uncultured Paludibacter sp. | reverse complement strand
GGAATGGATTTAATCAAAAAGTTTAATTGATTGTTTCCAAATAGATTATGCAAAAAGCCCTATGAATGAATCCATAGGGCTTTTTTGTTAGCTGACTTAGCATTTTATATCAAGCTAATTTCGTATCCAGATTGCGTTTAATGGCAGCCAAAAAGTCCTGCGTATTCAGATAATCGGCACGACTAATGTTATCGCCGTGTACTAGCATAGCAAGGTCTTTTGTCATTTCACCGGCTTCCACCGTTTCCACACAAACTTGCTCCAATTTCTCACAGAAATTCACCAGTTCGGCATTGTTATCCAATTTACCACGATGCATTAATCCACGTGTCCAAGCAAAAATGGAAGCAATCGGATTTGTCGAGGTTTCTTTTCCTTGTTGATGTTGACGATAATGACGTGTTACCGTTCCATGAGCAGCTTCTGCCTCTACTGTTTTACCATCGGGCGTAACCAATACCGACGACATTAGTCCAAGTGAACCAAAGCCCTGCGCAACGGTATCCGACTGTACATCACCATCGTAGTTTTTACATGCCCACACAAATCCACCATTCCATTTCAGAGCCGAAGCCACCATGTCGTCAATCAGGCGATGTTCGTAAACTATGCCAGCAGCTTCGAATTTAGCTTTAAAATCTTTTTCGTATACATCCTGAAAAATATCCTTAAAACGACCATCATAGGCTTTTAGAATGGTATTTTTGGTCGATAAATAAAGTGGCCATTTTTTATCCAACGCTACTTGAAACGACGATTGAGCAAATCCGTAAATCGACTCATCGGTATTGTACATACCCATAGCCACACCATCGCCTTTAAAATCGTATACTTCCCATTGCTGAGTCTCACCATTTTCGGCTGTAAAAGTCATGGTCAATTTACCTTTTCCTTTAATAACCACATCGGTAGCTTTGTACTGATCGCCAAAAGCATGACGGCCGATAACAATCGGCTGCGTCCAACCGGGCACTAAACGAGGCACATTGGAACAAATAATCGGTTCGCGGAAAACTGTTCCACCAATAATGTTACGCAAAGTACCATTCGGTGATTTCCACATTTTTTTGAGTCCGAATTCCTTTACTCTATCTTCGTCGGGCGTAATGGTGGCACACTTTATCCCAACATTGTATCTATTAATAGCATTGGCAGCTTCAATAGTTACCTCATCGTTGGTAGCATCACGGTTTTCCATTCCCAAATCGTAATATTTTATATCCAATTCGAGGTAGGGTAAAATCAATTGTTCTTTGATAAACGACCAGATAATACGGGTCATTTCATCGCCATCCAACTCAACTACAGGGTTTATTACTTTTATCTTCTGCATATTATCTCTTATTCATTGGAACAAATGGTTTCTTCTCACCTACGTTTTTGTAAGCCGGACGTATAATACGTTTACTTGCAAAGTTTAATTCTTCGATGCGATGCGCTGTCCAACCTGTGATACGCGACATAGCAAAAAGTGGAGTGTACACCTCGGTTGGCAGACCCATAGCTTCGTACACAAAGCCGGAGTAGAAATCCACATTGGTACAAACCTGTTTGTTGATATCCGAACCTTTGAAAGTCATAAAGGCATTTACAGCACGTTCGTCGAGTAATTCAAGGAAATTAAATTCTTTTTCGAGGCCTTTTTCAATAGCCAATTTACGAGCCATTTCTTTCAACAAAATCGAACGAGGATCGGAAATGGTATAAACAGCATGACCGATACCATAAATAAGTCCTGTTTTGTTATATGCCTCTTTATTCAACATCTTTTTCAGATATGCATCAATTTCTTTAACGTCATCCCATCTCTTAATAGCTGTTTTCAAATGGTCGAACATTTCATTCACTTTGATGTTTGCACCACCATGTAAAGGCCCTTTTAATGAACCAATACCAGCTGCAATTGCAGAGTAAGTATCTGTTAATGTTGAACTTGTAACACGAACAGAGAATGTAGAGTTATTACCACCACCATGTTCGGCGTGCAAAATCAAACATAAATCGATTAGCTTTACATCCAACTCCGAATAATTACCAGGCCCCTTCATCATAAACAAGAAGTTTTCGGCAACCGAAGCGCCTTCTTTTGGATGACGAATATGCAGCGAACGTCCCTGCTGACTGTGGCGAAGAACATTATATGCATATGCTATAATTGTAGGGAATTTCGAAATCAAATCGATAGACTGACGAATCAAATTATCGCGCGTAATATCATCCGGATTTTTATCGTACGTGTACATTTCGAGAACCGAACGAGCCAAAATATTCATAATATCTTGACCTTCAATTTCTAAAATACTCATTTTCATCTTTTTGCCCAAAGGCATCGAATCATTTAGGATTAACGAAAACTGACGAAGTTCTTCTGCATCCGGCAAATAACCCGACAACAACAAAAAGGCTGTTTCTTCAAAACCCAAACGGTCTTCAGCATTTAATCCGTGTACTAAATCTTCCACATCAATTCCACGGTAAAACAATTTTCCAGGTATTGCTTTCAAACCACCTTCGGGTTGACGCTCGTAACCTACTACATCGCCCACTTTTGTTAAACCAGCTACCACACCCGAGTGGTCTTCGTTACGCAAACCGCGCTTCACATTGTACTGCGTGAATAACTCTTTGTCGATTCTGCTTGTCGACTTAATTGTTTCTGACAATTTATAAATCAGAAAATCTTTTTCGTTTGCCATTTTCATTTATGTATTTTATGTTATTATTTCAATCCATTCAAGGCACTACCAGCTCTAAACCATTCAATCTGAGCTTCATTATAAGTGTGAACAACCTCAAATTGTTCACTAGTTCCATCGGCATGCGATAATTTAATCGCTAAGTTTATTCCGGGAGCAAAAGAGGTTAATCCCAAAATGCTAATTTTGTCATCTTCGCGCACTTTATCGTAATCATTTTTATCGGCAAAAGTCAATGCCAACATGCCTTGTTTTTTCAGATTTGTTTCGTGAATACGTGCAAACGATTTTACAAGAATTGCTTTTACGTTGAGAAAACGTGGCTCCATAGCAGCATGCTCGCGGCTTGAGCCTTCACCATAATTTTCTTCGGCAACTACCACCGAGCCAACACCCTGTGCCTTGTATTTTCGTGCCAATGCTGGCACTGCACTGTATTCGCCAGTCGAAGGGTCAAGTACGCTATTTGTTTTTTCGTTGAATGTATTTACAGCACCAATCAACATATTATCCGATATATTGTCCAAATGTCCGCGGAAACGCAACCAAGGTCCTGCCATCGAAATATGGTCGGTAGTACATTTTCCTTTTACTTTTATCAACAAGGGTTGTTCGATATAATCGCTACCATTCCAGGGCGCAAAAGGAGCTAACACTTGTAAGCGATTCGAATCATCGCTAATTTTTACTTGTACCTTGCTACCATCGGCCACAGGAGCTAAATATCCGGCATCTTCTACCGCAAAACCCCGTATTGGAAGTTCAAAACCTTTGGGTTCGGCCAATTTAATTTGTTCGCCTTTATCGTTGGTAAGCGTATCTTTCAGTGGATTGAAACACAAATCGCCGGCAATGGTCAACGCAGCCACAATCTCTGGTGAACTGATAAAATTATGTGTATTTGGATTGCCATCGGCACGTTTTGCGAAGTTACGGTTAAACGAAGTAATGATAGAATTCGGACGCTCCGGAACATCAATATCGCGTTTCCATTGTCCGATACATGGTCCGCAGGCATTGGCCATAACCACTCCACCCACCGATTCGAATTCACCCAACACGCCATCGCGTTCGGCTGTGTAACGCACTTGTTCCGAACCCGGATTGATAATAAATTGTGCTTGCACTTTCAGTCCATCTTCTTTTGCTTTTTTTACGATCGAAGCAGCACGCGTCAAATCTTCGTACGAGGAGTTGGTACATGAACCAATCAGACCCACTTCCATTTTTTGAGGATAGCCTTTTTCTTTTACTATTTTGCCAAATTCCGAAATTGGATAAGCCAAATCGGGCGTAAATGGACCATTCACATGCGGTTCGAGTTCGCTAAGATTAATTTCAATCAAGCGGTCGTAATATTTTTCGGGGTTTGCCAATACTTCAGCATCAGCTTGTAAATAGGCAATATTTTTTTGAGCAATGGCAGCAATCTCAGCGCGTCCTGTTGCATCGAGGTAAGCCACCGATTTGCTGTCGAATGGAAAAATTGAAGTGGTAGCTCCCACTTCGGCACCCATATTACAAATTGTTCCTTTTCCTGTTGCCGAAATCGACTCGGTTCCTTCGCCAAAATATTCGATAATGGCATTTGTGCCGCCTTTTACAGTTAATATTCCGGCTAATTTTAAAATTACATCTTTGGCAGAAGTCCAACCCGACATTTTTCCGGTCAATTTAACGCCTATCAGTTTCGGCATTTTCAGTTCCCAAGGCATTCCGGCCATTACATCCACCGCATCGGCACCACCTACCCCAATAGCAATCATTCCCAAACCTCCGGCATTTACAGTGTGTGAGTCGGTACCCACCATCATTCCTCCGGCGAAAGCGTAATTTTCTAACACCACCTGATGAATAATACCTGCACCGGGCTTCCAAAACCCAATTCCGAATTTATTCGAAACGGCACTCAGAAAATCATATACTTCGCGGTTGGTATCGTTGGCAGTGGCAAGGTCGACATTTGCCGACACATGAGCCTGAATAAGATGGTCGCAATGAACAGTCGAAGGAACGGCCACCTTTTGGCGACCGGAATTCATGAGTTGCAACAAAGCCATTTGGGCTGTAGCGTCCTGCATGGCCACGCGGTCGGGCGAAAAATTCACATAATCGACACCACGTTCGTAATTTTTAATTACTTCGTCTTTTGCCAAATGAGAATACAGAATTTTCTCTGTCAACGTTAACGGACGCTGTAAAATATTTTTTACATTCTCAATTTTTTCGGGCAATGCAGCATAGAGCTGCTCCATCATTTCTTTGTCAAAAACCATCTTCTTTTTGTAATTTTATTCAATTTGTTATAATTTCACCAACAAATATAGCAAAAAAACAATTACTACACTCTTTATTACTATATAAACTAACAAATTAACAATCAATTGTGAAAAATGTTCACAATAACAATTACAAATT
>CAZEEN010000214.1:4843-5249 GCA_964511115.1 uncultured Paludibacter sp. | reverse complement strand
GCCTGTTGCGCTTCGTCATGGGTCGCGACCATGGCGATATCCGCCAGCAGGATCGATTCGATCACGGCGCAATCATGGCGCGTCAACAAGGGCGAGATCAACACGCGATAACGGTTGGCGTATGAGTCGCTGTGCGCGTCTTCCGGCAGGATCTCGACATGCCCGCCTGCGATGAATTCCCTGCCCCCGATCTCTTTTGCGTTTTTCATTTCGCGGAAGAATGCCGCGCGGCTCATCATCGCAAATTGCATGACCTCGTAATGCGGGATGTTGTGGGTCGTGCCCTTCCCGGCTTTGTGCTGACGAAAGATCGCCTGGCGAAATCCAAGCCAGAGCGACACTTCCTTGGCGGTCATGTCGCCATGTTCTAGCAGGCGCAGGGCGAAGCCATCCAGCATGACCACAT
>CAZEEN010000214.1:4031-4833 GCA_964511115.1 uncultured Paludibacter sp. | reverse complement strand
CACATGATCCGGATGCACCTCGTCCCGATAACTGGTGGAGTCGAGTGCTTCAATGCGCGCGCCAATGTTGGCGGTCTCTTCCTCGTCCACAAGCTCATCGTCCTGCGCGATCACGAAAACGATCTTGACACTGCAGTTCAGGATGCCGCTCAAGATGCGTGTGGCGCTGTTCTCGAGTCTGCTTTCCAGCCAGTCACAGGCGTACGCGTTACGAGCGGACACGCTGAACACGCCCTGCTCGAAGGATACCGAGCGGGTGTCGCGCACCCAGTTGTCAAAACTGGCGCGCGGCATTTCTTTTTGCAATTGTTCGAGCACGGATAACCAGGCTTGTTGATGATTCATTGTTTCTCGTTTTTCGTTGTCAATGATTGTCGTGGCTTATTTACGTCAATCCTCATCCAGGGTCATGTTCGCCAGCAGGGATGAAAGCGCTGCCTGCGCCACATCCTCCTGCTCATCGCTCAGCAACACGGACTGAACCATGCCCAGTTCCTCATTGGCTGCTGCCACCAGTAAATCGAAACACATCTTTGTCCGCTGACGCGCGGGGACGCTGTCATACCATTCCAAAAACTTATCCATGCGCGCGTTTGTCTTTGGATAGACATAGGGATTAATGTGGATACGTCTTCTAACTCCTTTTTTCGGAGCGCCCATCACGCCGCCTATTTCCTGGATTCGTCCAATTTATATAGTCCGTGCGAAATGCTCATGACCGGATCGGCGGCGACCACACCCTTACCGCGCAATTTCAAGAGATCGCCCAGCAGGATCGCGCCGCCACCCACCACCAGTACTT
>CAZEEN010000214.1:1705-3972 GCA_964511115.1 uncultured Paludibacter sp. | reverse complement strand
CAAATATTTTCGATCGCGCCGTTGACCTCGCTGGCCCAGGTGGGTAGCTTTTCCTTGTATTTCAATCCGCCCGAACGCAGCATGACATCCAACTCGCCCAACGAATAGGCGTGGTCATAATTCAGCAGATCCAATAAACGCCGCACACCCAACTTCTCACCGCCTGTAAATTTTTCCTTGGCCATTTGATTCTGAACCACCATAAATTCCAGGGTGTTGAATCCAACTGACAGAACGCCAACCTCACTCGTCAACGCGCCCCTGTGCTCATCCACCAGTTTCAGATCATTGTTCAGGATGTAGTCAAACAATGCGCCCACCGGCTGGGAATTCGTCCGCACCCGCTCGACCTTCACACCATATTCCACACCATCTGCCACCCAGGCATGCGACCCGCTCAACCAATCGCGCATCGCCTTGCGGTATTCCTTCATGGTCTCGCCCATCGTTTGCAGAGGCAGTCCCACCATGACACTCAATGGCGTCTTGAAGGTTCCATGCTGTTTCATGTAACGCGTCCATGCGCCATACACCATCGCCCGCATTTCAGGCGATCCGATCAAACGGTCAAAATCCAGGTTCTCGACAGGACGCCCATAGTCATGCGCGCCGCGTCCCACATAAAAATGACCGTCCTGCGTCTCAACATACAGGGGACGTTTGGCGGATCTCAACCCGAGCATGGCGTCGAGACGACCGCTGCCGTTCGTTGCCACCTGACTCAACATATCCAATCCGCCGCTCCGCGACCAGACCTTGATCGCGCCCATGCCCGCGTCCAAACCCATTGATATTGCGCCCATGATCTTTTCTCCTTGTTTTATGGATCGATCTTCACTACTACTACTTCACGGTCACTACTTCACCGCTGATTTCACTTCAAATGACACTCATCCAATTTGAAGTAGTGAATAAATAGCGGCCATTTATTACACACAGAATAAATGGCCGCTATTTACTCGCCTCTGCGCCAGCCTTGACCGCGCTCTCCAAATCCATTGAAATTGCATTCATGATGCTTTCTCCTCGTTAATGTTGCTTCATTTCACTACTTCTACTTCGCAGTCACTACTTCGCCACTGAAGTAGTGACTAAATAGCGGCTATTTACCCGCTCCCAGCGACTCCCGCACCAGTCTGGATCGCTCGTAAAACGCAGCCCCGCCCGCACTCCCAAATAATTCCTTGACGATGGCGGTTAAACTCAAGCCGTTCTCTTTCAATTCACGCGCCTTCTCCACCAGATCATCCTGCAGTCTCGGGCTCTGTCCCTGATCGAATAAGTCCGTCTGATCCCGCATGATCTCCAACGCCGCATCCGATGGCTTCGGGTACGAAACCATAAAGGATTGGAATTCTGTCACCCGCGCGCCAAACACGATCAGCCCGCGTCCCTGGATCTTTGGCAAAGCCTCGGCGCCATTCATGTTCAAGACCATCTGCGAGGCGTTCCACGATGGCACCGCGAAACAAATGCGTGTCGCCAGGTTGGTCTTGACCAACAGCGCTGCCGCTTCCGGTCGGTTGGTCCCAAAAATGGGATGGATGCCGGTGTCCTGGAACGACTGGGGCATCACGCGCCAGATTCACAACGATGTGAAAATTTGGATCGCCGATGTAGCGTGAAAACTCAACGCCCTTTTTCCCGTCATGTCCGTAGACCAGGGTCTTGCCGCCATGCAGCAAGGATTGGATCCAGCCATGCAGAAATGCGGTCTTGCCCATGTTGCGAGTTCCGGCAACCAGGAATGAATCACCTTCCAGGAGCGAGATCCACATCTCGCCGCGTGCGCTTGAACCGACCGGCATGTCAAACGGGGATTTCTGCCTGCCCAGTTCAAGATCGGTCACACTCAGATCATCCCGCATCGGCGGGATATTAATCCCAACCTGAAAAAACATCCCGCGCGAGTTGGTGCGCTTGACGATCCGACCCTGCAGCCGCGTCGAAAGGCCGTGCGCAAAATCGTCGTTCAATTTCCGCAGATCAACCGTGGATGGGTCAAAGATCACCACGATGCGATCCACGCGCGTCCAGATATAAAAAGATTTGGCGTTCAAGTTGATGCGCGCTTTACGCTCTTCCAGCAAAGCCAGCGTCTTGTAAGCCACCACAGCTGCAAAATTACTCACGGTTCGCCTCCTTCCAATCCTTATCCAGCGACTTCAATGCTTCGCCATCCAGTAATTCAGCGGGCGGCAGCGTTTCGCCTTCGATAATTTCAAATGCATCCTCCCGCCTTTTCGTTCCGAACACATCGCCAAATA
>CAZEEN010000214.1:0-1695 GCA_964511115.1 uncultured Paludibacter sp. | reverse complement strand
CGCCCGCTTGGTCACCTCATGCTGTTCTGCGCCGCTCACCAGCTGCGGCATGGTCATGGACTCGACGTCCAGAACAGGACCCGCCAACAGTTTCGGCGAGATCACATTCTTATTGTCCAATATCAATACCTGCACCCCGCCTTCCTCATCGCGTATCTCGCGCGTCCGCGAATAACGGATGACAAATACTGCGCCCACCAAAGCCGCCATGAACGCAATGATGAAAGGCACTGCCCATTCGACTGTGTTCTTCTGCCGCTGCTGTTCAACCGCTAAATTCGATTGTTGAAGTTCATTGTTGGATAGCGCGATGTTCTGTTCATTTGCGATCTGTGTCAATGCCGCCGAGGTGGGTACGGCGCTCAAGGTCAGGACCACAAACGTCGCCGTGGCATTTGCGCTCTGCGTGCTTTCGATATCAAGGCGCTGCTGCGTCGCTACAATTTCGATCCGCTTCTGTTCCGCGGTCGCCACCTCATCCCGCCGTGCCTGCGCGGTTTGTTGAGCCTCAAAGATGATCTGATTGGCTGTTGCTGTTTCGCCGATCACCTGCGCGGTCGCCGTGAACTGCAGCCCGACTGCCTATCTCTTGGCTTTCGCTTCCATCTGGCTCTGCATCATTTGCAATGCGATCTCTCCGGCATTGGGCGTGGAGCTGGGGATCGGTGTAATGGCTGTCCCCGTACAGGATGTCAGAAAAAGGAGGGTGAATAAAATTATTTTTCTCATCTCATTCCCTAAAAATCAAAATGGATCTTTTCTTGATCATCCTGAACGACAGCGGGGCTTTCTCCGCCTTTGGCTTGCTTCTGCATCAGCTGCTGGATCAGCGCGATGAGTATTTTGTCCTTGCTCAACTTCGATATGCCCGCGGTCTTCACGCTCTGAACCGCAGGCGCACCGTGCCCCCGCCGCGCCTGGCGCTGACGAAATCGGAAGGTCTGCAGCCAGGGTTTGAGGAACTCAGGCACCGTCATCACCGCGTAAGCCGCGATCGTTGCCACTGCCACGTGCAAAATAAAGGTCACGATCTGCTGCATGGCTCCAAGCGGACTCATTCCCGCAAAAAGCGCCAGCACTTCACGCCAAAATAAAGCCGCCGCAATGACCACGATCACACCCAGCACGATCATAAAATTTTTCATTACGTGACGGACAGCGCGTTACAGAACTGCATGGGTGCCTCCGCTGCCTGCCTCACGTTTGGCGGGCTTGACCAGTTTTCTTGCGACTTTATTTTTTCCTTTGCCATTCTGCATCTTCATCTTCCGCAGCACCCCGTTGGCGTCCACATAACGCCTCTCGCCTGTGTTGATATGGGTAAAGATGGTGCGTTTATCAAAGCCGCCTGCCTGCATGTCGCTCAACCGGAAAGTCCCGTTCAGGAACATCTTCGATGGATCCCGGGTCACGCGCCAGGGACGTACGCCGTCATCCAGCATGGTGATGTGCGCTCGCGGTTTGCTCTCGGTTAATCGTCCACGGTAATTCAGTGGGGCACTCGTTGGATAACTCATGGCTGCTCTCCTTTTGTTTTTGATCGAATAAAAACCAGTAAATAAAATTGGGTATTTCATTTTCGTGCACGCGCCCTTTGAAAAGATCCCGCAGGATTTTGAGCAATTCATGCATTAGGGTCACCTCTTATTCCCACACGAATTTGACCGAGGTCACGCGCTCGTCAAAGATCAAAGG
>CAZEEN010000213.1:0-5250 GCA_964511115.1 uncultured Paludibacter sp. | reverse complement strand
CGCCTATACGGGCTGGCCACAACAAATACGAATCGCTGGTAGTTTTGGAGCCACGCTCGCAAATTCCCTGATGGATAGGTCCTAACTTATACATGTGGTTACTTTGGTTCGAACCACTACCCGCATTTAAAAACGAGAACATGCCTGCAATCAACAAGGTAGATTTGTGATGCGAAACCGTGTAAGGCCCTGCAAATATAGCTGTTGCTTCACCATGCAAGCCTTGGCAGTTGGAGAAAAACAATGAATCGAGAGCCGAATAATGTTTGCCCATTATGCATCCCTGACCCACAAAACAACGCGAGATAAGCGTAGAATCGGTAACCGAAACACCCGAACAAAGAATAAAATCGTTGCATTTTACGCCCGAACCAACCAACACGGGTGCTTGCTCGTTGCTATTGATAGAGCCATTTTCGAGTAGCGAAGCACCCTCGACAACTGCACAATTACCAATACGAACATTTTTTATGCTACCGCAGTTTACAATGCGTACGTTTTTGCCAATAGTTCCTATTTTCGAACTTACCGATGCAGCATAGCTATCAATCATTGTTTGCAAATTCTGTATCAAATCGGGGCGATGGCGGTAAAGTGTTAGAATATAGGCCAATGGAGCCGAAAGCTCATCGAAAATAGGTATTTCGCGACCACCGCCTTCGTTCATTACCGGCACTTTTACACCATTTCCAAAACTCGATTCGCCTTCCACCAATATCAAATTTACGTTTTCGATATACGAATCGTTGTCAATTTTATAGTTGGCTATATAGTTGTGAATTTTGTCAATAAATACATCGTTGCCAATTTCGCAATTATGTAAGCAGCAATTGTTTATGCCAGCATGCTTTTGAAAGCCACCTGATAGCTCGAACACTTTATTGTAAGTGCCTAACTTGTTTTTACCCGAAAAAAATACATTACTGAAAAACAAAGGCGAAAAATTTTCGGCCACTTCCACTTCTTTCCAGTTTTCGGCCGAGCAACCATATACGGTAAGTGTTGCTATTTCTTTGTCGGTAAGTTGACGATACATATTTTTTAAGTTATAAATTAGAAGTTAGAAATTAGAAGATAGAAATTAGAAACTAACGTGAAACGCGAAACAAGGAACCCGAAACAAATTATTCCTCATATTTTTGAAACAAAAAATCGTTGTACGGATAACGTTCAACGTGAATTTGTTTGATTTTATTGTACATTAATTCTTTTAATTGGTCAATATTTTGTTTTTCTCGTGCCGAAATAAACAAGCAATTGTCGTGCATTTTCGACATCCACGTTTTTTTCAAATCATCCAAACTCAGATTTTCGCGGCGGATAGGCGACAAGTCATCATCGTCTTTTGGTGTGTATGTAAATGCATCTATCTTATTAAAAACCAAAATAATAGGTTTTTCGCGTGGGTCAATTTCTTTCAGCGTTTGATTTACAATTTCCAGTTGTTCTTCAAAATTTGGGTGCGAAACATCTACCACATGAATGAGCAAATCGGCTTCGCGCACTTCGTCGAGTGTCGATTTAAACGATTCAATCAGATTAGTGGGCAATTTGCGAATAAAACCAACCGTATCGGACAGTAAAAACGGTAAATTCTCGATAATCACCTTACGCACAGTGGTGTCCAGCGTTGCAAAAAGTTTATTCTCTGCAAAAACATCCGACTTACTCAGCATGTTCATCATAGTAGATTTGCCCACATTGGTATAGCCTACCAAGGCTACACGCACCATCTTGCCACGATTTTTGCGCTGCGTTGACATTTGTTTGTCAATATCCTTCAGGTTTTGTTTTAACAACGAAATTTTTGTGAGAATAATACGGCGGTCGGTTTCAATCTGCGTTTCACCGGGGCCACGCATACCAATACCACCCTGTTGACGCTCAAGATGCGTCCAAAGACGGGTTAAACGCGGCAACATGTATTGAAGTTGTGCGAGTTCAACCTGCGTTTTCGCATTGGCAGTTTGAGCTCGTTTGGCAAAAATATCAAGAATCAGGTTGGTGCGGTCGAGTATCAATACTTTAAGCTCTCCTTCGATGTTACGCAATTGCTTAGGCGAAAGTTCATCGTCGAAAATTACCAAACCAATATCATTGGCATCCACATATTCTTTTATTTCCTGCAATTTACCCGGCCCCACAAAAGTTTTTGGATTTGGGTAATCGATGCGTTGAAAAAAAAGTTTGTCGGGAGTTGCACCGGCAGTGTCGGCCAAAAAAGCTAGCTCATCAAGGTATTCTCGCGAGCGTTCTTCTTTTTGATGTTGCGTAATTAAGCCTACAAGTACAGCTTTTTCCTGATAAATTTCGGTTTGCATAGGGATTTTTATTTTTAACAAAAAACCGCTTGGAAAATAATCCAAACGGTTTTATATACTATCTTTCGATTCTCCGATTTACCGTCGGGGGGTGTAATCGTTTTTCGTTTACTTGATTTAATTATTGCAGTTTGAAGTTTACTGGCAAGGTGTATTTTACACGAACCGATTTACCACGTTGCTTACCAGGACTCCATTTAGGCATGGATTTGATAACGCGGATAGCTTCTTTGTCCAAACTAGGATCCACTGGACGAACAACCTCCACATCAACGATTGAACCATCTTTGTTTACCACAAACTGGCAAATAACACGTCCTTGAATTCCGTTTTCTTGTGCAATTACTGGGTACTTTACATTATCGCCCAAAAATTTAAACAAGGCAGCATCTCCACCTGGGAACGAAGGCATAGTCTCAACTACCTGAAACACAACATTATCCTCTTCTTCGATGGGTGCAGCTACAGGAGCTTGAATTACCACTTCTTTGTTTTTGTCATCTTCGGTGTTAATTTCAACACTTTCAACAATAACATCATCTTCTACAATGTTAATCACTTCCACTACATCGGGTACAGGTGGTGGTGGAGGAGGAGGAAGCTCTTGTTGCGTTTGCACAATTTCAATTTCTTCTTCAGCCAGCATATTGGTGTCGAATGAGTCGTAAACTTTTACTTCCGACTCTGTCCATTCAAATCCAATATACAACAACGATAAAACCATAACAAGTCCCATCATTACAAAGAGCATTTTTTTGTCTTCGAGCGAGGCTTTTGGTGATTTCTTTAATTCCATATTCTTATGAAGTTTTTTATGTTTTTTCTGAACGGCAAATGTAATATTATTTTTCGAAAGATTATTGCGATAACGGCATTTTTTGAATATTATTTGATATTTTGCTCTGAATGAAGCAGAAAAGTTGTTTTTTTCGTTACGCTTATACAATTTTTTCAGTTTTTTCCGTTTTAAATTTCGCTTGTTTGGTCGAACTGCTTTTGGCTCAATTCCGAAAAAGCACTATCTTTGATTTTTAATTTATAAAAAATTACTGCTTTTATGCTACAAAAAAGCATTGCTTTTGTACTATTATGTTTCATTTCGCTGCACGGTTTTTCGCAAGCCGGCAATTCGGTGTATTCTTTTCTGGATTTACCTGTTTCGTCGCGAATTGCTGCTTTGGGAGGCACTAATATTTCGTTACGCGATAACGATTTGAGTTTTGCTTTTCGAAATCCAGCGCTGCTAACCTCCGAAAACGACAAACAGATAAGTTTAAGTATCGCTAATTATTTGGCCGATATTAAGTTTGGTTCAGCGATGTATGGTTTTAATCTGAAAGGGAAAAATTACCTTGCTGTAGGTATTCAATATATCGATTATGGCAAATTTGATGGACGTGATGTCCTAAATTTGGAAACTGGCGAATTTGGAGCAAAAGATATGGCGCTTAATATTGTATATGCTCGCCCATTGACCGACAAAATAACTGTGGGTGGAACTTTTAAGCCCATTTATTCTGTTTTTGAACGATATACGAGTTATGGAGTTGCGTTGGATGCAGGTGCTAGCTATTCCGACCCAAAAAATTATTTTTCGGCAGGATTGGTATTTCGAAACATGGGGACGCAGATAAAGGGTTATTATCGCAACGAAGATGGGCAACATTACGAACCACTGCCTTTCGATATTCAGCTGGGAATGAGCAAGAAACTAAAACATGCACCCTTTCGGTTTTCGCTTACATTTCACAATCTACAACAGTGGAACCTCAGCTATCAAAGCACTAATGAATCGAGCATAAACATCGACGAAGATAATATTGAACAAATAGGATTTGTGGATATGGCATTCCGCCACACCATTTTCGGAGTTGAATTTGTGCCCGGGAAAAACTTTTATTTAGCAGCATCCTACAATCATCGTCGACACAACGAGTTAAAAATGCCCGGATTCAAAAGTGCTACCGGTTTTTCGTTTGGTGGTGGCATTAAGCTATATAAATTTCAGGTTGGTTTTGGTTCAACAACTTTCCAAACCGGCAATGTTGCGTATCAATTTAGTATTGCGACTTCGCTTAATCAGTTTAAATTGTAGGTGCTACGCACGTTCTTAGGGCTTCGCCGTTATTTGCTTCGCGTTATTTTGTGCTACGCACGTTATTAATTGTTATTAATTGTAATTTGACTTTCTGTCGTCTGCTGTCAGTTGTCTATCGTCTATATAAAAAATGAAAAAAATAATTGTTGCAGTTGATGGGTTTTCGTCATGTGGAAAAAGTACGATGGCCAAAGAACTTGCCCGCGAAACAGGTTATATCTATGTAGATACCGGCGCCATGTATCGCGCTGTTTCGCTGTTTTGTATCCGCAAAGGATTGATGACTGATAGCGAAATGAACGAAGAAGCCATCGCCCGCGAACTCGAAAATATGCAACTTGAGTTTAAAACGAACGAAAGTGGCAAGTCGGAAATATACCTCAACGGCGAAAATGTAGAAAGTTCCATTCGTACGCTTGAAGTTGCAAATGGTGCCAGCCGCGTAAGTACGTTGGGTGCAGTAAGGCGCGAATTGGTGCGTCAGCAGCAAATTATGGGGCAAAGCAAAGGCATTGTAATGGATGGTCGCGACATAGGCACTGTAGTTTTTCCGCAAGCTGAACTAAAAATTTTCCTGACTGCCTCGCCCGAAATTCGCGCACAACGCCGACTTGATGAAATGAATGCAAAAGGCGAATCGGTTGATTATGACTCTGTTTTGTCAAATGTAAAAGAACGCGATGAACGCGATGTAAACCGTGCCGAAAGTCCACTACGCAAAGCCGACGATGCTATCGAAATTGATAATTCGAACCTCACTCCTACAGAACAACAGCAAATTTTACGAACATTATTTATGGAAAAAACATCGTAAAAAATTGTCAAAAATTC
>CAZEEN010000212.1:2688-5287 GCA_964511115.1 uncultured Paludibacter sp. | reverse complement strand
CGAAGTCGAAAGACAGCTGAGTTACAGTCAGCCCCAGTTGGCCACTTTGGTAACTACCCAAAAATTACTAATAATTGACCCCTAACCCCTAAAGGGGAATTAAAAACCAATTATTCAATTATCATCAAAAAAATAACTTTTAAAATATACGCTTATACTTAAATTCCCCTGTTTTCGCACTCCCCTTTAGGGGTCAGGGGGTTATTTTTTCCTATTTTGAGCCTCTTGTCGGATTCGAACCAACGACCCCGAGATTACAAATCACGTGCTCTGGCCAACTGAGCTAAAGAGGCAAATGCTTGTATCATAGATACTTTAGCCGTTTAAAAAGCCGTTTAAATATTGCTATTCAAACGGCTTGCAAATGTACGAAATTATTTCGGACTACAAAACATTTCCGAGATTATTTTATTTTTTTGGTGCTTTTTCTTTGTATTTCTTCATTTGCTTTTCGAGCGCATCGATAGTAAGGTCGATAGCCTCTTCAAACGAATCGCAAGTTTTCGAAGCAAAAAAGTCAACATTGGGTGCTGCGATTTTAATTTCAGCTTCTTTGTTGGTTGCTGTTTCGGGTTTTATTACTTTTAAATATATTTCGGCACTAATAATATCGTCAAAAAACTTTTCTAATTTCGATGTCTTCTTTGTAATGTAAGTTTCAAGCGTTGCTGTTGCATCAAAATTGATGGACTGGATTCTCAGTTTCATAAATACCTCCTTTTTTAGTGAGCCCGTGGATGGGCATGTTTATATATATTGTGCAATTCCTCGAAGCTGGTATGTGTATACACCTGCGTAGCTGCCAAACTGCTATGTCCGAGCAACTCTTTTACTGAATTAATATCAGCTCCTTCGTTTAATAATGTTGTTGCAAATGTGTGGCGCAATACGTGCGGACTGTTTTTTTTCAAGCTACTAACTTCCGACATGCTGTTATGAACAAGTGTGTAGACATATTTAGGGTAAACTTTCTTTCCACTGTTAAGCAGAAAAAGAAAATTGTCGATTTTTTGAATAGAATTGTCCCTAATGTTCATAAAATTCCGCAGCTGAGTACAAAAATCATCGCTGAGTGGTATAATGCGCTGTTTGTTTCGTTTTCCGGTAACTTTAATGCTTTTATTCGAAAAGTCAATATCTGTATCCTTGAGTCCGATTAGTTCCGCAAGTCGGATGCCGGTAAGGTAAAATAATTCCAGTATTGTGTATTTCTGTAGCGATTCAAAGTCATTAGTCAGAAATGTATCATCGAGCGCACGTTCCATCTCGTTCTGTTTAAAAAACGCAGGAAGTGGCTTATTTGTTTTGGGCAAAACGATTTTTAACGTTGGATTTTTATCCGCTAAGTTTCGAACAAGTAAAAAATGCCAAAAAGTACGAAGTGTAGATATTTTTCGCGATATTGTGCGGGCACTTGATTTTTGTTTCATCAAAGACAAAATCCATTGCTGGATAATGACATCATTGACATTGGCCGGATTGAATGTATCAGTCTTACAATCAATAAATTCGATAAACTGCAAAAGGTCATTCTGATACGACAAAACAGTATGAGATGAATAGTTCTTCTCATACTGTATATATTGCAGAAATTCGTTTATCATAGCACTGTGCTTAATCTGCAACGAAAATAGAATAAATTTATTGATAATGCAAATGATTTGAACAAATATTTTATTCTAATTGAAAAAACCCATTGTAAGCAGCTCTGTCTTACAATGGGTTTCACTTTGTTAAACTAAACCACACAATCTGTTTTACACCAGCGGAACGTATACCGATTTGGATACCTTACTGCCGTCGGCACGTTTGCTGAACAGATACACTCCCAGTACATCGTCCACTCCTACATCCTCAATCGGAATCAGAATAGTGCTCTGCACTGCTTCACCCCGCGGTTGACGCTCTATCCACAACTCACCATTGGTGAGCAATGCCAGGGCCACCAGTTCGTCGGTGGGGAGATTTAGTTGGTTCTTAAGCGCACTCTGATAGCTAATGGTTATACCCGCTGCTGTAAGTGTGGCCAATTTTACAATCGGTACCGATAGCGTACCATCGGCCACTTTAAGTTTTGAGTAATCCACAGCAGCCACTTCGCCGCTTTTGTCAATAGCGCCCGATAAGTTTGCCGCCATAAAAGCAGCATATATCGAACTTTCAGAAGCACGCTGTGCAAATCCCTCGTGAGGAATACTGCCCAGCATGGGGAACAGTTCACCGATCATTTTAAAACCACTGCGTTGCTTTTGCTGCGCTTCGGTTTTAGCGTCCCGGCTCATGAACGCTTTCGCCCGTACAATGTTTTGCGAACCCAACGAAGAAGTAACTATGTTACCCATTGTTCCGGACATTTTTCCTGTCATCGGGTTCTGACTACGTGCCATCTTTTTTGGCGTGATTGTCTGCAATTAATTTACCGATTCACAAACGAGCTTTTTTCGTGTTTCGACGATGCAAAGTTGCCTAATACTACGCAGCCCATCATTTACCTAATTTCGATACCTAATTTCAGATAGGTATTTTTTTTGCACAAAAAACGCTAAATGCTTTTTTACAGTCATTTAGCGTTCGAATTATTTTTATCTTTTTTTGAAAA
>CAZEEN010000212.1:0-2588 GCA_964511115.1 uncultured Paludibacter sp. | reverse complement strand
TTTTTGCACTCCCTGACTTGCATTTTTCCAACGTTCAAGTTCTAATTTACAGAGTTTTTCGAAGTGTGGGTAATGTTCTCTACTATATTTGTACTTGCTATCGTCAGATGAATCCCACGTCACATAGAACGTTTCATATATATCATATTGCCTTTGCCATTGAATAAAATCAAACAAGCGGTTATTTACCAAATTATACCTGTCATCGGGTGTTAAGTCTGAATTTTCAAGTTCGGCTTTTAGCTTATTAAAATCAAAACGAGGGTCAAAAGTGAAGGTTGCATCATCATTTTCTACATTATTTTCAACTGTTGTCTCTTTTTTAATTTCATCCAAATACTTACACAGAGGTTTGTATAATTCATTATTATCCAATCTATCGCAATAATAATTGAAAAACTCAAAAGCTTCGTTCATTGTTTTCCAGAGCAAAAGTAAAAACTCCGTTTCGAAATCTCGGTCTATAATAACACCTGGTATATGAGAGTGTTTGTCTACATACCTGCATGCATCATCAAATACACTTTTTAGATAGGCTTTAATAAAATTTTTGTCATCATACTTCAACAAATTACTTCTCAATTCATTCTCAAAGTCACCATACATCTTTTCGAATTGCTCCGTCGAGAACTGTTCTTTTAATTCATGAATTTCGGTTGGTGTTAAATCAATTTCTTGCAAATAAATACGATTGAATGCCTTATCAGCTTCAAGTACAAAATCTCTGTAAGCAATGGCGCTTTTTTTCTCCATAAATAATTTGGTTAAATTTCTATTTTCTTAATTTCTTACTTTCTTAATTTCTACCTTCTACTTTCTACCTTCTAACTTCTACCTTCTAACTTATCATGGCTAAGGTATCCACCACATCCGTTTTCGCCATTTTGCTCTGCCCAAAATTCTGGATATTAAAAGTAGCGATTTCGAAGGATTGGGCGTGGAGAGATAAGATTACGAACAGTACGTTGATAAAACAGAATTGGATTTTACGCATTATTTATATAAGAATTATTAAATCATTTATTTTTGATTAAATTCATATCGAAAAAATCGTTTATTTTAGAACTTATCAGTTGAGCTGATGGTAATAGCTCTTTATATGCTGGCGGTAAATTGCCAGATGTATTATAAGTAGCTACACCAATGGGTAATGTAGCTGTTTTGAGCGAATACTCCACAATGGTACGATTCTTACTTTTGCAAATAATTATTCCAATAGCCTCGTTTTCGTGTGGCAATTTTACTTTATCATTCAACACCGACAAATAAAATTCCATTTTTCCTTTGTGTTCGGGCTCAAATTCTCCAACCTTGAGGTCGATAGCTATTAAACTTTGTAACCGACGGTGGTACAACAATAAATCTACCCTATACTCTTTTTCGGCTACTAATAAGCGATACTGACTGCCTACAAACGTAAAGTCCGTTCCCATTTCCAACAAAAATGCTCGTATATTTTTTAATAATGCTTGCTCCAATTCACTTTCGGCATGTTCATCGGCAAGGTTTGTAAATCCAAAAGTGTATTCATCTTTAACAGCCAGAAATGCTTGCTTTGCAATAGCTTCGGGCAATACCTTATCAAAATTTGTTTGGTTAAGCAAGTATTTTTCGTAAGTCTTATTCTCAACTTGATGAATCAGCACATCCTTTGTCCACCCAAACTTCCGAGTGGCAAGCGTATAAAATTGACGTTCCAAACTGTCTTTACATTTGGACATGATTATGAGATGTTTGCTCCAACTAATTTCTCCAACCAATGGTTGGAGATTTTCATCTCCTTGATATTCAGTGTAAAACTGAACCATATACCAAAGATTTGATGTGGAAAACCCATTCATGCTTGGAAACTCTATTTGCAGCTCTTTCGACAATGTAGGCACAATTGCTTTTCCCCATCCAAGCGCTTGCTTTTCGGAAATCGATTTTCCCAATTCCCAATACAAACCCACCAAATGGGTATTTACCGCCTTTAATGCCTCATATTGCGCTGCACGTACTTTTTGTTTTATATCTGCAATAAACTGCTTTTCAGATTGTTCTAAATTCATAGTGATTTATTTATGTTTCATTATCTCCTTGTTACAATATAAAACTGCCAAGTGTAATTCTGATTACTTTGAATAGTTTCAGTACCAAAATTTGGAAAAATACCTGGTGTCGAAGCACTTTAGCTTAAAAAAAAAATTATTTATTACCAAGTCTCTTCATCTCTTTATCCAAGTCAGATAAATACTTTTTGTCTTGTTCTATACGAAACTGCTCATATTCTTTGTGCGCTTTATCAATAGCCATTTCGTGACTAATTCACTCTGTAGCCTACGGCTATAATTGCATCGAGGTTGTAAAATTTTGTTTTATATTTTTTCCCATCGCTTGCAGTTGCCGAGAATTCCTCGGTAACTGAATCTGCCTCTAGCTCACCACTGTTAAAGATATTTTTCAAATGTAACGATACATTATCCGTACTGCAATCAAATAGCTGTGCAATAGCTTTCTGACTCAGCCAAAAGCTGTCGTTTTGGTAAGTTACACTTACGTTTACTTTACCATTTTCATTACTATAAAGTACAATGTTATTCTCCATG
>CAZEEN010000211.1:0-5370 GCA_964511115.1 uncultured Paludibacter sp. | reverse complement strand
TATTCAGTAGCATTTTTCCATTATAAGCTGCCCAGTAACCAGCCATTATCAATAAAATTTTACTTACAGTACCCCAATGGTTAATTAGTATAACCAATCCTTTGGTCATATAAGTGAGGTAATTGGTAGAAGTGAGCAATACCGGATTGAGTTTTGCACCCAATTCGAGTGTCGTTTCGTTAAAGTTTTTCTTTACTTTTTCCAATCGAGCTGCTAAGTTGTCATTCTTAAGGCCGTATTCTTTGGTAATAGATACACCATCGGTCATTGATTGGTTGGCAATACGCTGTGCTTCGTCAATTTTACTGATACTTCCAGCCATAGCACTGAGCACACCTGTAGCGCGAGCACCATCCAATCCCATATCTTGAAAAACGGGTATAAGTGCCTGAAATCCTCCTTTTTCGTTTAATGCACGCAAAACCTGTTTAATGGCAGCGTTGGTATCGGTATTGAGTAGGTTTGTAAATCCTTTCACTTCGAGTCCGGCAAGCTTCGCAAATTTGGCAGGCTCACCCATCAGTTTCATAATGAAATTTTGAAAAGCAGTTGCACCCATTTCTACTTGTTGCATATCCTGGTCGAGTGCCGAAGCATAACCAAGAATATCAGCAATTGAAATTTTGGCCTGTTTACTTACACCTCCCATTCGTCCTGCAAACTGTACTAAATAAGGCTCGGCAGCTGTGGAGCTTGCACCAAGTTCGTTAATGGCCGAACCTACTGATAACATTTGTTCTTTAAGCCCAGCACCTTGTAGTTGCTTTGTGGAGTCTTTATATACCGAAACCATTTTACCAATACTGATAATGGCATCATCGCCCAAGTCCTCACCAAGTGCCACACGAATCTGATTACCGGCATCCACAAAATCCATAATATCTTTCGTGCTCGATAGTCCAATTTTACCCGCTTCGGTAGCTAATTTATTCAACTCTTCGCGACTGGTACGGGTGTCCATTTTTTTGAATTCTTCATTCAACTCAGCCACCTGTTGTTTGGTCATTCCGGTTGTTTTCATTACGTCGCTATACACATCGTCCATTTTTGCCACATCTTCGGCCATGGAGCGAAACGCCATCGAAGCGCCTGTAATACCAGCAATAAGCGAAGCACCCATTGTAAAGTACTTATTGAAACCATTAGCAAGTTTGGAAAGTGAACTTTCGGTTTTATTGGCTGTACCTTTCAGTTCCTTCATGCGTTCGCCTACCTGATCCAATTGTTTTTTGTACTGATCGTACAGCGGACTATTACCAGGAAGTTGTGATAATACGGTATTCAGTTCCTGTTGGCGTTTGCGCAGTTCTTTGAGTGTCAGCCCTGCAATACCAATTTTATCAATCAGTTTGTCGTATTCGTTTTGTGCCGCTTTGAGTTGTGTCAATTTTCCCTGAAACTCCGGAGAACTCTCATCGAGTTTCTTCATTTCTTTGCGAAGTTTGCGCATGTCATCGTCCAGTTCGCGCATCCGTTTGCGTGAGGTATCGTTTTTAATTACGATTTCGAGTTCGGCTCTATCAATTTTTAAACTCATGGTTGTATACGGTTTTGAATTATATTTTTAAGTCTGTTCATTTCTTCGGTACTCAGTTCGTTCATTACAATGGAAATCAGCCTGTTTAAACTTCCGTAAGCATTTCGGCTGTACCAATCCACATCTTTCATTTTCTTCCGGTTCATGCTGTTGTCTTTAGCATTCCAAAGCGTTTCGTTGGTTTTTGTATCCATACGGTTACGCTTTTTGTGCTTCCGTATCTCGATAAATCGACCGTGCTCAAAGAAATTGATTCGTAAACCACGATCTTCGCCCTCCCGGAAAGCAGAATAATTGAGGCTATCCATCAAATCATCTGACACACGAATGTTTTTTTCAGTAATTGTATCCTGAAATAAGTCCATTAGGAACTCACCGTGTTGGCTCAAAACTTCTTCTTGCCACAAAAATTCAATGTCTTTATTATCAATATCGGCCATGTATGTAATTTTTATTCAAATATATAGCTGAAAAATCGCTCAAAAAAGGACAAAAAAAGCCCCAAGCAAATCAATGCTTGAGGCTTTTAGTATCATTTTCCTGACGTCAGGAAGATGGTGAAATCAACTTATTGGTTAAATTAATTTGGTAGTGTGTGTTTAACTCTGTACGCTTCTAGTGCTTCGGGGCTTTTTACAGCACAGGCGGCTTCGGCTGGGTGGAAGTTGTAACTGGCAAATCCGCAAAACATTTCGCACGGTTCCATTCCTGTAGTGTTGTAAATATCAAGTGCTGTGAGTAGGGCTGTTTGTAGCTCATTATCGACCTGTAGGGCATAAATTATTAACATGGCTGTTTTTTATTTTCAGGTACTAAATTACGAAGCGAATCCTGTATCTCAATAATTCCTGCAAGGCTTTCTTTAATTGCATTATCGAACCTAGCATTTTCATTACACATTAAGCGAATTAGCGTGTCCTTTGCTGTGTCTATGTACATAAGAAATATTTCGGGCTGTGAATCGGACGTATTAGGATTATACCATGTCGAAAGTTCAGTTACCATTTTTTCGGTAAGTTCCAGATTGTCAACTTTAATTGTTTTCATGCTTTTTGTATTTTGGGTTATTAACTAGCTATAAGCGATAAAGTCATTCCTTGAGCAGCAAACACAAGCTGCGACTGTGAGCCATCGGCATTTACTGTAACCTGTAGTTTTTTATTGGCACGGATAGCACGGCGGCAATCGCGCACAAACGAATTTAAAACTTCGAGCGAACTGGCAACGTCCAGTTCTTGGCTACCTTGTATCGGAATGCCTCCGGTAAGTTGATTTTCTTTTTTCATTTGGTTGAATTTTTATATTTATATACTGTTAGTTTAGTAATACGGTGCAAATATATACTGTTAGTTTATACGGTGCAAATTATTTATATTAAAAAAACTTAATTGATAGTATATTTATTTGATATTATATATAATGTCAGTTTATATTGCTATTTTTGCACCATATAATTATCTAATAAAACTAATTAAATGACTAAACTACGAGTTAAAGAGATTTTGAAAGAAAAGGGAATTACAGGGCGAGACTTCTGCATCTCAATTGGTATGAGTGAGGTTGGTTTTTATAAAATGCTTTCCGAATCAGGAAACCCGCCTTTGAATAGGTTAATCGAAATTGCCACAGCCTTAAATGTGGAAATAGTAGATTTATTCGACAATCCGAAATCTGCCAACTTAAAGTGTCCGCACTGTGGTGGAGATTTGAATGTGAAGATTGAGTGAGAAAAAAGAAAGCCCCGAACAAAATTAATTGTTCGGGGCTTTTTATATCGTAGAATAAACTTATCGGGTCCACTTAAAATACATACCTGTAACTATATATTTATCTGTGATACCATCTGAAAAATATTCAATTTTAAAATTTAAAGCACCATCGGCTTTTAATTGTATGCCTTTACTGTAAACTTCTTGCATTGCATCGTTTATATCTGCAAATTTATAAGTCAAAGTATCACCGTAATTCGGATTTTCATTGATAATACCATTTGCAACATCGCCAGACTTTACAATTACAGTAAAATTCCCAACCGGATAATAATTCGAATTGATACTATTTGACTCGGTAATGTAAAAATTATTATCTAAATACTTTCCGTAGTCAATAAAGTTATGCTTTACTTGGTACTTTGGAATTACAGCACACGATACAAAATACAACGACAATACAAATAAAATTACTTTTTTCATACATATAAATTTTAGAGTGATTAATTATTTTGAATGGTCGTCAATTTATCATTATCAAAATATAAATATCCAGTGTAATAAACCCATTGTTCGTGTATATTATACTCAGTAATTGTTTTGTTTTTATCTTTAGGTTCACCCCAGGATAAAATACATTCTTGCTTAGTCATACCAATTTGCACTTCTGAATTTTGAATTAAATTCCATACATTATCTTTTATTTCCGGATATTTGTCCCTTGGATTATTAAAAGAAAATATTTCTTTAAACTCTAAACCCCATGCATCATAAATTTCATTATTCCTATTGTACAAAAGTATTTTTACAAAGTTTATTTGTCCAACATCGTTTTTGAAATAAATTTCAATTCGTTTTTTATCTATTTGAATTATATCGGTAATTGTTACTGGTACAAATTTTTTATCTAAATGAATAAATTTAGTATCTGTTCCTGCTTTTTGGTGGCATTTTGTTGTCACTGTATAAAGAGTTTTATTTAGAAGTATTTGTTTTGCCTGAGATTCGTTATAAAATCTAATCTCACTATATTGTTGTGAATTAGCATATAGAGATATCAAAAACATTAAAAACATAAAACGTATTTTCATTAGAAATTAATTTAGAAGATTAATAATATAATTGAATAGAGAAATGAGCGCCAAAACTGCCACAATTAAAAATGCAATAATTACATTTCCTTTCATACGGTCCTTAAATCCATTTAATTCGTTCATAAATTAAATTTTGAGCCACAAAGGTAAAAAAAAAGCCCTACAAATTAATGTAGGGCTTTATGTTTTAGTTTAAACAACAATTCTTGTATTTCTTACCACTACCACAATGACATGGATCGTTTCTGCCTATTTTATGTGGATTAATTATTGGCGTATGCTTTTTTTTTTCGTTTTCTTCAACATAATCGGTTTTTTTTGTTGAAGGCATTTGAAATGTACATATAGTTTTACCTTCAAAATTAGAGATACAAAAATCACCTAGTGTAATTACATTCATTCCAATTAATACATCAAATCCAGATAAAACACCTTCAGTTACGGTAACTGAATGAATACCCGTATTATTTGGTAAAAATACATTAACAAGATATGTATTTACAAGAGTCATCCCATTGGCATGATAAGATTCAACCATACCTGTTGGCTTCAACCCAAGCTCATCAACAACTTTTTTATTTATTACTGTACCTGTTGCACCTGTATCCCATAAAGCATTATATGTTCCAATAAATGGTTTATTCTTTGTGTGTAATACAGGATCAAAAGCTAAGCATATACCACAATTTGTGATTATTTGACTTAGTAAACCACCTTGATCGATAGTTGTAAACGCATTTGCAATAATTTCAGCCATTATGCAAATGCTACTCTAGAATGATACGTTTGTGTATAAGCACCTGTTCCATCTGTACATTTTTGAATTAAAAAAGTACCAAGTTCATGTGTTTTTTGAGTCTCAAAAAGTGCAATATCCTCTCTATCGTAAGAGCCAATTACTACTTTATTTTTAATAACAATAAATTTGTTATTATACTTCTCAACCAACTGGCGTTGGTTATGTAAATAATACAGGAATTCGTCCTTTAACATATTATTTTGTTGAAATTTTAAGTTGTTTTCACTGCAA
>CAZEEN010000210.1:2198-5424 GCA_964511115.1 uncultured Paludibacter sp. | reverse complement strand
CATTTCAAAAATATTAATTAAATAGCATTCTGCTATTGTTCGCGCGTACGAAACCTGAGAAATTTCTTTAAAGCGAACCACAGAATTAGATTCAATGAGCAAAATGCTCACGTCGGAAACGGCGTGGGCTTTTGACTTATCAATTCTGTGTAGGCTTTCTCAGGGCCTCGTACGCGGGTAAGGATTTAGTTCACGCTTTTTTTGTGCCGTGAAGTTTCCTTATCTGACCAATGGCTGCTGCTCAGCAAGCCAAATGACCAACGAAATTGACATTAAAGAAAACGAACTACGTGACCGATACCCCGAGGTATTGGAAATTCTTCTACGCGACCATACCACCCGACAAAATATCTTTTGGGCTACCGACAATTATAGCGAGTTAGGCAAAGAATACGAATTTGGCTCACCTATTTTGCCTGAATTGATTACTGGTAAAAACGGTAATGTGATAATGCCTCGTGTACAAAAAGACAAAATATTACAGCAATCGCGCTCACGTGATATGGCTGAAGTATTTACACCATCGTGGATTTGTAACGCACAAAACAATTTGATTGATACTGCCTGGTTTGGATGCGAAAATGTATTCAATACGGAAACTATAAGCACGGATGGAACACATTTATGGATAGTTAATCCAGAAAAAATCACTTTCCCCCAAGACAAAACATGGAAAGACTATGTGCGCGAAAAACGTATGGAAATTACATGTGGTGAGGCTCCTTATATTACCAGTCGTTACGACACTACTACCGGAGAATTTATACCCATTGAAAATCGTATAGGATTACTCGACCGCAAACTGCGGGTCGTAAAAGAAAATGCTTACAGTTCAGGCGAATGGCTTGAAGCTGTACAAGTTGCATATAAAAATATCTATGCTTACGAGTGGCAAGGCGATAGTTTGCTACTTGCCCGCGAAGCCATGCTATATACATTTATCGAAAATTATGAGCAAATATTTGGCACACAACCCCTACTAAAATCAATCCAGTACATTGCTTACATAATATCATGGAATGTGTGGCAGATGGATGGACTCAAAGGAGTTATTCCAACTAGTTGTGGTGTGAAAAAAAGTTCACAATTAGACATTTTTGGTGGACAGGATTTAAAAAACTGCGAAGGCTGCAAAAATGATAAAATTGAAAAGCATAATGGAACATATTGTCTGATAAAAGATTGGAGCAACAAAGATATAGAGACAGGAAAAAAAGGTAGAAAAATGCGATTTATTGACCTTATAAAAAAATAATATTATGAAATTTGAATTGCCGTTTAAACTAAAACTAATTTATGTATTTCGCATTAACGATGCACAGCACAAAGATTGCCTTAAAATTGGAGAAGCAACCTCCGATAATGAAAATATCTGGGGACTCGAGCCAAACTGCAAAGCCTTAAATGATGCTGCTAAAAAACGCATAAACCAATACACGCAAACGGCAGGCATTCATTTCGAATTACTGTATACAGAAGTGGCTGTGTTTTCGAAAAAAGGAAAAATTCATGCCTTTTCGGACGATGAGGTGCATAAAGTTCTAATTCGTTCGGGCATAAAACGGAAAGCTTTCGACACTCAAAATAAAGCCAATGAATGGTTCGAAACCGACCTCGAAACTGTCAAAAAAGCAATTAAAGCAGTTAAAGATGGTAAAGACTCGCTCAATGCAGCCGAAATTAGCACAGACCGAAATCCTATTGCTTTCCGACCAGAGCAACTTGAGGCTATCGACAAAACGAAAAAGCAATTTCGCAAAACCAACCAAATGCTTTGGAACGCCAAAATGCGCTTTGGAAAAACGCTTTCGGCATTACAAGTGGTGAAAGATATGAATTTTACTCGAACACTTATACTCACGCATCGACCAGTAGTAGATGCCGGTTGGTTCGACGATTTCGGTAAGATTTTCTACGATTCACCACAATTTGCTTATGGTTCAAGAAATAATGGTGAGAATCTAAATTCGCTTGAGAAAAGAGCCTGTGAAAACGAACTGAAATATGTATATTTTGCTTCTATACAGTTTCTTCGAAATTCAGAAGTTGTTGGTGGAAACTTTAATAACAGTACGGATGTATTTATTCCAAACTGGGATTTTGTAATTGTTGATGAGGCTCACGAAGGCACTAAAACCGAATTGGGTGTAAATGTGATGAATGAATTGGTAAAACCCGATACGAAAGTTCTACGACTTTCGGGCACACCATTTAATTTGCTCGACGACTTTAAAGAAGATGAAATTTACACTTGGGATTATGTGATGGAGCAACGTGCCAAAGCCGATTGGGACAAAATTCATTTTGGCGACTCCAATCCGTATTCAGCACTTCCACGACTAAACATTTACACTTACGACCTTGGTAAGTTACTTGCAAATTATATTGATGAAGAATTAGCATTTAATTTCCGTGAATTTTTCGGTACTAATCCCGAGGGAAAGTTTAGATACGAAAATGATGTTAGGTCGTTTTTAAATTTAATTTGTAAAGCCGACAACGAAAGTAATTATCCATTCGCAACACAAGAACACCGCGATAATTTCCGACATTCGCTTTGGATGGTGCCTGGCGTTAAAGAAGCTCGCGCCTTGAGCACGCTTTTGCAATCGCATCCAGTGTTTAGTCAATTTCAAATAGTGAATGTAGCAGGTGATGGCGACGAAGAAGAAGCGAATCAGGAGGCACTCAAAAAAGTTGAAAATGCCATCGGTAAAAATCCCCACGAAACATATACCATTACACTTTCGTGTGGACGATTGACAACGGGTGTGTCGGTGCCAGCTTGGGCTGCTGTGTTTATGCTCTCGGGTTCGTTCAACACTTCAGCTTCTGCATATATGCAAACTATTTTTCGCGTACAAACACCAGCCAACATAAATGGACGTGTGAAAGAGGAGTGTTTTGTATTCGATTTTGCGCCCGACCGTACACTGAAAGTAATAGCTGAAACTGCCAAAATATCAGCAAAAGTAGGCAAAACGACTAAAGAAGACCGCGAAATTATGGGCGAATTCCTAAATTTCTGTCCCATAATAGCTATTGATGGCTCGAGAATGAACACCTACAATGTAGAAGGCATGTTGGCGCAACTCAAAAAAGTGTACATCGACCGTGTTGTGAGCAATGGTTTTGAAGATAAATTTCTGTACAACAACGACCATTTGATGAAACTCGATGCTTTGGCATTAAAAGAATTTGAAGGACTCAAAAAGATTATTGGTAG
>CAZEEN010000210.1:0-2188 GCA_964511115.1 uncultured Paludibacter sp. | reverse complement strand
TGGTAGCACGAAGTCGATGCCGAAAAGTGGCGATATAGATATTAACCGACAAGGTTTTAGCGATGAGAAATACGACCAATTGGAAGCTGCCGAAAAGTTGAAACGCACGAATCAGGAACTTACCGAAGAACAAAAACGATTACTCGACGAAAAAGCAGAAAAAAAGAAAAATCGCGATAGCGCTATATCCATTCTTCAGGGAATTTCAATACGAATGCCGTTGCTTATTTATGGTGCCGAAGCAAACGCCGAAGTAGCTGAAATTACAATTGATAACTTCGCCGAACTGATTGACCCACAGTCGTGGACAGAATTTATGCCAAAGGGCGTTAGCAAGGAGGTCTTCTACAGTTTTAAAAAGTATTACGAGCCCGATATATTTCGCGAAGCCGGCAAACGCATTCGTGCTATGGCTCGTGCTTCTGACCATTTATCGGTTGAAGAACGAATTGCCCGAATAACCACCATTTTTGGTAGTTTTCGAAACCCCGATAAAGAAACCGTTCTTACACCATGGCGTGTGGTAAATATGCACTTGGGCGACTGTTTAGGTGGCTACGTATTTTACGACGAAAAGATAGAAAGTACACTTTTACAACCTCGATTTGTAAATCACGGACAAGTAACACACGATGTGTTTGCAACCGATTCGCACATACTTGAAATCAACTCCAAATCTGGTCTTTATCCGCTATATATGGCTTATGGAATTTACCGTTCGCACCTTGCTACGAAAGAATCTTCACCTACCATAGAAGAGCAATACGCCTTATGGGATAAAGTTATTGCCGAAAACATCTTTGTGATATGCAAAACACCAATGGCTAAAAGCATTACCCGCCGCACATTAGTGGGATTCCGTAATGCAAAAGTAAACACACGTTATTTCGAAGATTTAGTAAACCAAATAACTAATAAACCTGACCAGTTTATTGATAAAATTAAACGAGGTAAAACATTTAACAATACAAAAATCGACATAATGAATTTTAATGCAATTGTAGGAAATCCACCATATCAAGAAAATATTAGTAGTAGTTCTGATAATGCCTCACTAAGTAAACAATTATTCCCTTCATTTATAGAAATCTCAATTAAAATTAATTCTAAATATTTAACACTAATAACTCCTTCAAGGTGGTTTACTGGTGATGCACAAGATAAGTCCTTTTTAAAATTAAGGCAATTTATTAGGGAAAATAATCATATACAAAAGATTATAAATTATCCTATTTCTCGAAATGTTTTTAATGGTGTAGAAATTAGTGGTGGGGTAAATTATTTCTTATTTAATCCAAATTATAAAGGAGATGTAGAATTTATTGAGTACAACTCGACGGATAACAATATTTCAGCCCATAGACCACTGTTTGAAGAGGGAATGGATGTTATATTGAGTAATGGTAGAAATTATAAGTTAATTCAGAAAGTTAAAAATGATAATTTTATTTCAATGACAAATATTACCCAAGGTAGAAATGCATTTGGAATAGTGGGTAAAAACATAAACGAAATTTCTTCAGAGATTTACAAGAAGGACTTTTATGAATTACGATGTAAATATGAAGAAATCAGATTCATCGATGAAAAATATATTTCAAAAAACAAAAATATTGCCGACAAATGGAAAGTATTTATTTCTAAAGGAAATGGTGGAGCAGGGTTACTAACTGATAATAAAGAAGTTGCAATTTTAGGCAGACCATTTATAGGAAAACTAAAATCAGTTTGTACAGACTCTTTAATTCCAATTGGCTGTTTTGAAACGGCATATGAAGCTAATTCACTTCTATTGTATATAAAAACAAAGTTTTTTAGATATATGGTAGGATTATTGAAAGTTTCTCAGAATGTTTACCAAAACGTTTACCAATTCGTCCCACTTCAAGACTTCACACCAGCATCAGATATAGATTGGAGTAAGTCGATTTCAGAAATTGACATTCAGTTGTATCAGAAATACGATTTAACAGCAGAAGAAATAACATTTATAGAAGCAATGATTAAGCCAATGGCATGATTTAGATGTTGTTTTGACCACAGCGTGGTCGCATATCTATAGAAATATTTTCGTTCGTTGATGTTGTTCGACCCTATTCGGGGTCGTATATCTGTGGTTGATAATGGTTTTTTTATTGATATATTATCCCACTGGGATAAAGAAAGGAGCATGTTTTTTAGATTCCTC
>CAZEEN010000209.1:0-5425 GCA_964511115.1 uncultured Paludibacter sp. | reverse complement strand
CCCACGTCCGCATGGATGAAAGTACGGACTAACTTGCTTGCCACCGTAGCCGTCACCCCACTACCGCCAAAGAAATCAGCAACGACCATCCCATCGTTGGAAGATGCGCTGATGATACGCTCCAGCAACGCTTCAGGTTTTTGGGTTGTATATGAAACGCGTTCTTCTGCTTGAGAATTAACGGGAAAAACATCAATCCATAGATCTTGTACTGGCGTTCCTTGCGTCATATCTGACAAGTACTGTTTTAAACGAGGTGTGCCTTTTGCCGTATAGTATAATAATCCAGCATCTTCAAACTTTTGCATTGTTTCAATAGGGCAACGCCAATAACCTGCCTTGCCTTTCCACGCATACGTATATCCAGATCCTTGTAAACCTTTTGCTGATAGATCGCTGTCTTTGAAAAATCCTTTTGCATCACTTTTTGAATAATATTGCTTCACATAATCATCGGTATATGGAGAGAAAGGTGTGTTAAACGTAAATTGCTCCCCTATTGCGTAATAGAAAATGGAGTCGTGAATATTAGCAAATCCCGCGTTATCACTATGCGCACTAGAGCGCTTCCAAATAATTTCACTTTTAAAATTGTCTTCACCAAATATTTCATCAAGCAAGACTTTCACGTAATGACCGATGTGGTAATCCAGATGAACATAGATGGAAGCATTTGGGGACATGACAGACTTAATAGCCATGAGGTTTTCGTACATCCAATTCAGGTAGCGTTCTTTGTCCCAGATATCGCCATACATTTTTTCCTCGAAGGCTTTTAGTTCTTCATCCTCCATCGTCGCCTCGGCTTCGGCGATAGCTTGGGCGACCTTGGGGTTGCGGCGGATAAAGATCTTCTTCGCGTAATCCGCGCCAGAGGCAAAGGGAGGGTCAATATAAACCAGGTCGACCTCAACACCCTTGTCCTTGAGATAGGCACAGGCGGAGAGGCATTCACCCCGGATGAGAAGGTTGTCGGTCTTCTTCTTGCCGACCTTTTCTGTAGCGACGACCTCATAAAGCGGCATTCCGCGTTCAATGCGCGTGATGATCGCGTCATTATCGCGATACTTCAAAAGGCGTTGCGTCCGCTTGAAGTTATTCAGGATTGCCTGACCTTCAATCGTCTCTGGGTAATAGGGTATGTATTTGATTGGCATGAGTAATTTTCTGACTTAATTAGGACCTACTTCGCTAAGTTGAAATAAAGAACGTATTTCGCATAGTAAATTCTTTCTTACCTGACTTTTTTTTGTCGCTTTGGTGTTGTACCAGACTGCGGAGTGATAGGCGGCTCAGGAGGACCGAAACAATCATTTAGAGCATTTTGTGCCGTTGAAACCTTATTGGAAATATTAGCGCGTTGTAATTGTTCGAGCTGTTTCCGCATGTCATTTTTGTGCTCAAAAGAAGTGTTGGGATCATCAAGGCATTTCTTAATAGATCCTTCGGCCTTGTTAATAGCCTGGTCTTTCTTCCATTGATGATAAGAGTTTCTACACAGAATAAGTGCTTCTGTGGCAAAAAGATTTGAGACAGCGGTCAGTGTGGGTGCGATGTAAAGTAACGTTGGTTTTAAAGTAGAGTAGCTGTCTGGTAGTTGCTGTGCAACAAAAACCAAGACTGTAACACCACCAATACTTGTCACACCTGCGCCGATCCTTGTCTTGCTTGGCTTATTGGAGCTTAGTTCAGGCGACATTGTTGGTTCTCCACAATGGACGGTTCTCTCTTTGTTATTTCAGCTTTAAATGCATTCACTGCATATTGTAAAGCTGACAAACAACGAAAAAAAATCAATTTAATTGAATCAGGTGTTGGAAGAAAAATTTCAATGTTGCCCCATACATTGTTTTCAACTGTATATATTTTGGCAACCTTGGTACCTCTATTGACGAAGTCACACACTTTTTGAACCAACGCCCTATCTTTGTCGGTTTTGATTTCAAAGAATGTTGGATAGGATAACCGGAAATATAATTCATCCTTAAGATCATTAAAAATTACATAATAACCGTCATCTGTTTTAAACTCAATCATGTCATCTCCAACTTTCTGGGGATTGTAACCCTTCTCTTCAAGAAGCTGGATGCATATCTGGGTTTTAACATTTATTGTTTCCATGACAATACCTTTCTGTGAATAATCAGTTAACAAAAAAACCATCAATAATTGTCGCGATTTTCTTAACAGACTTTGCGATAGGTTCCGTGTCTTCAAGGTAGAGGAAGCTGAAGCGGGGGTAGCCGAAGCGTTCGTTGTTTTCCTTGATAAAGACTTCATCCATGAATGTACGGCGGTCAAGGAAGCGGGAGTCGCTGGCATAGATGCGGCCCTTAGTCTCGATGATGACGGCCTGGTGGATGGCTTTGCCTTTACGCTTGATGAGCAGGAAGTCGGGCGTGTAATCTCCCACCGCGTGCCAGCCATGACCCTGCTTCTTGAAGCAACGGATTTTAAAGTCGCTCAGATGGCGGTCGCCGTTGTAGTAGAGTTCCAGCTTGTTATCCTTGAAAAACGAATGGGTCAGAATGGTATTGAAAATGGTGCGCTCGAAGTCGCTGTCCAGATGGTAGGGGATATAGTGGTAGGTCAATTCGCTATTTCGAAGATCCGTGTCATGTTGAATGGGAATACCCTTTGCGATAAGGCCAGACAACGCTCCATCAGCATCATTTGTACGAATCAGTTCGACTGCTTTTTGAGAGGGAATAAACTTTTCTGGTTGCGCTGTCTGGATCGGAGATGTCAGCTTATCGATAAAGAGCAACCGGGCTTTTTGTGAAATGGTCTCATGCTTGACTTTCAGGTCGCGCTTAGGTGAAAATGCGATTCGAATTCGCTCCCGAATCCGCTCATGATTAAATTGGGGACGAAGATAACGCAGTCCCTCTTTTTCACAGGAGATATTGGCATAGATCGAGCGGAGAATAGGCGCATGGGGTTCGAGGGTTGCAATTGCCATAAACCCAAAGCTCTCTTTTGCAATCAGAGCGAGCCATTCCGAGAAGGACATGAGTTCGTCTGCCGACAACACGAGCGCCGATGTTTCGAGTTGTTGCCCCCGTAAATCTTTGGTAATAATTAAATCGTTCGTTTCGTCAAACTTTTCGTTCGAAAGTTCTGCAATCCATTGAGAAGGATTCGGTTCTGAAACAATGAGCGTCTGGTAATCCACGCGCAACTGGTAGAAATCCAAGGTGGGCAGTTGTAATTTATCAAGGCGGGAGAAGCGTTCAATGTCTTTGCCAGTGTTGACTGGCCCTGCAGCATTGAACTCCTTGAGGGAGATGTTTTCCTGTTGCTTCAGTTGTTTGTCGAGTGTGGAGGAGTTGAAATCATTTAGACAGATCAGTGCGGTTTCAACCTGACCTTTGTCAACTTGACGAAGACAACGGCAGGAGGTTTGTAGAACCATGTTGTTTGGGCAGTCGCCCTTCTGCGAAAGGACCACGCCCGTAAGGCTGCGACAATCCCAGCCTTCCTTGCCGATCTGCACCAGAAGGATGATTCTCTTTTTTGACTGCGGATGATCCAACATGGTAAATGCGGTTTCGGCTTCTTGCGATTTAGGATAAGTCTTGTTACCGCCGTGATATTTTAGAATTGCCTCATCCGGCAAAAGCCCAAACGCTTCCGCGATTTGAACCGCCTTGGGGTAAACAGATTCCTCAAGGGTCTCGATTGAACCGCAATAAACAGCTATTTTCGCACCAGTCCCGTCTCGGTAGACGGTGTCCTTGTACTGTTCAAAGAAGCGCGTGAGGCCAGCCTCGACGATACTCAAACTGTCCTTGCTGGTGATGGTTTCCACGCGCGGAACTTTTAGGAAATTGCCCAGTCCCTGCACGAGTGGATAGTAATGCACCACATTGGAGAGTTCTATGTTCTTCACCTTCAGATCAGGAATGACTTCGACGGATTCAGCTTTTTCAAGATAGGGGGTGCCGGAGAAGCCGACAACCGAGTTGATAGTTCCCTTCTCCGTCCATTTATTCACAACGGCACGCAACTTGATGTCATCGCTGACCGCATGATGAACTTCATCAATGTAGACCGCAAGATTGGGGATTCTACCTATGATGGAACGCAACTCATTAGCCTGCCGTTCCTTCTCATCGTCCGTACGTTCGATGAGGTGCATATTTGCATCGACTTCCACCTTGTCCAAGATGACCTTTTCGGCATTTGTGACCGCCACAAGCCCAAGGAGCTGATTCAACGGCTGATAGGCGTTAATTTTCTGAGCATTTGGATTCTTTGCGCGATTACTCTTCTTCTGAGCTTTTTGGGCATCTAGGATCTCGAACTTGATAAGACGCTTGAGTTGTGACGCTGCGGGTTCCGGGATCACCCAGGATGGATCGAAACGTTCGATAGTTCGCAAACTGGGAACTACAGAAGCCTTTAAACCAGAGGGCGCGAAAACAATGAAATTGTGTGCAAATGATGGATTGTCAGGCTCGTTCTGAGCAAAATATAAATCAAGATAGATGAACGCACCCATTAAGAAAGTCTTACCTGCTCCCATGGGTAAGCTAAACAGGTAATCCGTATACTCTACCTTG
The DNA here is from genome assembly GCA_964511115.1 of uncultured Paludibacter sp. Lineage (GTDB taxonomy): Bacteria > Bacteroidota > Bacteroidia > Bacteroidales > Paludibacteraceae > Paludibacter. The sequence continues at coordinate 860 of CAZEEN010000209.1, read as the reverse complement.
TAGAACAAATCCTTAAATACACGATCACAATCAATAGAAGCTGGATTTTCAAGAATCAGTCTTTCCAGTTCAGGGGCGAGGATCTGTTTATTGTCTTTTTTGATTTGAGCATAATCAAGTAAGGCTAAAGCGGCAGGGGTTAATTGATTTCTAATGGCGGCGGTTACAGGCAAATCATCGGCAGTCCGTGTGTTAAAAAATCCTTCCGAGAAGAGTTCCCATAAGGGGCGATTTCCTGCGGCAATTTTCAGGAACAGATAAGTTTTGATGGCATCAACTTGCGCATCACGCATCATCCCGCGTGTGGTAATGTAATCCAATAAATAGGTCACAGGACAATCGGGTGATTTAATCCATTGGTTGCATTTCTGTGTTATGAGCCTATAAAACATCCGTCCACCTTGAATAAAAAAAATTTTGCCGCGTATACATACTGCCAGCGTGGTTAAAAAAGCAATCTTAGAATGAACGAAAGTTTAACATCTTCTGTGAACCCAGGCAAGTATGCTAATTCGTGCAAAACGAAAATATTTTGTAGGCCAGTCCTGATTTACCGTTTAACGCTCAATCAGAGAAATTATTTCGTTTAATGCCTGACCCCTCATGGCGGATATTCCGTTTGTCTAATGCGGTCGCAATTTGCGACCGCATCTTACCAGTGCATGCGCACAGGTACATGCTCGGCGTGGAGTGCATCTTTAATCTGGCGGAGGGTGTAATCGCCGGTGTGGATCATGCCGGCGATGATTGCGGCATCGGCACCGCCAATCACAAAGGCATCGCGGATGTGTGCAGGCGTGCCACCGCCGCCGCTGGCGACGACAGGTACATTCACAGCTTCGGCAATCAAGCGGGTGATG
>CAZEEN010000208.1:0-5451 GCA_964511115.1 uncultured Paludibacter sp. | reverse complement strand
TCAGTCCGGGATGTACCGAAATCCAATTCGAAGGCAAATCAACAGGAAACATGGCATTTATTTTATAGCCTTTCAAACGTAAAATTAACCACGAAAGGTAAAATGTAATACCCGAAATGCCAGGCGTAATCCATTTTCCAATCAGCATTCCGGCGCGAGTATTGAGAAGTAGAGCTGGATTTTTACCTTTAGGAAAACGGCGAATAAACGCCTGCATTACTGGTGGATAATTAAATCCGTGAACAGGTGAGCAAAAAGCAATCAAAGCATCTTCGGCTGGCGCAGGTATATGCATACGGTCGACATGCGCAATATTGATTAGCTCCGACACAATACCTTTTTCATTGGCAATGTTTGCTATCCATTGGGCTACATTGGCTGAATTACCGGTGCCTGAAAAATAATAAACGATTAGTTTTGAATGTATTCCCATTACTGCATAATTATTTATTCACCTCACAAAACTACAAAATACAATTTACATTTTACTTGTTTGCAGTATTATTTTGAAAAAACTTAAATGCTTTTCTTTCAACAAAATCAACCCTTAATGCGTTATTTTAAACATTCTATCATTTTGTGAATTTAATTTATCTTTGCATTCAAAATCCGTAAGCTTAAAAACAACGCCAAGACACCTTATAATCAAAAAACTATATGATTTATTTTTTACAATTATTTTTTTTTGAAAGATGAGAAAACTTCTACTTTTAGCACTACTCGCTATTTCTTTTTTACATAAATCGCATGCTGCTCCTGCATATCCGGGCATTATAAAATATACACAGCCCGATGGCTCTGAAATTTCCATCTTGCTTAAAGGCGATGAAAGAGTTCACTGGGCCGAAACTACCGATGGATATACCTTGCTGAGTAATGGGAAAAATGGTTGGGAGTATGCTTATGCCGACACCAAAGGCGATTTAAAAGTATCGGGAGTGCTTGCCCGCGAAATTAATAAACGAACACCCAACGAACTGAAACTACTCCGTGGATTATCGATAAACAGCCGTTTCAGTACAAAACAAGTGAATTTGCTAAAATCAGTTTGGGAAACAAAATACGGTTCGGAAAAATTAATTGGTGCAAGTCCGTTTTTTCAAAGAGAAAGTAGTATTCCAACCACGGATGGACGTAGAAAAGTGTTTAGCCCCACAGGAAATAAAAAACTCATTTTAATCCTGATTGAATATACCGATGTGAAATTCACCAAAACGCGTCAGGATTTTGTGGATTTGATGAATACTCAAAACTACAATCTGAATGGTGCCGAAGGTTCTGTAAGAGATTATTTCAACGAGATTTCATACGGTCAGTTTAACCTACAAACCGATGTAGCTCCTCAAATTTACACAGCAAATAACAGCATGGCTTATTATGGCGCACCCAATGGTTCGTCGCACGATATAAGAGCGTACGATTTAATGTTAGAAGCGGTTCAAAAGGCGGATGCAGATGTGGATTTTTCGCAATATGATAATGATGGTGATGGTTCGGTGGATGGTGTTTATATTATTTATGCTGGCTTTGGCGAGGCATCGTCGGGCTTGGTAAATACGATATGGCCACACGCAAGTAGTATTTCCGGACAATCGTTCGACGGAAAAGCAATAACCAAATATTCCTGTTCCAATGAGTTGAATGCCAACGGCACATTAACAAGCATCGGTATTATTTGTCACGAATTTGGGCATGTGTGTGGCGCTCCCGATTATTACGATACGGACTACGGCACAGGTGGCGAATTTATTGGCACCGGCAACTGGGATGTAATGGACCGCGGGTTGTATAATACCACAACTGCCAAAAGCGGAAGTAAGCCAGCTCACCTAAATCCGATGGAAAAAATTAGGGCAGGTTGGTTAACGCCCACAGTTATCAATGGTACTTCATCGCTAACCATCCCCGACATATCTTCAAATCCGGCCGTATATATTTACAACACAAGTACAGCGAATGAGTATTTTATGTTGGAAAACAGACAAAAAACAGGTTTTAATGGTGGTTGCCCCGGTCATGGATTAATGATATACCATTACAGTAAGGCAGTTTGGGATGCTACACAAAATAAAACATTTCCGCAGGGTTTTTATCCTGTGTGCGCCAGTGCTACTACAAATCCTTCCAACACGGCATCTTCGTATGGCAATATCAATACTTCGGGGTGTCCGTTTCCAGGTACATTGGGCAAAAGAGCTTTTTACGATTCGGGTATTCCAAATTCCAAATCGTGGGCAGGAAATATTACCGGACTTCCCATTACAAATATCATCGAAAATGCCAATGGAACCGTTTCGCTAAATGTTTCAACAATCAGCACTTGCAATTCAGCTCCTGTAACACAAGCGGCTGCATTTTCGGTAAATTCGCAAACCTACAAAACAATGGGTATCTCCTGGCAACGCGGTTCGGGCGACAAAGTGCTTGTAGTGGCGCGCGAAGGTAACGCAGTGGATATGAATCCATTTAATGGAACAATATACACAGCCAATGCTCGTTTTAAATCGGGCGACGAAATTGGTTCGGGCAATTATGTAGTGTATAACGGCACAGGTAATTCGGTTAGTTTAACGGGATTGTCCGGCGGCTTAACTTATTATTACGCTGTATACGAGTACAATAGTGCCGATAATTGCTACCTGACACCGGCATTAACAGGCTCTGGGACTACCGATTGCGGCATTGACCCAAGTACGCATACCGAAAACTTCGAACAAAACAGTTTTGGTTGTTGGACAGCAACTGATAACAGCGGACAGGGAAACTGGAAAATCGGTGCCTTCTCGAACCGAACTTATACGCCTGCACTAAGTGGAAGTTTTGCTTATTTTAGTTCCGAAGTGGGTATTGCTCGTAATTACAATGCCGATTTAATTTCGCCCACTTACGATTTAACCTCCTTTACCCATGTGGAGCTGCGGTTTGCTCATTTGTTTGATGCTCATGCCACTTTTCCATCTGCTGCAACGGTGTCGTACAGTATTAATAATGGAACTAGCTGGACGCAATTGGCTTCGTACACAAGCGATACACCTAACGCGCAATCGGTGGCTTTGGCAGTTAACGCAGCCATTGGACAATCGCAGGTAAAATTCAAATGGAACTATAGCTGCTCGCCTACCGGAGCAAACTTTTGGGCTGTTGATGCCATTCAGGTGGTCGATACTTCGGTTGTAATAATTCCAAGTGGTGAAACTTTATCGCTAAATGCGCCTACGGTTTTAAATAATGTAACCATTCAATCGGGAGCTGCGCTTGTGGTAAGTGCCGGGAATCAACTTACTGTAAATGGCGTTTTTACCAATAATGCCGGAAATAGTGGTTTTATTCTGCAAAGCAATGCAACGGGAACTGCTACATTTTTGGATAATGCATCTACTCCAAACTCGGTAAACGCAACGGTGCAACAACATCTCAGCTCGCAACGCAACTGGTATATGAGTTTGCCGATAAGTACTTTTGCTGTTCCGTTGACACAGGATTACAGTCTGTATTATTACCCCGAAAATAATGTAAATCAAAGCACAAACAATGGTGCATATTGGCTTAATCCTAGTGGCAATTTATCGCCAATGCAAGGCTATATCGTAAAACCTTCGGTCGAAAAAATAGGATTACCAATTGAATTTACAGGTGTTTTAAATTCGGGTTCGATAAGCAGTTTAACGCTTACAAACTCAGTAGCAACTAATCCAACAAAACATGGATACAATCTTGTCGGAAATCCATATCCATCGTATCTGAATGTAATGTCGGCCATAAATAATAATCCGGCGTTGGAAAAAACGATTTGGTATAAAACACGTTCCACAGGCTTAAATCCGACCTATCAGTTCGAAACCGTACAAACAGCAACGGGTTTAGGCACAAACAATACTGGTGCGGGAACTGTAACGGGTTATATTCCACCTATGCAGGCATTTTGGGTAAAAGCCAATGCCGAAACTACGCTGACTTTTGACAATTCGATGCGAACACATGCCAATCCGCTTGTGGAAGGAGAAACTGTTATTACTACGCCTCTGAAAGTCATTAAATCGAGCAATCAGGATTATCCAGTTTTGCGATTGCAGGTTTCCAATACTATAAATTCTGACGAAGCAATACTGTATTTCAACGAACATGCATCCGATAGTTTAGATGCTTACGATTCCCCAAAAATGAGTAATGGTAACACCACTATTCCTGAAATATACACGCTAGCCGAAAATGAAAAAGTAGCCATCAACGGCTTAAATAATGTGGCTGTAACAAATTCAATTGCATTAGGCTTTAATACGGGAGCAGCCAATACATTCAGCATTGCAGCAACTCAGGTTAGTGGTTTTGATGCAAATGCGCGTATTGTTTTGAAAGATAATGCATTGGATATTGAGTACGATATAACCGATGGCATTCCTTATACATTTGCTTCTTCTGCGGTTTCAACAGTTGGTCGTTTCAGTATTCTATTCAAAACGGCTTCCATCACAACTGCATTGCCGGGTGAAGGGGCAAATTTTACACAGAAAGCCGAAGTAAAAATAATGCTGAACGCACAAAATCAGATTGTAATTATGCGTAAGGAGAATAATCAACCGGAGCATGTTAGCATTTACAATCCTGTGGGTCAATGCGTATTTAATACCACCATTTCAGGCGAGACAAACACACTGAATTGTAACTTAAGTGCAGGGATATATTTTGTAAAAGTGAATAATATCACAAAGAAAATTAGTATACCAACAAAAAACCACCGCAAGCTCTAAAGCCTACGGTGGTTTATCTTTGTTAAACTAGACTGCGCGATTTGTTTTAGATTAGTGAAACAAATATCGATTTGGTATTGCGGTGAAAATACGTTATTTTTACCGCAAAAACTAAAATCAAATCACCATGCAACGAACATTCAAATCGCTTTTTATGGCAATAGCTGGAATTATCGGCTTTACTGCTTGTGCCAAAACCCCTCCATCCACCAATGCTATTTCGGATTTCGAACTGCAAAAATACCTTGGCACATGGTACGAAGTTGCCCGCTTTGATCATAGTTTTGAGCGCGGGCTATCCAATGTTACAGCCAACTACAGCTTACGTCCGGATGGTAAAGTGAAAGTGGTAAACCGTGGATTTAAGTCCAAATCAAATACTTGGAGCGAATCTGTTGGGAAAGCAAAATTTGCGGGTGATAAAAATATTGGAAGCCTGAAAGTTTCTTTTTTCGGGCCGTTTTATGGTGCTTATAATATTGTAAAACTCGATGACGACTACCAATACTCGCTTGTTGTTAGCAGTGGTTATAATTATTTGTGGTTGCTTTCGCGAACTAAAACAATGCCCGAAGAAATAAAAAAAGCATACCTCCAAAAAGCCCAAGAATTGGGATTCGATACCGAAAAGCTGATTTGGGTGAAACAGGAGTAAATCTTATTTCTTCTCCATCATCTCTTCCGATAAGAAATGCTCCAACTG
>CAZEEN010000207.1:2743-5454 GCA_964511115.1 uncultured Paludibacter sp. | reverse complement strand
ATCACCATCGAGCATGGTTGTATTATCAATTTCGGGTGTAGGATTACACCCAATAAATGAAATTACGGTCAATACTATATATAAATATCTTGTTCTCATACTTTAGTTATTAAACAGATTATCAAAACGATACATAAATCCAACTTTGTAAAATACAGGGAAAAGTGAGCCCGGAATATCAATGCCATTTCCTGTTCGAACATTATAGCCAATGGTTAATGATGCGGACAGTGGCATTTGTTTGAATTTATAATTTAATCCGGTTTCTACAGCCATCAATAAGGCTGAGGAAGGTAAATCGTTGAAAATACTGTTTTCGTAATTAACTGTAAAAAGTCCTGTATTTAGTCCGGCAAGCAATTGCAACTGCTATTGCGAAAAAAAACGATAATCGGCACCCAGTATAAAATAATCCTGCTTAAGAGCATTTGAACCAATTGCACTGCCAAGCCTACTCGAAAGATATGTGCCTTTGATGTGAATTTTCTTTTTTAGTAGACGGTCGCACGTATAATCTAGCCCAATACCATTCTCAATGTATAAATTTTGAGTTTTTTGCAGAACAATGCCACCACTAAGTTCGCGTGATATTTTTTCCTGAGCTATTATTCCAATAATTGGAAGGAATAATACTAAAAAAATGAGTTTTTTCATGTCTTAATTTTTTTTTAATCCCAATTAGATGAATGTATTTTACGAATTAAGATTTTAAGGTGAGATATAATTATCAATAATATAAATATTTATTGGTATATTGTTGTAAGTATTTATTTGTGAAAATTTGCGTCATTTGCGTTCATAAGAATTTAACTCAATGCCTCAATATTTTCGTTATTGATAATATCTTTTCCACCAGCATCGTATAATTTTGTAATTCGGTCAGCAAAGCGTTCTTCAACTTTTCCACGTATCACTTTCATGGTGCTATTTACTAAACCATTTTGTTCGGTAAATGGTTCACCTATTACCGCTACGGCAGCAGGCAGCCAACGTTCAGGGAAAGTTCCTTCGAATTTACCACCTTTGCGGTATTCGTTTATTTCGCGTTGTAGCTTATTGAGAGCTAGCTCTTTGGCTTCACGTGTATTCCAGTCTAAATGGGCGTTTTTCCGTTGTACATACCGTTTAAGTGCTTCTTTGTTTGGTACAATAATACCCGATGTGAACGCATCCTGATTGTTGTGCAAAATCACTTGTTCTATAAAATATGAGTTGTCGGATAGCGATTCTTCAATACCCTCTGGACTGTATTTTTCGCCATCGCTACCTATGAGCAAACTTTTGAAGCGACCTACAACATACAGAAATCCGTCTGTATCCATATAACCCATATCTCCTGTGTGCAGCCAACCATTCTTAATTGTTTCGGCAGTTGTTTTTTCGTTTTTGTAATAACCTGCCATTACGTTTTCGCCTTGTATTACAATTTCACCTTTTTCGCCAATTGGCAACGAATTTCCATCTGTATCGCAAATTTTCAATTCCATAGGCGTTACTAGGTAACCGGATGAACCTAATTTGTGTCGTTTCAAGCCGTTGGATGAAATAATTGGTGTAGCTTCGCTGAGTCCATAACCTTGAAACATAGGCATACCAATAGCATAATAAAAACGCTGTAAATCAATGTCGAGCAATGCACCTCCGCCAATGAAAAATTTCAATTTACCACCAAAACCTTCTCGTATTTTTGTAAATAAAATTTTATCAAATAATTTAAGTAGTGGTTTTTTCCAGAATTGGAATCCTTTTCCTTTGTTGTAACCTTCTTTGTTATACGAATAAGCCATTTTCAAGGCAGTGTTAAACAACCAATTTACAACAGGCCCTTTTGCTTTTATACTTGTCTCGATGTTCTTTTTAAAACTTTTTGCCAATGCTGGTACGCTTAGCAATAAATCAGGTTGAATTTCCTTAATATTTATCGGTATATTTTTGAGCGTTTCCACACCCGTTTTACCCGACTGTACAGTGGCAACGCTTGCTCCAGTAGCCATAAAGCTATAAAAGCCGGCTACATGCGCAAAACAATGGTCGAGTGGTAAAATTATTAATGTCCGATAAGTTGGAGGGATGCTCATTAAAGTTAATGCTTGTTCCACATTAGCAGTGTAGTTGCGATGGGTGAGCATAATTCCTTTTGGGTCGGCCGTTGTGCCCGAAGTGTAACTGATATTGGCGAGGTCGTCGGGTTTTATTTTCGAAGCGACAAGGTTTACAAAGCCAGGTTTCTTTGCTAAAATCTCTTTTCCCCAATTTTGCAATTGCGATAATGGAATTTCTTTGGCTTCGTAATCGACTTGCGGGTCAAATATTACAACGTTTTTAATGTCAGGCAGAGCTGCGGCAATGGTTCTGATTTTTTTTAATTGATTGCCCGATACTAAAATATATTTAGCTTCCGAGTGTATAAGTCTGAAAATCAAGTCATTGCTTTCTTCTAGCTTAATTGATAATGGAACGTTAATTGCCCCAGCATGTAAAATTCCCAATTCACCAATTATCCAGGCATTGCGTCCTTCGGATAACATAGCTATTTTATCGCCAGGTTTAACACCAAGTTTTATCAGTCCCGCTGCTAAAATTTGTGCCTGTTCTTTAGTTTCGTGATAAGTCGTTGGTTGATAGCCCTTATCGCCTTTTTCCCATAAAAATGGATTACTTGCGTATTTCTCAACGCTTTCGTTTAAAAAATCAATTATTGTTGGTCGCAT
>CAZEEN010000207.1:0-2643 GCA_964511115.1 uncultured Paludibacter sp. | reverse complement strand
ACTTTGCTAATGGTAATAAGCGCATCATTATCCAATTCGGTACGATCGAAATCAAAATATACAGCCGGTATGTCATCTATATATTCAGGTATTACTCTTTTATCTACTTTCACTGTCATAATCGGCAAAGCTTTACCATAAAAATCGACTGCGGTATTCGTAGGTGTGTTTGGGTCTAAATCACGAAGGTCTATAACGCCATCGTTGTCTGAGTCCGGACCTACATTGTTTATCAGGTCTTCTAATTTTTTAACACGCGGAGTTAAATCTTTCACCTTTTTCTCAACAGTATCCATTCTGTTTCTCAATCCGGCAATGTCTTTTTTAACATCAGCTATTAATTTCAAACTCTCTTCGGGTTCCCATTCTCTCATAGTCAAATTCCTTAAATGGTCACGTTTAATCGAATTAAATTTATAGCGCAAATAAACCGTTCCAGCTCCGACATAATCATTTGTTACACCATCCCAATTAAGATAAGTTACACCCTCCAGGTTATCTTTGGCATAAGCACGGTAATGTATTTTTGCTCCTACGGCCAATGGTTTATTGAAATTGTATTCTAACGAAAATGTTACTGGAGTTGAAACCGAGACACCATATCTCATCGTACCATCTCCTGATTTCAGAAGTGTTGGGCGGGAGTCTGAACTGTACTTATTATCAGTATATACATCATTTTCGGGTACTGGCAAATTATTATTAACAAAACGCACATCATAAGTGTAATATGCATAACCAATTCCGATTGAGCCTAATACGAATAATTTCGATTTGGTATTAGGAAAGATTAGCCGGGTAAAATTTATTGTTGCCAAAAAGTCGGCATTAAATAAATCTGTATTTATATAAATATCCTTTGGACTTTTATTTTTTGCTCTTAAAGGGAAATGATATGCATCGATACCTAAGCCCCATATAGGTGTTAGTGCATATTCAATATTAGCTCCGTAAGTAATATCGCGAAACGATGTTGGTATTACATTTACTAAATCCTGGTTAATATCACCATCAAAAACATTATAACCATACTCGGGCATAAAAGACCAACGAGATATTTTCTTTTCTTGAGAAAATATTATTGTTGGTATTAGAAGTAAAATAATAAAAATTATTTTTTTCATGCCTTTTTTGGAAACAGATATGCTTATTAGTTTGCTAATTAAATAAGATACAGAGTATTATACTCCGATTTATAAAAGTTTTTTAATACAAACTGATAAATATTTTTTATTGATTCAAGTTATTAAAACAAAGATAATTTGTTTTAATAACTAATATTTATCCGAATAGATGCAATTCACCCACTGTATTATACTTACAAAAATAATTAAAATTATTTTAATACAAGTATATTATATGTTTTATAATATTACAAAACATTACATTGTTTGAGTTTATGTTGTTTATCTATCTAAATATCAATTGTATATGATTGTTTATTTGTCTGATTGAAAATTGACGAAATATTAGATTAATTTGTTGAAATTATGTGTATTAGTCTAATTAATAGTGATTAACAGTTGAAATGTATAATTTAATTATACTTTAGAAGTAATAAATATTTCAGATTGGAACTTAATAATAATAATCTTTATGTTTGAGTTTATAGATGAGAATAGTTTTATTGACTTTTTTTGTAGGAGTTTATATATAAAAGTAAATAAGATTGGAATTATGATTTACATTATTATTTACACAATATTTTTTTACAAAAAAAAACAGAGTTGAATGTAATTTTTTACATCCAACTCTGATTATAATTATTTTTTCAACAATTCAAATTGTAATTGTTGAAATTATCATTTTTCTATTTTTGCATTTCTACTTTTTTAGTTGCTTCCATGTTTTGGTTGCGTTCATCAATTTTTTGTACCAATTGAATAGCTAGATTGTGAAAAGCCTGACCCGAAACAGTATCTGTATCGCAGGCAATTGGCCGTCCTGCGTCGCCATGTTCGCGTATACTTTGCACAATAGGTATTTGTCCTAATAATGGAATATTCAACTCTTCTGCTAAACGTTTTCCGCCATCTTTTCCGAAAATATAGTATTTGTTTTCGGGTAATTCGGCAGGTGTAAACCAGGCCATATTTTCAATCAATCCTAATACTGGAACATTCACTTTTTCGTTGGTAAACATATTTGCACCTTTGCGGGCATCGGCTAAAGCAACATCTTGCGGAGTGGTTACGATAACCGAACCTGTAATGCCCATAGTTTGAACTAAAGTAAGGTGTATATCGCCTGTGCCGGGTGGAAGATCCATAACGAAATAATCCAAATCGCCCCAGTAAGCATCGGTTATAAGTTGCTTCAGAGCATTGCTTGCCATGCTACCACGCCAAACGAGCGCATTGTTGGGGTCGACAAAAAAACCAATGGATAGCATTTTAACACCGTATTTTTCGATGGGTATTAAACACTGTTTACCATCAATATCCTCCATTTCGGGACGAGCATCTTCCACTCCAAACATTTTTGGCATTGAGGGGCCGTGTATGTCGGCATCGAGCAATCCAACTTTATAACCAAGTGAAGCTAACGAAATGGCTAAGTTTGACGAAATTGTAGATTTACCAACACCACCCTTGCCCGAAAATACGGCTATAATATTTTTTACCTTAGGAAGTACCGATACTA
>CAZEEN010000206.1:0-5468 GCA_964511115.1 uncultured Paludibacter sp. | reverse complement strand
CTGAGTTTGTTTAATTTGTTTTTAATAAAATAAGAATAATGTGTTGATGTGGTAATGTGTTGATATGATGATACGTTGATGAGGTAATATGATAATTTAATGAGTAGGGAAATGAATAAGCTTTTAAAAAATATCGAAAAATATAAAATTGTATTAGCATCGCAATCGCCTCGTAGGCAGGAGTTGTTGAGGGGTTTGCAGGTCGATTTTAGTGTAAAAGTGTTGGATGTTGACGAATCGTATCCAAACGATATAGTAGGAGTGGATATTCCCATGTATTTAGCTGAAAAAAAGGCGGATGCCTACGAAATAGATGACGAAACATTACTTATTACTGCCGACACCATTGTATGGCACGAAGGTCAGGTGCTGGGTAAGCCCCGCGATAAAACCGATGCTAAACGCATGCTGAAACAACTTTCGGGCAAAACGCACGAAGTAATTACAGGTGTTTGTATTTGTACAACCAAAAAACGCAGAGTGTTTCACGTTATTTCGGAAGTTCGTTTTGCAAGCCTTGCCGAAAGCGAAATTGATTATTACCTCGAAAACTTTAAACCTTACGACAAAGCTGGCTCATACGGTGTGCAGGAGTGGATTGGATATGTGGGAGTTGAACATATCGACGGTTCGTACTTCAATGTAATGGGATTGCCTATACAACGCGTTTATAACGAATTGAAAAGGTGGTAGGCTTTTAAAATGCCGTTTATTTTTCCACTAGTTGTTTCGCACGTTCTAAAGCATCGTTAATATTCGAAAGAATATTTTCCGACCCAAGCATTTTTTCAATACCAGTATTGACTAATACCGAACGCACACGCTCATTTACGCCCGAAAGCAATACTTGCGTTTTATCTTTTTTCGACATTTTAATAAAACTTTCTAGATTGTGACAGCCCGTAGAGTCGATAAACGGCACTTTGCGCATTCGAATAATGCGCACTTTTGGTTTATCGCCAATTTGTTTCATGGTTTCTTCGAATTTGCTTGCCACGCCAAAAAAGAATGGACCCTCAATTTCATAGATTTCAACTCCATCAGGCACAGTAATTTTTTCACTCACATCGCCTGCTTCAACGTATTCGGCGGTGTGTACTTCGTCGGTAAATACCGAAACGTTTGAAGATTCGGAGATACGACGAATAAATAATACTACTGCCAATAATAATCCTATTTCAATGGCAATAGTCAGGTCGAAAATAACTGTCAGTAGAAAGGTCGTAATTAGTACTGCAACATCTGCTTTGGGATTGCTCAGTAGGTTTTTGAAGGTGCGCCATTCGCTCATGTTGTATGCTACAACAACTAATACACCGGCCAAACAAGCCATCGGAATGTGTTTTGTCAAATTTCCCAAAAATAGCATTATTAATAATAAAACCACTGCGTGAATAATACCTGCAATTGGTGTTTTTCCGCCATTGTTAATGTTTGTCATAGTGCGTGCAATGGCTCCTGTGGCAGGAATACCACCAAACAGCGGTGCAACAACATTGGCTACACCCTGAGCAATAAGTTCGGTGTTGGAGTCGTGTTTGTCGCCCGTAACACCATCGGCTACGGTTGCCGAAAGTAACGATTCAATAGCTCCCAGCATAGCAATGGTAAATGCAGTAGGTAGTAGCATTTGCACAACAGCAAAACTTATGGCTGGGGTTTCCGCTTTGGGTAACGAAGGGTCAATTGTAAAGCGGTCGCCAATGGTTTCAATGCCCGTTATTCCAAATTTTGTTCGCAGAAAATAAACCACTACTGTAAGTAGTATAATGGCAATAAGTGAGCCCGGAATCTTTTTTGAAATTTTAGGAGTCAGAAAAATTATTGCAATAGAAACAATACCTACACCCAGCGACCAAAGATTTATGGAATCCAAATGCTGACTGTAAACCACCCATTTATGAATAAAATCGCCCGGCAAAGTGCCTGTGTTCATGCCAAAAAGGTCTTTTATTTGTGTGGTAAAAATGGTAAGCGCAATACCACTTGTAAATCCGACTACTACAGGATAAGGAATAAATTTTATAATACTACCCAACTTGAGTACACCCATAGCAATAAGCATAATACCAGCAATGATGGTGGCAATTGCTAGCCCTGTAACACCAAATTCCTGAACTACACCATACACAATGACAATAAATGCACCGGTAGGTCCGCCAATTTGTACTTTGGTGCCACCCAGAAACGAAATGATAAATCCAGCAATAACGGCGGTAAAAAGTCCCTTTTCGGGCGATACTCCCGATGCTATACCAAAAGCAATGGCTAGCGGCAAAGCAACAATACCTACAATAACTCCCGACATAAGGTCGGCGTAAAAAAGTTCCTTCGAGTAGTTTTTAAGTGTACTCAGTAATTTTGGTTGAAAATGCATAACTATTTAAGTTAGAAATTAGAAGTCAGAAATTAGAAGTTAGAAAGTAAGAAAATAGGAAATTATGAAAATAAGGATGTAAGTAATTAGCTGCTAGGCGTGTAGTGGCGGCACCATTGAGTGATACCACATTCACTACATTTAGGCTTTCGCGCCACACATACATATCGCCCGTGTAATATTAGCCAATGATGTGCGATTGGTATTAGTTCGGTTGGAATATTTTTTACTAATTCACGTTCAGTTTGCAGTGGGTTTTTTGAATTCGTGGTGAGGCCGATGCGTTCCGAAATACGAAAAACGTGTGTGTCGACTGCCATAGCCGGTTTGTCGTAGATGACCGATGCAATCACATTTGCCGTTTTGCGACCCACACCAGAAAGTGTTTGCAATAAATCAACATCATCGGGAACTACACTCCCAAAATTATCCACTAATTTACGTGCCATTCCCACTAAATGCTTTGCTTTGTTGTTGGGGTACGAAATCGAACGGATATATTCAAAAACCACTTCATGCGAGGTGGCGGCTAATACTTCGGGCGTTGGAAAATCGGCGAATATACGTGGCGTAATCATATTTACCCGCTTGTCGGTGCATTGAGCTGAAAGAATCACAGCAATCAGCAGTTCGTAGGGATTGGAGTGGTGAAGTTCGGTTTCAGCAATGGGTTTGTTGGCTTTGAACCATTCAATAATATGTTTAAAACGTTGTTTTGTAGTCATTTGTGTGTAAGTCAGCCGAAATGAAGAAAATCGGTTGCGGATGAATTAAACGGGATTACAAAGGTAAACAAATTTTTAGTACATTTGTCATTCAAAAATCAGTATTCATTAAATAAATATAAAAATCATGTGGCAGCGAATAATAGAAACAAAAATATCGGTTTGTTCTTTTAATGAATTATCAGATAACCAGCAGCAATTGGTTGAAAATGCGAAAGCACAAGTTGCAAATGCGTATGCGCCTTATTCTGGTTTTCATGTAGGGGCAGCTGTGGAATTGGCTAACGGAGCCATTTTTGCGGGTAATAATCAGGAAAATTCGGCTTATCCTTCGGGTTTGTGTGCCGAACGGGTTGCTATGTTTTATGCTAATGCTCAATTTCCGCAAACGACTGTAAAAAGGTTAGCCATTGCAGCTTATACTAATGGTGATTTTTTGAAATCACCTGTTACACCTTGCGGTGCTTGTCGGCAGGTATTGCTCGAGAGCGAAACCCGTTTTGATTCAGATATTGAGGTTATTTTATATGGCGTTGATGAAGTGTATGTGCTTAAAAATGTGAAGCAATTATTGCCGCTTTGCTTCGAAAAATCGAGCTTGAAGCAATAAGTTAATAGTTGAAAAAATATTTTTATCATCGGTTTTATTGATGTATATTGCGAACGTTTTAAGAATAGTTTGTTTGAAAAAATGAGGACGTGATGTCGAAAAAGAACTTATGTATTGAATACATGCTGAAAAATGCATCCATTCCTGTGTTATGGACAAGCATTGGTACTCCGCTTGGTTTAGCAGAATGGTTTGCCGACGGGGTAACAGTTGAAGGAGATGAATATACATTTGTTTGGGAAGGTAACGAACAAACTGCTCGACTACTCGATAAAAAAGTAAATAACTTTATTCGATTTCAGTGGTTGGAGGATGAAGGTACAGAAGCGCATTTTGAAATTCGCATTGTACGAGAAGCCATTACAGGGCAATTGTCGCTTTTGGTTATTGATTATGTTCCTGAAGATGAACGCGAAGATTTAATTTTGCTTTGGAATAAGCAAATTGAAGTTCTCAAAAGAAAAACCGGTATTTGATATTTTAGTTTAACTTTAAATATAGTATGTTCAAAATCAGAAAAACCTCCGTTTTCATAAATTGAAAACGGAGGTTTTTTCTTTGATTTATTATGTTATAGTCCTTTTTTTGTTTATTGAAAAACAATTGTTCTATTTTGATAAGCCAAAATTTTACGTTCTATATGTTTTTCAACAGCATGTGACAATACAATTTTCTCTAAATCACGGCCTTTACGAATCAATTCCTCCACAGTATCTTTATGCGAAATATGCGTAACTCCTTGTTCGATAATAGGTCCGGCATCCAAATCGCTGGTTACATAATGACTGGTTGCACCAATAATTTTTACACCGCGTTCGTGTGCTGCATGGTAGGGTTTTGCTCCAGCAAAAGCTGGTAGAAAGGAGTGGTGAATATTAATAATACGGTCGGGATAGTTCTTAATAAACTCAGCCGAAAGTACCTGCATATAGCGAGCCAGAACGCAGAAAGTAACTTTATGATTTCTCAGTATTTCCAATTGTTTAGCCTCTTGCTTTGCTTTATTTTCTTTGTTGATTGGCAAATAATGATACTCAATGCCAAAACGTTTTGCAACTGCTTCCATATCGGGATGATTGCTGATAATTACCGGTATCTCAACATGCCATTCGCCCATAGCATAGCGCGAAAGCAAGTCGTAAAGGCAATGTGACATTTTCGACACAAAAATTGCCATACGTGGTTTTGTATCGGCAAAGTATAAGCGGAAAATCATATCATAACGCGTGGCAAGTAATGTTTGAAAATACTCTTCTACCTTTTCCTTGGGTATTTGAAAATCCGTCAGTTCCCATTCCACGCGCATAAAGAAAACTTTATCTTCGCGGTTAACATATTGGTCCAAATATAGGATATTTCCTTTGTGCTGATTAATAAATTCGGTTACGGCAGCCAAAATTCCCGGTTTGTCGGGGCAATGTATTAGTAAAATAGCAGTATTGTCATTCAGATTCATTTTCTATCAAATTTTTAATAAACGGGTTGCAAAGATAACAATTTAATTCGAAACAGTTTGTTGTCTTTTCATATTGTTTGAAACAACGGCTCTCAATGCATTTATGTAAATAGCACAACACGAAAACGTTGCATTTTTTTTGCAAAAAATGCAATTTTTTCAATGCCAACTATTGCAGAATTAAAAAAATGCAGTATCTTTGCACCGCGTTTGAAACAAAGCGCACTACTTGGTTCGGTAGTTCAGTTGGTTAGAATGCCGCCCTGTCACGGCGGAGGTCGCGGGTTCGAGTCCCGTCCG
>CAZEEN010000205.1:2573-5476 GCA_964511115.1 uncultured Paludibacter sp. | reverse complement strand
ACCATTCAGTTTGTTGAATATAATATGCATTACCGGAATCCGAAATTCTATACCATGCTCAACGAACTCAACGTGCAGGGAAAAAGAGATGGAAAAATAGCCATCAATTATATGCCATTGGTATGGCCAATTGATTCAATAAACAGTTCAAGAGAAACAAAAATGTTTACCCAACATGAGTCATTCCCTTATTGGAGATATGGGAATACAACAACCGATGTTGATCCACAATGGGCAGATGCACGCATTTACACCATGTCCAATACTTATGTGGATTGGACAAAAATTGCCACTCAAATTCATGCGATGGCTTATCCTTCAGGAAATTTTCCACCCGCTTCAGCTTGGCCTCAGTACTTTTGGGATCCTGATAACGATGCGTCTAACAATTTAACATGGCCATTATTTAATGGCGTTTATTCAAATCCTGCTATGTTAATAGGCTCTATCGAAGGATTGCCACTGGGTGATTTGAATTGGTATCCGGATGCAAAAGCATTGTGGACAAAAAATAAGACGCGAATTGATGCACACATGAAGGCTGCTATTGAATCGAAAATTACTATGTTAACCGGTGTGAATTCAATTAACTTATCGGATATTAAAACATCATGTTATCCAAATCCATTCACAAATGAATTAACTGTTTCATATACCGTAAAGAAACATGCCGATGTGAAATTGACAATTCTTACGTTGAATGGACAAACAGTTACCGATTTAGTGAATCATTCGAAATCAGCGGGTGAATATACAACCAAATGGAACGGAACAAATTTCGAAGGCGTTTCAATGCCAAACGGAGTTTATCTTTACCGACTTCAGATTGGAAATGAAGTTGCAAGTGCTCGTATTGTAAAAAATAAATAAGCCCAAACATGTATGAGAATTGACAATCGAGTCAATTCTCATACATGTTTCTGTTAAACTTAATCAAATTAAAATCACTTTTACTCCAATATTCTAATGAGAAACTCATTCCTGTTGGTTCTTTTTTTAGTACTTACTTTGTTTATCAATGTATCGGCAAAGAAGAATGCTAAAACCCCACAAAACTCTCAGTTTGAAAGTGGTTTTATCACACCGGCTGACTCCTTACAAACCAGTATCTATTGGTATTGGCTTTCGGATAATATCTCCGAAGATGGTGTAATAAAAGACTTATACTCGATGAAAAAAGCAGGAATCAACCGAGCTTTCGTTGGTAATATTGGGTTGAACGATGTACCTTACGGTAAAATAAAAATGCTGAGTGAAGAGTGGTGGCAAATAATTCATGCAGCACTCAAAACAGCAACAAAGCTCAATATAGAAATCGGTATTTTCAACTCACCGGGCTGGAGTCAGTCTGGTGGTCCTTGGGTAAAAGCCGAGAATGCCATGCGTTACCTTACAAGTACTGAACTATTGGTAAAAGGACCAAAGAAATTTTCCCAAAAATTAGAGAACCCAATTAAACCATTTCAAGATGTAAAAGTAATTGCTTATCCTGCTCCCAAAGACTTCCAAGGTGTATTAAACGAAAAAAATGCATCCATTAGCTCATCGCCCAACGTGGAAGACCTATCCAGTTTATTTGATGAGAATAAATCAACAGGAGTTACCATGAACGAAGGTGAGGAACTAACTATTTACTTTCAGGCAAAAGAATCATTTACAGCCCGTAGCATAATCATTCAAACTTTAGAAATACCAATAACTGCAAGTGCCATTTTACAAGTAAAAGAAGAAAATGGAAACTATGTTACAGTAAAAGAATTTGAAATAATGCGTCAAAGGGAGGATTTGTCGGTGGGTTTTCTACCTTATGCCCCTGTCTATGTTTCTTTTCCAACTGTAATGGGCACTCAATTTAAATTAGTTGTTAAAAACAAACAAGCATCTGACTGGTGGATATCGCCCAAAAAGTCTCTAAGTGGATTAGCCGAAGTAAAACTGACATCCACCCCACGAGTTGATAGTTACGCCGAAAAAACGCTAGCAAAAATGCACCCATCTCCCTTGCCGCTTTGGAAAGAATACCAATGGGCAGCACAACCAGAAGTGGACGATAAAGCCACGGTGATTGATGGCTCAAAAGTAATTGACATTAGTAAAAACATGACTGTTGAGGGTACACTCAACTGGGATGTGCCTGCAGGCAATTGGATTATAATGCGAACATGTATGACTCCAACCGGAACTAAAAATAGCCCTGCCTCGCCCGAAGCTACGGGTTACGAAGCCGACAAAATGAGTAAAGAACATATTGAAAAGCATTTTTACGGACACATTGGTGAAATATTAAAACGGATTCCCGAAGCAGACCGAAAAACATTTAAAGTGGTGGTTGCTGATAGTTACGAAACCGGAAGTCAAAACTTTACCGATGATTTTTTGGAATTATTCAGCCGAAAATACGGTTACGATGCATTACCATATCTTCCTGCATATCAAGGACTGGTGGTGAACAGCCAATTAGCTTCCGACCGTTTTCTATGGGATATGCGCCGCATGGTAGCCGACAAAGTGGCGTACGATTATGTGGGCGGATTGCGCAATGCTAGTCATAAAAATGGTTTGAGTATTTGGTTGGAAAATTACGGTCACTGGGGTTTCCCTGGCGAGTTCTTGATGTATGGCGGACAGTCCGACGAAATAGGTGGCGAATTTTGGAGCGAAGGAGAATTAGGCAATATCGAAAATCGTGCAGCAACCTCCTGTGGTCATATTTACGGTAAAAATAAAATTTCAGCCGAGTCGTTTACCTGCGGAGGGAATGCTTTTGGTCGTTATCCGGCGACTATCAAGCAACGGGGAGACCGTTTTTTTGCCGAAGGAATTAACAATACCTTGCTTCATGTTTATATTTCGCAACCTTACGAAGATAAAAACCCGGGAATAAATACCGGTTTTGGAACTGA
>CAZEEN010000205.1:0-2473 GCA_964511115.1 uncultured Paludibacter sp. | reverse complement strand
CAATACCGTATATTGGTGTTGCCTAAATTGGAAACCATGCGCCCTGAATTATTGGCAAAAATCAAACAATTGGTGACTGATGGCGCAGTAGTGTTAGGACCGGCACCGATGCGTTCGCCCAGTTTGCAAAACCAACCAATGGCTGACCAAAATGTACAGAAAATGGCAAAAGAACTGTGGGGAAATGTGGATGGCGTAACCATAACATCACGCAAAGTAGGCAAAGGAATGATTATCAATGGTCTGGATATGAAACAGGCATTTGCATTGATCAATTGCGTGCCTGATTGCAAATTGCCCGAAGATAATACAATTCATTACGGACATCGTACCACAAAAGACGGAGAAATCTATTTTATATCGAACCAAACGAATGAAACTAAATTAGTTACACCAGATTTCAGAGTAAAAGGCTTGCAACCTGAATTGTGGGAAGCAACTATAGGCAATATTCGTCTGCTTCCCGCTTACACTCAAAATGAAAATACCACTGCTGTTCCTTTGAAATTGGCGCCTAACGAAAGTGTGTTTATCGTTTTTCAAAAACCAACTGCCAAATCTTTAGTAAATACAGTTGAAGCTAATTATCCTAAACCCACAGTTGTAAATGAGTTGATAAATCCATGGACAGTACAATTTGATGCCAACCAACGGGGACCGGTAAAACCCGTAGTTTTCAACAACTTGATTGATTGGACAACCTCCACGAATGATAGTATAAAACACTTTTCCGGCACAGCTATTTACAGTAATCAGTTCAAAATGAGGAAAGTTGCAAAAGGGCAAAGCGTAATTATAAGTCTGGGAGCAGTTACAGCTATGGCAAAAGTAACAATCAATGGGATTTATGCCGGTGGTTTGTGGACTACACCTTACGAACTTGATATTACAGAATTTGTAAAGAAGGGCAATAATGATTTGAAAATTGAAGTAGTGAATACTTGGGTAAACCGATTAATTGGTGACCAGAAATTGCCTGTTGAACAACGAAAAACATGGTGTCCAACAAACCCGTTTACAGCAGAAAGCCAGTTACAAGTTTCTGGATTAATTGGACCCGTGAAGATATCGAGAGTAATTTTTTGAGATAAAAGGGCTAATCAATGAAATATATAATTCTTTAAATACTAACCGAAGTCACTAATTTGCAACATAAATACAATTATTGACCTCACAAAATTATCAATATGAAAAAAATAATTACTTTACAAAAAATGAAAGCTATTTGCATTGCATTTAGCCTTCTAATTGGTTTTTCGGCAAGTATTCAAGCCGCAACATTTGGAATTTTTAACGACAACTTTGATGGTGGTGGAACACTTCCAGGATGGACAGCAGTGAGTGGTGCTTGGACAAATACCGGGGTTGCTGGGCAAGGAACGAATGGACAAATTATGAAAGATAATTTCACTGGAAGTGATTTTATTTACGAAGCAGATTTTAAATTAACAGCTGGGATTGGCCAATTAACATTTAGAGGCAATGATAATGCATCAGCCGGTTATAATCTTGCCCTAGGTGGTGGATCGATAAAACTATACACTTTCCCTTACGTTGTTTTGGCTGAACCTACTGGTTATACTTTTGATATTAATACCTGGTATCATATAAAAATTGAAGCCAATGGTACTAGTATTAAAGTCTATTTTAATAATGGAGCAAATCCGGTTATAGATGTGATTGATGCTACTTTTTCATCGGGCAGATTTGGAATGAACGCTTATGCCGGAACTTTCGAGTTTGATAATGTAAAGGCAGTTCAGTATAATGTATTCAACGATAATTTTGATGGTGGAACACTTTCGGGTTGGACCCCTGTAAGTGGAATTTGGTCCAATCCAGGCACAGTTGCACAAGGCGATTGGAATGGTGGAAATGGACAGATAATGAAAAACGATATTGTTGCAACTGATTTTATTTACGAAGCTGATATTAAATTAACGGCTGCATCTCCAGCAGGAGTACTAACTTTCAGAGGAACCAATGATGGTGCTAGTGAGTATTTAGTTGCATTGGATGGTGCAAGCGCAGTTGTGAAATTATATACCTTCCCTTATGCAGTGCTTGGAACTTCACCCTATACTTTTGTTGCAAATACTTGGTATCATTTAAAAATTGTGGCTAATGGAACAAGCATTAAAGTTTACTTTAATAATGCATTAACTCCTGTTATTGATGTAACTGATGCAACTTTTGCATCAGGAAAGTTTGGTATGAATGCATGGGCTGGTGTATCGTTATTCGATAATGTTAAGGCAGAACCTTTGCCTCAACTTCCAGATGCACCTACCAGTGTAGTTGCTACAGCCGGAAATGCACAAGCTACGGTTGCATTTACAGCTCCAGTAAGTGATGGTGGCTCAGCTATTTTAGATTATACGGTTACTTCATCTCCTGGTGGCTTTACTAAAACAGGCGCTTCTAGTCCCTTAGTAGTAACTGGATTGGCTAATGGTACAAGTTATAGTTTTAC
>CAZEEN010000204.1:0-5482 GCA_964511115.1 uncultured Paludibacter sp. | reverse complement strand
AAGCTGCGGCGGATAAATACCACTTTCAGCTTTTCGCCCTCATGAAAAAGCAAAATCATTACTGCACTTTTTTTTGCAAATTGCATGGCCTTTTTGGCTACCTCCAATTCGGTTTTGCGAGTTGGAGGTGCCATTTTGAGGTGCGAAGTGAGTCCTAGTAACGGTTTTTGTAATAGTAACTTTATTTCTTCGGGAGAGAGAGTCATTTCTACAACTCTTTGATTTTTATATTTTTAAACGCTACTTCGTCGCCATGGTCTTGCAACAGAATATTACCTTCGGCAGCATTACCAAAGTTAGGCCACACGCTGTATTTGCTATAATTTACAAGCGCTTGCCACATTTGGGTATTTCGTTCGTATTCAATAATTTTAGTGCCGTTCAAGTAATGCTCTACTTTATTGCCCTTTACCACAATGCGAGCGGTATTGAAAAAACCATTGCGGTAAGGTTTATTTTCGGGAGCCGGAATTAAATCGTAGAGCGAACCCAATTTGCGATTTCCTTTTGTTCCGAGTTTAGCATCGGGATGATTGGTGTCGTCCAAAATCTGAAATTCACATCCAATACTCGAACCTTCGCCTTTATTAAGGTCTGTATCAACAAAATACTTAACGCCACTATTAGCTCCTTTTGTGATTTTAAAATCGACACTTAATTCGAAATTTTTGTATTTTTTCAGTGTAACAATATCGCCACCATTGGTCGATTCTCCACCGTTTGATTTCTGAACTTTAAGCTCTCCATTTTCAATTTTCCAACCGTTTGCTGGAAAATTTGTCAATTTAGCACCGCGCCATCCTTCGGTTGTTTTTCCATCCCAAAGTAGTTTCCAGCCTTGCAGAACTTCTTTTTCCGATATGTAATTGTCGATGCGATTTACTTCAGGAGCTGCTTCGCTATCGGGTTTACGTACTTTTTGGAGGTTGGTGGTACAAATACGAATATTTTTCCATTGTACTGTTGCACCTTCTTGCTCCGGTTTGCCAATGGAATGTACCTGAAGGGCAATAAATCCGGTGGCGGTGGTGTTATCGAGCAAGTTAGCACACGGAATATCGTTGAGCCAAGTACGAATAGTTGTGCCAATGGCTTCGATACGAACTTTGTTCCATTCGTTGGCTTTAAAGGCTTTTTGAGCAGGCGGGTTTAAGTCCAACGGATAAATCCAACCACGACGCGCTTCGTCGTAAATACCAGCGCTCCATGCACGAGGTGCGGGGTCAATTTCGCATTGGTAGCCATGCACGCGTCCGTTCTGGAACTCTTTAAAGCTATTGCTACGAAATTGAATTCCTGAATTCAGGCGATTGTCTACTTTAAATTCAAGTTCGAGAATAAAATCGCCGTATATTTTTTCGGTTGCCATAAAGGTATTTGGCGTGTTCAGTTTCGAAATTCCGGTAATAATGCCGTCTTTCACAACATATTCGGCTGTTCCGTTGAGTTTTTTCCAACCTTTTAGATTTTTACCGTTAAAAGGTGTTTCCCATTTTTCCTGCGAAAATGCGGGAAGTGAAGCAATAAGTATTGCCAACAAAATTAAGCTAGTTTTTTTCATTTTCTTTGTATTGATATTTTTTAATATAATTTAGTTTGCTAATCGAGCTTCGAAAATTTCAAAAATACTTTCCATCTCTTTTTCCGTTGCCAAATAGGCAACTTTCGAAAGGACTTCGCCTACAGCCGGATTTTTTGTAATTACCGAAACAGTTTTTTTATTTTTCAGAACACCACCATCTAATGGGTTCATTATTGGCCACTTGGTACTGTCGCTATTGCCCGATGTGGTCATACATTCGTTAAGTAAAATACACTCAATCTCCGTTTCGGGTTGTTGAATTTTCCAACCTGTGCCAAATGGATGATTTCCTTTTGCAAAAACGGAGCTGTTACCTAAATTAAGTATCAGATTGTCAATTCCCTCTTTATCAGCTGTTTCAATCAATTTACCTAAAACGTAACCTTTCAGAAAACCCGACAAATCGAGCAAAACACCGCTATGTGTAAATCGTACTGTTTGCTTTTCGGCATTTAATATATACGCTTTATCATCGCTTTTAAAACCGCTTGACGAATAAACTGCTACATCAAAATATCCCTTTGTTCTAATAGTATATGCCTGACAATCAACGAGTATGTCGAAAAGTTCGGTGGATAATGTCACTTCATTTTCGAATGCAATTGCGTTTACACTACTAATCTCACTTAGTGGGTCAAAACGATTCCCAATTCGCTCGTATTTATTAATTTCGGCTTGCAGGTTGTTTACAAATTGAACCAAACCGTTCGTATCAACCGATGTGCAAATAGCAATATCAACCCGTGTGTGCATGGCTTCGAACCAAGCATAAAAAAGTTTAATGCCTTCCGGAAATAGTTGTTGTTTGTACTGCACAACTTACAATTTCATGGGTTTTACGTTGGCTCGAATTCGACGACTTTGTCGCTTTTTCTCTTTTTTCTTTGGCAAGATAAGATATTTTATGGGCGAAAAAAGTAAACGCATTAAACTCCAAATAAAGTAAATTACTATGCTGAATATCAAAACGTAATGCAACGATGAGAATAGTTCCGAAAAATTGGATTTATAAATGATAATAGCAACTAAATTGACCAAAAAACCAATAACAAAGCAAACAAGAAATGTAATCAGTTCTCGTATTATTCTTCGCGGTGTTATTATAATATCATTCATATTTAGTTATTGGAAATTAAGAAAATAAGAAATTGGTAAATTATTTCCGGTGATTCAGGTAATCAATTTTATATTGCTCCGGAAATGTTAATGTTCTCTCTTCCTTCATGGCTTGATGACCGAGTAAACTCAATTGCGTGGCATAATAGCCTTCTTCGGCAATCAATGCCGGTTGTTTGTGAGTTATTACCGATTCGGCAAATGCTTCAAGCATCAGCGAAGTGCCATCACCTTCGGGCTTTTTATCCAGCAAATAATGTCCTTCGTTCACGTTTGCCGTTTCGGGCACCCAACTTGTTCCGGCAAAGGGCATCGAACCAAAAAGTGCATTCTCAACATCGTTTATCATTTGCAAAAAAGCTGGAGCGGGTGGAATTTCCTCGTAATAATATTTACTTTTCTCAGGCTCTATGGTTCCTTTGTTGCAAAGTATCTGTTCCTCTAATCCATAAAATTTATTGGATAATACAGAGTCGAAGTTCATCTTTACACCATTTTCGAACACATAAATGCAACTCACGTTATCCCAAACTTCACGTTTTTCTTTCCAAAAAGTGAGAGCACCGTGCCCCATTACTTTTTCTGGAATTTCGCGCATAGCCCAAGTACCTATTTGCAGCTGATGACAAGCCAATTCGGTCATAATACCTTTTGAAAAATCGCGGTACAATCGCCAGTTTATCTGTTTGTCGGTTGCTCCGGCAGGTATTGGGCGTCGCCAATCGTTGTTGCGATGCCAAAAGGTTCGTATGCCTTCAATCTCGCCAAACTCGCCCGAATGTACCATTTCTATGGCATGGATATAGCGTGGGTCGAACAATCGCTGTTGGCCAACGAAAAATATTTTTTTTGAACTTTTATGTTTCTGGTAAATTTTGTGTGTTTCGTCCATCGAGTAGGCAATTGCTTTTTCGCAAAATACATGTTTGCCTGCATCAATAGCGTCCATTGCCATGTCGTAATGCAAGTGTAGCGGTGTGGCAATGAGTACCGCATCCACATTTTTATCTTCGAGTAATTTCTCGTAGTCGGTATACACTTTTGCATTAGGAGCCATTTTCAGCGCAGCATCTATCGAAGGTCTGAATGTATCACAAACAGCAACAATCTCCACTTTTGGGTTTTGTACCAAAAAGCTCATCAAATGTTGTCCACGAGACCCGGGGCCAATAATGCCTATGCGAGCTTTGCTTCCTACGGTGTGTTTTTGTTCCGAGAATGCCGAAAACCACGGACTGGTAGCCAGCAATACACCGCCACTTATCATGCCCATGTTTTTTAAAAACTGTCTTCGGTCAATATTAGTCATTTCTTATTTTTTTTGAACGCAAATTTCGCAAATTAACGCGAATTTATTTGTTTTAAATTCTAAATGTATTAACTAGTATATTTATTTCTGATTTGTGTAAATTTGCGTTTATTTGCGTTCCAAATAACTTTTAAATCGTTCTGGCTTTTCTACAATTTATAAAAATACATCCATTCTTTGCGAGGTTCTGTTCCAACTAATAATTTGTTAGCCAACGCATTGTTTGTAAACTTTTTGGCTTTGGGGTCAAAAGTCAGTTTGGCGTTTAATTGTTGTGCAATAACTCCCAAGCAGAAAACCTGACTCAATGGTCCAGCAATTTCGAATGGCGAACGCGTTTTTTCTTGACCTTTACAAGCTAACAGGAAGTTTTCGAAATGGTTCGAAGGACTTATCGGCACTTCGGGAAGTTTCGATTTCATTTCCAAGGCTTTTTCTTCGGGTATAATGCTCAACGTGCTTCCGTGCGAACCACCTTTGAAGGTTAAGTTTTTACTGTAAATAATTTTTCCCGGATTTAGCTTCGATGGCACAATCTGTCCGTTGCTAGGAGGTGGAATGTTGGGGTCGAGCACTACATTTCCGTAACCAGCCGGAACAGGTGGCAAGTTATCCAACCCGTCGTACCAAGTTATATCGCAAGCCGGCATGTTTTTACGTGCCGGAAATTTGAACTGAATGGTAGAAGAATACGGGAAGAAAAATGGATTATGACCTTTGGCATATAACATATTAATTTCGGTTGGCAGGCCAAGTTCCAAAAACTCGTGTGCTGTATCCACTATATGAGCGCCCCAATCGCCCAACGCGCCCATACCAAAGTCGTACCAACAACGCCACTGTCCGTTTATGTAATCTTTGTTGTAATCTTTAAATTGCTCAGTTCCTAACCATGTATCCCAATCTAAAGTTGTTGGAAC
The DNA here is from genome assembly GCA_964511115.1 of uncultured Paludibacter sp. Taxonomy (GTDB): domain Bacteria; phylum Bacteroidota; class Bacteroidia; order Bacteroidales; family Paludibacteraceae; genus Paludibacter. The sequence goes on along the minus strand of CAZEEN010000204.1, from coordinate 555 downwards.
TGTTTCGGCAGCCGGCATACTTTTCATATTAGAATCGAATTTATGCCAGCGACGCGAATTGTTCATGTGAGCCGTAATGGCAGTAACATCTTTGATAATTCCGGCCTCTTTCCATGCTTTGAACTGGAAATAATTGGCATCGGAATGTCCTTGATTTCCCATTTGGGTAACCACACCGTAACGTTTGGCAGCTTTCATCATCAGTTCCACTTCGCGAAACGAGTGCGCCATTGGTTTTTCGATATACACATGTTTGCCAAGCGACATGGACAACATTGTAGCAGGAAAATGACTAAAGTCGGGCGTTCCAATAACTACCGCATCAATCTTATTTGCCATTTTGTCGAACATTTTTCGGAAATCCTGAAAGTGTGGAACGCCGGGAAATTTATTTATAATTTCCAAGGTATGAGGTGCGCCCATATCGGTATCGCACAAAGCTACAATGTTGCAATGACCTGTTTTATATAAATCTTTGATAATTTCATTAGCACGGTTACCAATTCCAATACATGCCAAGTTTACTTTTTCGGAAACGCCCACTTTGCGAGGTTT
>CAZEEN010000203.1:0-5492 GCA_964511115.1 uncultured Paludibacter sp. | reverse complement strand
GTAGATAATGATGGTTGCGACCCTGCAAACTGGAACAATCACGGTTCTATTGTCGAATTCAAAGGAAAGTGGTATGTTTTTTATCATCGCACTACCAATGGCGTAATAAATTCACGTAAAGCCTGTATCGAACCTATCAGTTTCAATCAAGACGGAAGCATTAACGAAGTGGAAATGACTTCGCAGGGAGCTGGAAAACCACTTGATGCCTTTTCTAAGATCGAAGCAGAACGTACTTGTCTTATGTTCGGGAATGTTCGAATTGAGTTTTTGAGTTTTGACGAAACAAATCCTCTTAACCCATCGAATAACGACCAATTGGGGAAAATCAAGAATAAAGATTGGGCAGCATATAAATACATTGATTTTGGAGTTGGAGCAAAAACTGTAACCGTATGTGTAGCACCGGGAGTAAAGCCCGGAAAAATTCAGTTTAAATTGGATAATGTTTGGGGCGCACACATTGGAACGCTCAATGTACCAGGAGGAGGCGATGGAAAAACTTTCAAGACCTTATCAACAAATATCAGCTTAGTAAAAGGTGTGCATTCACTCTACATCGATTTTACAGCTCACGAAAATGAGTCGTTTAATATGGATTGGTTTGAATTTAAAAAGTAGAATAATTATTAGTGAAAAGTATTTAAACAATTATATATCAAATAAATAACAAAATGAAACGAACATGAATTTTTTCGTGCTAAATTCACAAAAGAGCATGAATAAAATTCATCGAGAGTTCCATGTAACATTAATTATAAAAAATATTTTATACACATGAATAAATCTTTTTTGTCATATCTTTTTTCTATACTCATTTTGGGAGTTTCTAACTCAAATGTATTTGCGCAGATAGATGAGAATGTATTCCGAAATACAACGGCAGTTAAAGCGAAATTATCTTCAGAATCCATTATGGATGAGAATATTAATTTCAATGCAAATTGGAAATTTCAGTTAGGTGAATTATCTGGATTTCATCTTCCAAGTTACAACGATAACAATTGGCGTACACTTGATGTGCCGCACGATTGGTCGATAGAAGGAAAATTCGATGCGCAAAATCCGGCAGGCGCTTCAGGTGGATTCCTCCCTACAGGAATTGGATGTTATCGCAAACACTTTGTAATGCCCGAAGGATCAAAAGGGAAGCGGGTAAAAATTAGGTTCGATGGTGTTTACATGAAATCATCGGTTTATCTGAATGGCGTTTTTCTGGGAAACAGACCCTATGGATTCAGCACGTTCGAATATGACCTTACGCCACATCTTAAATTCGATAATGCTGAAAACATATTAGCCGTTGAAGTGGATAACGCATTGCAACCAAGTTCGCGTTGGTACACAGGCTCAGGTATTAACAGGAATGTATATTTAATAATCACTGAACAGCAACATTTTAAGTCGTTCGGAACTTTCATTCGTACAGATAAGCTAACTGCAAATAGTGCCGTTGTTAAAATCGACTGCAAGGTTATTTCCAACCAATATGCCGAAAGCGAATCGGTAAAGTTTCAGCGTTTTCCCGAAGATGTTACACGGAAAGTAAAACCATCAAAAATTGTGGTAAGTCTACAAAATGCCAAAGGGGAAGTAGTTAAGGAAGTAAGCACCAATCAACCTTTAAGCGACTATTCAGAACTTGCGGCTCAGTTAGAACTAAATGTTGAAAATCCAATTCTTTGGTCCGACAAAACCCCTTATCTCTACAAAATGGAATTGCAGTTGTGGGTTGACGGAAAATTAACAGATACAGAGCAACATCGCATTGGAATCCGCAAAATAGAATTCAACAATAATCGGGGGATGCTGGTAAATGGCGAAAAAGTTATTGCTAAAGGAGTATGCCTGCATAAAGATGCTGGTTCGTTCGGTACAGCTGTGCCAAAAGATGTTTGGCGGTATCGTTTACAAAAACTGAAAACATTGGGTTGTAATGCTATACGTGTGCATGGGCCGGTTGACCCTGTTTTTATTGATTTATGCGACGAAATGGGTTTTAATTTTATGGCCGAAGCATTTGACGAATGGGACAAAACATGGGAATATGGTTATTCAGAAGATTCGTGGGGAAAAGTGCCAAACGGCTACAATAAATATTTTAAACAATGGGCTGAAACCGATTTAAAGGACATGGTGAAACGGGAAAGAAATCACCCTTCTGTATTTATGTATTCAGTTGGGAACGAGATGCCCAATCAGCGCTATTCCGACGGACCAAAAACGCTCAAAATGTTGATGGATTGGGCGAAGGAAGAAGATGAAACCCGACCGGTAATTGCAGGCTGTGATTGGGCTCCATGGGCTAATAAATCAGGTTTTATGGACACAATGGATATTGGAGGGTATAATTATCCCGACAGGTATTTCAAAAAACATTACGCAGAGGAACATGCAGCTCACCCCAACAGAATTCTGTTAGGAACAGAAAACTACCTCACGCTCGAAAACTGGATTATGGTACGCGATAATCAATATGTAGTAGGTTTGTTTTTGTGGGCTGGCATCGATTACCTTGGCGAAGCATTGCAATGGCCACGCCGTGGTTGGGAATGGGGTTTAATTGATATTGCCGGCTTCGAAAAGAGTGTTTATTATTATTGGAAGGCATTTTGGTCGGAAAAACCAGTCGTGCATATTGCAGTTAACCTCAAAGAGAAAGACAAATTTAAGTGGAGGGCTTATAACATAGCTTCGCACTGGAATTTCGCAAAAAATGACGTGGACACAGTTTTTGTTTACAGCAACACCGAAGAGGTGGAATTATTTCTAAATAAAAAAAGTCTTGGCAAAAAGCGCATTGACAAAAACACCTACGTGGCTCAATATCAAGTTAAATTCCAAGAAGGTACATTGATGGCTGTGGCATACAATAAAGGAAAAAAAGTAAGCCAACATATTCTCAAAACAGCAGATAAACCCCAACAACTGGTATTAACTCCTGAAAAAGAAACAGTAGAATTATCAAAAGGAGAGTTGATATTTATTCCAATTGAAGTAGTGGACAAAAATGGAGTTCGCTGCCCAAATGCCACCAATAAAATTAAAATATTAGTAGAAGGTGCGGGCGAATTGATTGGAATGGATAGCGGCAATCAGAATAGTCACGAGCTATACAAAATAGATAATCGGAATGCTTATGAAGGGCGGATATTGGTAACCATTAGACCGACAAAAGCTGGTAGCGTAACGGTCAAAGCAATTTCAGATAATCTAATAACAGGTGCTAAAACAGTAAATATAATTAATTAAGCGAAAATAAAAGTACACATTAATCTTTACTAAGTTTTAATACAATTATATCTTAGCTTTATGTCCAATTTTTGGGGAGTATCATACTTTACAAACCTTATGAACTTTAAACATCCAACCGTTCGTACTGCGAATTTTTACTCTTAAACTCCGGTACAATTTTTTTCATTTGCGAAACTGTCAGGAAGTTTTTACACAATTGACTATAATTAATTAGCTCGTCGATTTGAACAGAGATATTATCAAAATCATATTCCTGAACTTTTGCAATCATAATTTTAGGATGATGCGTTTTGGTTGTAATTTCCTTCTGATTAAGCAGTTCTTCGTATAGCTTTTCTCCCGGGCGCAAACCAGTGAATTCGATTTTTATATCTACTTCGGGAATGTAACCAGCTAAACGAATCATTTTTTTTGCCAAATTCACAATTTTAACCGGCTGACCCATATCGAAGATAAAAATTTCGCCACCATTGCCCATAACACCCGCTTCGAGTACCAAAGTACAGGCTTCGGGAATGGTCATAAAATAACGAATAATTTCGGGATGGGTTACCGTAATTGGTCCACCTTTTTCAATTTGAGATTTAAACAATGGAATTACCGAACCATTGGAACCTAACACATTACCAAAACGAGTAGTAATAAATTTGGTGTTATCGTTACCATTTTCAGTTATTTTCTTATAAAGTGATTGAACGTAAATCTCTGCAATTCGTTTCGAAGCACCCATCACATTTGTGGGATTAACCGCTTTATCGGTCGAAACCATTACAAAACGCTGCACCTTATATTTTACCGCCAAATCGGCTATTGTTTTTGTGCCTCTAACGTTTACCTGTATACTCTCAACTGGATTATCTTCCATAAGTGGAACGTGTTTGTAAGCAGCTGCATGATACACATAATCAGGACGATACATATCCATCATGTATTCCATACGTTCTTTATTACGTACATCGGCCAAAAATACGCTCATATTTTGGTCGGGATATTTTTCTTCCAATTCAAGTCGCAGATTGTGCATAGGGGACTCAGCCTGGTCAAGCAATACAATAAGTTGCGGCTTATAAGTAATTATTTGATTTACAATTTCACTTCCTATCGAACCCGCCGCTCCAGTTACCAAAACCACTTTTCCTTTGTGTTCGGCAGATATTTTTTCTGTATCAATATGGATTTTTGGACGCTCCAACAAATCTTCAATTTGGATGGATTTAATTTGCTTAATAGTAGGCATATCGTTTTTCCAAATACTAACAGGAGGAGCCGTAAGTACTTGTAAATTATTGCTCAAGAACAGTTCCAAATCCACTTCGGGATTAATTTTCTTCATTTGCGTTGGCGAAATAATAATAGCTTTAGCCTTTTTCGAAACCGTTTTTTTGATTGTTTTTTCGTCGAAATGATAGACTTTAACGCCCATTATCATTCGTTGCGTTGATTTTTTATCATCATCGATAAAACCAACCAACTTATATTTAATGTCTCCTTGAGCCGAGTTCAACATTTTTGCAATTCCTACAGCAGCGGTTTTTGTACCATAAATCATGACGGGGGTTATTTTACCACCATTTTGCGAAAAATAGTCGAAAATAATTTTAGCGCCTAGTCGAAGAAAAAACAAGAAAAGAAAAGAGAAACCGGCATATAATAGTAATCCACTGTAATAAAAAATTGAAGTTTCTTTTAAAGATACAACAATGATATTACTGATTGCTAGCAAAATCACATTAGCCGATACTGCAAATAAAAGTTTAGCGGCATCCACATATCCGGAATAACGTAAGACACCCGAATAAGTATGAAAAATCCAAAAGAAGATAATCTGTAATGTTAAGGCTATTGATAATCGCTGATAGAAATTCAAAATCCGAATATCAACTTCTCCTGCATAAATTTTAGTTGTGATAAAACTTGCTATGGAATAAGCTAACACACAAAGTATTATATCAATAATCAAGACAATCCAACGAGGCAGATACTGCAACGAAGTTAAATGAGAAAAGATGTCTGTGTGGAATAACAAATTATCTTTTTGGTTCATAAAATTAATTTTTATTGCGAAACAAATCAAAAAACAACATCAACTTAAACAATTAAAATACAATTAGTTAGTAAATAACAATTGATTAATCTATGTTCGGTTTATTAAAGCACAAAGATAACTTTTAATATTAAATATCTAACCATTTAGAGTATGTATTTAAGTTAAACACATTGACAAAAAATATAATTGA
>CAZEEN010000202.1:0-5528 GCA_964511115.1 uncultured Paludibacter sp. | reverse complement strand
TTTCTTTTTTCAACCCCACAAAACTACAAAAAACAATTCACATTTCCGCTGATTTGTTAATAATAAAATGGAATAAATTAACCCCCAGCTTTTATATTCCGGTGCTCCGCACCTTTTAATAGGAGGGTGGTCTTTGATTTTCTACAAATATGTCGGTGCGCTGCACCTGTTATTCAGCACAAACGCCCTCTGTACCCGTGGTATGGCACACTTACAAAATGACAAGTCGGTTGGCGACGGTATTATGTATACTCTTATTTAAGCTGATAAACGAAACTTATTCCGCAGCTTTGATTGTTGAAGTTTGGTGAGATAAAAATGCTTGTTGATTTTGAGCTTGTTGGCAAGGAAATTTTTACAAAATGTAGTTTTTTTACATTACTACTTTTACCATTTATCAATTTTATTTTTACGTTTTCGTAAACGGCAGTGTCCGTATTCTCGCATTGCGAAAAAACAGATGTCGCTAGTATAATAGCAATAATCAATAGAAAGGTTCGATGAGGCTGTCTCAAAAGTGTTTTTTTGAACGCAAATTACGCAAATTTTCACAAATCTAACAATTTCAATATTTTATATTATGTTGAATAACAGCAATATATGATTTGTGAAAATTTGCGGTTTTTTGCGTAATTTGCGTTCATCTTTATTTTGAGACAGCCTCTTTATTTATTTAATCCACAAAGGCGACCTTGTCATCCTGACCTGCCTGCCGCAGGCAGGAGCGCAGCGAAGGATATAGCAACCGCACCATCGCATGTTACACTAACACTACGATACAATCACTTTCCAACTTCCTTTTTTATCAGAACCTTCGCGCAAAATGATACCTTCGTTTTTCAGTTTGTCTATATGTTTTTGTACTGCCGAAGGGTTGATTCCCAAGGCATCTGATAGTTCTTTTCGGGTAATTGTGGGATTTCCTTTTATAAGATCGAGTAATTTGACTGCCTTTTCTGACCACCTTTTCTGACCACCTGAGTCAATTTCCTGACCACTTTCCTTTACTGTTAATTGTTCACTTTGATCGTCATTAATATTTGTGTTGACATCTATTCGCAACTGTCTGTTTTTTAATTCGTTGTTTTCGCCAAGTAATAAATTACCAAAGAATTTCATCAAATACTCAGGTGTTGCGTAAACCTTGTGCAAATAGTCGTTGTAATTAGCTCTTACAAGCGCATTTCGGAAATACCACGAGTGTTTTGCAAACATATCGTTTTCCACTTCGAAGCCAAAAGTGCGGAAGTATTTGATAGTAAAAACTGCTATTGTACGCGTGTTTCCCTCGCCAAAAGCATGTATCTGCCACAAACCGGAAATGAAACCGGCAATATGCTCTACTATTTCACGCTTAGTAAGATCCTTGAATTTAAAGCTTTTTTCCTGTTTGAAATCATAATCGAGCGTTGCACCAATACTATCAGCCGAGGCATAATACACTGTTTTACCATTCAATACCCATTCATTTTTGCTAATATTGTAATCACGAACTTTCCCTATTTTTACTGTAATATTCTCAACTCCTGTAAAAAGTCTTTTGTGAATCGTAAGTAATTCGGCAGGGCTAAAGCTAAAAGTCTTCTCCGACAAAAGTTCAGCAATATTTGCCGAAACCTTGTCAGCTTCCTCAGTTCTATCGCCCTGAATTGTTTTTCTATTCTCCTGTTGCTTGTAATAATTGTCGATTCGGTATTTTACTTCCCCGATAGATATTGTGCCTTCAATATTCTCTTTAGCAGTTTCAATCAGGTAAGCCGAAGGCGTTAAACCATCAACCTGCTGCAAACCAATAGCAGTTTGCCAAATTTGGCTTTTTTCCTTTTGAAGTGGTTCACCTTGCCGAATATATTGTTCAAAATCGTCTAACATAGAAGCATGTTTTTAATTAATTTCAACTCTACAAAGCTACAAAAAACAATTCAAATTTCGCCTTATCTATTCATAAAATAATGGAATAAATTAAACAGCGGCATTATTCTGAACAATGACAAGGTATCCCTTGTGGTCAAAAATTGTTGCCCAACCGACATTCCAATTAGCACATTTATTATGGCAACAGTGCTGCCGGACGCTTTGTTTCTTCACTCTTCATTCGGTGTGTATATAGGGCGAATAGTATGCATCAATACACTCTCCTTACTTTTATTACAGTATTATTACAGTACAATCACAGTATTATCACAGTATTTATACAGATTTTATTTAAATATGTGATATCTTTGTGTTATCTTTGTAATTGATTTCTGTATGTAATTAGGTTGATATATCTATGTATAGAATATGCAGTATAGATGTACCGAATAGGCATAGAATAATTGTGGTGATGTGTCAATATGACCGCTCGGCTCTGCCGCTTGGCTCTGCCAAGAATGAACTAATTTTCATATTTTCTAATTTTCCAAAAAAAACAAAAACATGGCAATTTCAAAAGGTATTCTTAAAATGTCGGGGGGCTTTGGTACGGCTTCGTGCTATTTTCTGCCAGGAAGCGACAAAATGATAGTGCGTGCAAAGGGTGGTCCAAAGGCTCGTAGAATGAAGGTAGGCCCTGAGTTCGAAACGGTGCGTAAGCATCAGGTGGAATGGAAGGCTTGCGTATTATTTTCGCAGGCCTTAAAAAATGCTGTAGGGGATGTGTACCGATTGGCCGACTACAATGTGTCGCCAGTATGGAATGGATTGGGTAAAAACATACTGAAAACCGATACCGAACATATAGTTGGCGAGCGAAGTTTGCTTGTGTCGGCCTATAAGCAGGAGTTGAAGGGCTTTAGCCTGAATCGGAATTACATGCTCAATGCTTTGCTGGGTGTACAACCTGCGATACAGGTAGATACCGAAAAAATGTATGCTTCGGTTCGTTTTCCGGCATTCAACACCTCACGCGAACTGCTCAACGTGCGTAAGTTGCCTTATTTCAGAATTATTGTTTGCTTTGGGATTGTTTCGGACTATTATTTCAGCCCTGATAATATATTTACTAAATATTTTCCGAAACACGAATGGGCTTCGGGGATGAGCATGTCCAAAAGTTCGGAATGGCTTTCGACCAACGACATGATTGCAGAGCAGCTTTTTGAAATTCAATACGACGAAAAATTTACTAAACAAGAGCATGAGAGTTTAACTTACTTGCTAAGTATAGGCGTTGAATTTGGGGCTGTGGGCTTTGGCGGAAAAATTGAGGGTGTAAAATACGCAGGAGCAGGTAAAATTATCGACGTATTCTGAATACGCAGGGACGAAACAACGAGGTTGTCTCATAAGAAAGATGAACGCAAATTACGCAAAAAACCGCAAATTATCACAAATCATATATTGTTGAATTTTAATACAATACAGAATTCAGTAATAATCAAATTTGTGAAAATTTGCGTAATTTGCGTTCAAAAAGCTCTTTTGAGACAGCCTCTGTTAATTATTTATTTAGTCCATATACAGCTTTTGGCTCACTGGCTAGTTGGCTTTGATTATTTAGTGTTAGTTCTATTCCTGTTTTCTGAATTTCTAAAGCAAATGGATTTGTAGCATTGAACTCATTTTCGCTTATTGGATGCGGCTCAATACGTAAATCAACTTCTCGCCTCACGCGCATTAGTTGCATTTGAGCGTCAAAAAAGTCAGGCATATTACCCAAAACTATGGCAATGTCAATGTCGCTCTCTTCTTTTTCGTTGCCTTTTGCATACGAACCAAAAAGAAATGCCTTTTTAACCATCAAATTCGAAGGTAGTAACCTTGCAAATCGTTCGGCGGTTTCTATAATTGATTGATTAACCATAATCGTAGTGTTTCAATAATAAATTAAGAAATCACCTTATCATATCACCCCATCATTTTCGTTCGCTTTTCCGATTCTTCTTTTATGTTTTTGAGCATTTGCCGTATGCGCCATTCTAAAATGGTTTTATAGGTTTTTTGCGTAACAAAAATATCGAAGAACCACGCAAAGCGCACATTTGTAACTATTTGCAAATAACCGTTTTTGTGTGTTCCTTTAGGTTGAAAGTAGAACGAACCTCTTAAATCTCGTATAAAAGGATTGGGAGAGGCCAAATCCAATCGTACTTCACGCCGCCCGCCTTTAAAGTTTCGTTGTGTCAATTTGGTATCTACGCTTAGGTCTCTGAAAGTAGTTACACCAGGAATAATTACATCGCCAATACCTTTAATAATACTTGTTTGCTTGTTATACCGTGTTTCCTTAAAATCAAAAATCAGAATCTCATCTTTTTCTTTAGCCAAACTCATACCTTTTAATCCCCACTTAAACAAGCCTTTAATGTCGTTGCACATTTGCTTTACAAATAGATTAACTACTTCGTTGGTAATGCTATCGTTGGCAGTAAGGCTCAATTGGCAATAGGTTATAAACTCACCATTTGCATATTTTGTCGAAATGGAATCGTTTGGTGTTGCTTCACTTTTTAGGACTACAAAAAAGAGTAAACAAAACAAAAACAGGTATTTAATTAGCTTCATACAGTTATTATAAAAAACGGATACAAAAATACCAATTAATTGCGGCATATAAAAATGGTGGCATAAAAAAAGCTGTAGAATAATCCACAGCTTTTAATTTTTTGAGAATTTTTAAATCGAAAATTCTTGTCGAATGGCATCCACCATATCGGTTTTTTCCCAAGTGAAAAGTTCCACCGTTTTGGTAAATTCGTTACCATTGCCATCTTTGAACGTTTTTACTTTCATCTCGGGTGTACGACCTACATGACCATAAGATGCTGTTTCTTCGTAAATTGGATTGCGAAGCTGTAGGCGATTTTCTATGGCTTTTGGGCGCATGTCGAATAACGTATCAATTTTGGCTGCTATTTCGCCATCGCTTAGTTGTATTTGAGCTGTTCCGTAAGTATTTACATAAATATTCATTGGTTGCGCTACGCCAATGGCATAAGCTACTTGCACCAATACTTCGGTAGCCAAACCTGCTGCTACAATGTTTTTGGCAATGTGGCGAGCCGCATAAGCTGCCGAACGGTCGACCTTCGAAGGGTCTTTGCCCGAGAATGCACCACCGCCATGCGCACCTTTTCCACCGTAAGTATCTACAATAATTTTACGGCCTGTAAGTCCGGTATCGCCGTGAGGTCCGCCAATAACGAACTTTCCGGTTGGATTTACATGCAGCACATAATCGTTGGTGAATAAATCGGCAAATTGTGTATCCAATGCTTTTACGCGTGGAATTAAATACTCTTTTACATCCTGACGTATTTTGGCTAACATTTCGTCGTCGGCAACTTGTTCTGTTTTGCTTTCGGATGGTTTTACAAAATCGTCGTGTTGGGTTGAAACAACTATCGTATTTACTTTTACAGGCTTGTTGTTGTCGTCGTACTCAATGGTTACTTGCGATTTTGAGTCGGGGCGGAGGTAGGTCATCACCTTGCCTTCGCGACGAATTGCGGCTAATTCCTGCACCAATGCATGCGATAAATCCAATGCAATAGGCATCAGGTTTTTGGTTTCGTTGGTAGCATACCCAAACATCATTCCTTGGTCGC
>CAZEEN010000201.1:0-5585 GCA_964511115.1 uncultured Paludibacter sp. | reverse complement strand
TATGTACAGTTTTTGTTTCGGTTTTAAGTGGTCAGTATGCTCCGTTTTATCCAATCTGCGAAACATGCTGTAACTTTGCATGCTTGCCACCTTTTTTATATGGGATTATTACAATATTTTGTAAAACTACGCTTGTCCCATAAAAACAACAAAATCCATTCAAATTCTTTTCTTTTTTGAAACCAGCATCTTTCTCTCGAACACCCCCTTTGGGGGTTGGGAGGACTTTTTAGCACGGCTTGCCACCTACTGCTAACGGCATAGATGCAAAAATGCCTTTGCGCAAGGCTAAACTCCGAAAAGGACACCGACTAAAGTTTTTTTTCGTTACAACGCGCTTATAAATAACCGGATGTATCATTTAACAGTACACAAAGGCAAGCAACAAAAGTAATCATTTTCGGGGACTCTATTACAGGGTAATGCACATAATACGCTCATTTTTAATACAATTTATCATTGTATCGGAATGCGAAATATATTTTCACGTTAAGTTGCAGTAATAGAAAGTTTTTACCCACCATTTTTTAAACCTACAATTGGCACTTCTTGAGCTAATTGAACTCAATTTACAAAATAATTAAAATTAAAAATTTATGAGAAAAAATATATTTACCTTCGCAATAATTGCGATAATTTTCGTTTTAAGTTCGTGTGAGAAAGATGAAACTCAAACAAAAGCATCTGAAACAAATGACACAGGATTATTATCTATTGAGTATAAGTACTCAGACACTATCAGACTTTCAAATAACGAACAGGGATATGTTGATATTGTAGTTTCGTCAGATAAAGAAGATGTATTAAAATCTCATTTAAGCAAAAATGAGTATTTTTTGGAAACTAACAACAAGACTTTGACTCCTACAGTAAATGGAACAAATACAGAAAATGAAAACTCTATGTGTATGGATATTAAAAACTACGATATTGAAAATATGCCAAAAATTAGAGTAGAGGTAATTAATGAGAATAACATTGATAAGTGCACTATCAAATGTTTACCAAAACAAACGGTTCGAAAAATCCAAAAGGCAATACCAGAGCCAAGCAATGTTATAGTATACTCATATCCAACATATTATGAATACAGCTCAGCTGTCCATAAAAGTTATGGTGTAGTTTATTACACATACAGGACTAAAAATAACGTATATTTACCTACAATGCGCGTTCGATTTGGAAGCAAAGATTGTTGGTTATGTAAAGTCGACACTTGGCCAAATGGTCAATGGGTTTATTTACATGAAATAAATGGGAATACGTGGAATTCCGTTAATAACTCTTTTGGTAAAGATGGAGGAGATTATCAAGGATACGATATCTATAGACTTTATACAGGTATTTATTCGCATTCGCCTAATAGTTTTACATATGATTTTGGAACTACTCCTTTCAGCGTAACTCAAAAGTTATAATAAAAAGAATTATTTACTTAAAGTGAAAAGAACGCAAACAATCTTTTTTCATTAAAAATTATCATTTAAGATGAATTGATTGTTTGCGTTTTTATTTCTACACTATAAAATTTGAAGATGCATATTAAAATTACAGTATTAGTTTCGTTTCTTTTCAGTTTATATTCGTGTACAACTGATTTGTACAAAGTTGATATAGATTTATCTGAAGGTTTCGAACCTCAGATTGCAGTTACATCTGTTCTAAATCCCGATTCATCTATTAACTTAAGTTGTATGTTAACTGTTGTGGCATATTCGAATAAACAAACTAACGCACCGGTTATAAACAAAGCCATCTTGTATGATATTACAAATAGTAATGTTTATGAGCTAAGCAAGAAAAGCAAAAATCAATCCGTGTTATTAAGCCTGAATGATTTGAAACCAATGCAAGGAGGTATTTATAAAGTTGTTTTAGATACTTCTAATCCCACAGCCAGTATTGTTATTACAGACACTGTACCACTTCTTAAACCAACAATTACCGATGTCAAGATATCCTCCATACAGAATACAGTTGATTTTTTTGGAACAGTTAATTTTATTCCTGTAGTATCGGAAAGAACCGTTTACTATGAATTAGTAATATACTGTCAAAGGCAAGGACTTTTAATTCCTAATCCAGCAGAACAATATTGGCAAACTACTCTAAAAACGAGCGATCGCATTGTAACGCAGGAAGATTATTATCCGAGTTTGTTGCTGCTTGAAGCTGAAAATCCTCAATCATTACTTTTCAGGATGGACAAAAACAATATAATTAACACCATTAACTTTGAGTACGACGCAGGTTCACATGGCTATTGGGGTCATATTTCTTCAATCGATAACAATTTACGAATAGAATTACGAGTGGTATCATATAATTATTTCAGATACAAAACATCACTTTACAAGCAGAGATACGCAGCCGAAGGCGATTTGCTATATGGCATGTCGGCTCCGGTTAAGGTTTATAGTAATGTGTCGGGAGGAGTTGGTATTTTGGGTTCGTATTGCAAGACAGACACTACCGTTTATGTTGAAGGAAAAACTTATCGGAACTAAAATGAAAAAAAGAACATATATTTTTTTGCTGCTTACAGTTTTGTCTGGAATTTTGTTGGCAAAAAACAATAAGCTTATATCTGGTACAATTTACGATGCTTTTTCGTCCGAAGTACTTATTGGAGCAAATGTTTACGACAAAATTTCCGGTAAAGGAACAGTAACCGACAATCAGGGTCATTATGCACTTTGGGTGTCGAATGTGTGCGATTCGGTTCTGCTTGAAGTTTCCTATTTGGGTTACAATACGCAAATTATGAAGCCTAATTGCAAACTAACAGAGATAGACTGGAAATTAACTCCAACAACCTTTGGTTTAGAGGAGGTGGAAATTAATGCCAAAAGAAAAAATGCACTCGATCCCAAACTTGCATCGTTTAAAATTAGCAAGTTAGAGTTGGATGCATTGCCTGGTTTTGCAGGCGAAAAAGATTTATTGAAATACCTACAACTTACACCGGGTGTTCAGCTTACTGGTGATGGTAATACAGGTCTGTTTGTGCGTGGTGGAAGCAACGATCAGAATCTTTTTTTGTTGGATGATATGCCGCTTTATCATGTTAATCATTTAGGCAATCTGGTATCGACTTTTAATGCCGATATTATAAAAAGTGCTGAATTGTTTCTGGGTGCTTTTCCTGCTGAATATGGTGGTCGGTTGTCATCGGTTGTTGATGTTCGCACGAAAGACGGAGATTTGAATCAACACCACAAAAGCTTAACTTTAGGCATGTTGACTTCCAAAATTCAGTTAGATGGTCCACTTATAAAGGGGAAAATGGCTTATATGGCCTCGTTTCGAATAAATACTATGCCCATTTTTAAATGGTTTTTCGATATGGATACTGAATTTGCTATGTATGATATAAATCTGAAATGCAACTATATACTTACACCTAAAAGCAGATTATATGCAAGTTTTTACACAGGCGAAGATGCTGTACGTTACAATTTTGAAGCTGCCGACGAGAATTTAACTTCAGATATGTCAACTTCATGGGGCAATCGGGCATTTTCACTCCGATACAATCAGATACTTTCGGCACGATTGCAATTAAATTTTGTGGCAGGTAATTCAAAGTATCATTACGGCGAGAAAAGCAAACTTGATTTTTACAATTCGGACAAGGTATTAGAGGATGAATTTAAAAGCAACTTCGTTTCGAGTATTTCCGATAATTTTTTTATTGCGAAAGCTAAATACGCTTTCAGCAATAACATGAAGCTGCAAGCAGGATATAATTTCATTTATCATATTTATAATCCTGGCTCAAACACCATTCAACAATCAGGAAATAATCTTAGTACATTGAATACCCGAATTGGGTATGCTCAAAGCAATGCGCTTGATCATGCTTTATTTACAGATATAACTATTGATAATTTAGCCGGTTTTGGTTTTAATATTGGTTTTAGGGAAAATATACTTCAAATTGGCAACACTATCTTCAACGACTTTCAACCCCGATTGCTTATGACTCGTAAAATAACAAACGAATTAGCGATTAAGCTCTCTGGCTCTCGTATTTGGCAGCCTTTTCATCTGATTTCGAATAACAGTGCCGGTTTTTCAGCCGACTATCGTATTCCCGTAATGGAAATTGCATCTCCGGCTATTAGCAATCAAGCTTCTGTTGCGTTAAGCTACATACCAGACCAAAGCAGCTATGAGTTTTCAGCCGAAATGTATTATAAAAGAATGGAACGATTGGTTGAATTAAAACAAGGTATTAATTTTGCCGTTGATTTTTCGGGTTGGGAAAAAATATTGGCAACCAATGGCATTGGCAATTCAAAAGGGGTTGATTTGTTAATTCGTAAAGTTCAAGGATTATCTACGGGTTGGGTTGGCATGTCTGTTGCTCAGGCAACGCGTCATTTTAATGATTTGAACGATGGCAAAGTCTTTCCATTCAAATACGACAGATTACTCGATATTGGCTGTTTGTTTCAGCAGCAATTGAGCAAAAAATTCACATTCTCGGCAACCTGGGTTTTTGGTACTGGACTTCCATATAATATCCCACGTTCACAATACATCGACTCGGAAGGCAATGTAATAATTCTTTACGGTAAAATGAATGAATTTCGACAAAAAACCTACCACAGGCTTGATATTGGTATTTCGTACAAAATTAAAATGAAGAAAGCAGAAAGTAGTTGGGATTTAAGCGTTATCAACGTTTACAACAGGCGTAATCCCTATTTGTACCGTACACAAAGTATAGATCAAATGCTTAAACTGTACGAGTTTAGTTTATTTCCGTTTTTGCCTTCGTTGAGTTATAGCGTGAGATTATAAGGAGTATTTCGATTAAAGCAAACAACCGGAGTTGCCAAAAAAGGAGAAAAAGAAGTAAAGCTGGTTGTACTGTTAAAAAACTAATCGCCCAAAAAGCAAATAAAGCCACAGCAAGTTAGAGTTAAATCTCAAACGTCTTGCAGTGGCTTTTATAGCTTTTTGATAATAGGCAGAGCGGTCACCGTATATTTTATTTCCGGCTAAGGCCGATAAATAAAATACACTGTGAAAGTGTTTTATAACGGTTGCGAAGTTTATCCGGGAATGTAATAAATGAAATAATTTGAGTCGATATTTTATGTTGACAATAAATTTCACAACAATACTTTATGTGAAAAAATCTAATTACATTTGCAAACTAAAAACAATTATTTTCACGGCTGACAACTAACTGACAGATTTAAAGAAAAGAAAAATAAACAACAACACTAACGACGAAACTCTTTGAGCGAAAAGAAACTAAAACGAAATAAGAAACGGAAAACAAATTCTATACAACCAAGGCCAGCAGGTAACACACGCCTATTGTCACCTGCTGGCTGACGTGCATTTAGCAGGTTTTGCGCCCGCATTCACCTTGTCGCTGTGCGACAGTGAATACGCCCGCAAACCGCAGGATGCCCATAGCCTTAGTCGTTACCAAACATGCATAGAAAAAAAAGAAAGACAGAGTGAAATGCAAAAATTGACAAAACTGTTGCATATTTAAGACTTTAAAAATACAATAGTGTGTTATATTTATAGTTAAATAATTGAAAATCAATTAATTATATCAT
>CAZEEN010000200.1:0-5621 GCA_964511115.1 uncultured Paludibacter sp. | reverse complement strand
GTAATTTGCGTTCTCCTTGCTTTAGATATACCTCCTAGGGGGTGAGGTTTTAATTATTAAAAATAAAATATTGTGTTAGCAAAACGAATTATTCCCTGTCTGGATATTAAGGACGGAAAAACAGTAAAAGGTATCAATTTTCTGAATATTACCGATGTGGGCGACCCTGTGGAGTTGGGTAAACTTTATGCAGAAGAAGGAGCTGACGAATTGGTGTTTCTGGATATTACTGCCACCAACGAAAAACGTAAAACGCTTTCCGAGTTGGTAACACGCATTGCCAAACATATCAATATTCCTTTTACCGTAGGTGGAGGCATTTCGAGTGTCGAAGATGTGTCGGTGCTGCTTGCTTGTGGAGCCGATAAAATTTCGGTCAATACATCGGCCGTTCGCAATCCGCAATTAATCCGCGATTTGGCAAGTCAGTTTGGCAGTCAGTGTGTGGTGTTGGCTATCGATACTAAATGCATTGATGGTGAGTGGTTTGTGTTTCTGAATGGTGGTCGCATACCAACCGATATTAAAACTGTGGAATGGGCAAAACAAGCTGTTACACTCGGTGCAGGCGAAATTCTGCTTACGTCGATGAATAACGATGGCACCAAAGATGGATTTGCACTCGACATTACCCGAGCTGTTTCCGAAGCGGTAAATGTGCCGGTAATTGCCAGTGGAGGTGCTGGTACAATGGAGCATTTTATTACTGTTTTCGACGAAGGAAAAGCCGATGCAGCTTTAGCAGCCAGTATTTTTCATTACAAAGAAATTGGAATTCCTGAGTTGAAATCTTTTTTGAAAGAAAGTGGAGTGGAAGTGAGGCTGTAAAATTTTACGGATTATTTTATCCGAAAAACGAATATACTATTATTCCGGCAACTGAAAGTAAAAGAGCAGTTGTCGGAATTTTTTCATCTGCGACAATGCTAGAGTTATCAGCTTTTAGGATGTATTTTTTATAAATAAAATAAAGAAACAGCGCAATGAAAGTGCCAGTAAGCGCTCCGCCTAGAATATCAAGCGGAAAATGTAAACCTAAATAAATGCGTGAATAACTGGTAATTAGAGCCCAACTCAAAGCGGCAATTGTATAGGTTTGACGGCGAATAAACAGTGAACTCAGTACCGCAAAACCAACCGTATTGGCTGCATGCGACGATACAAAACCATATAATCCCGCGCGACTATTATTTACAATGTGCACAAAGTTTTGTATTGTAGGGTCGTGAGAAGGACGAAAGCGCTGAAAGCCATTTTTCATAAATCCTGAAATTTGGTCGGCAAGTACAACGCCTATAATAAGGAGCAATAGCATCCAAATTGCTTTTTTACCCTGACTTTTGAAAAGAATATACACTACCGACATATAAAATGGAATCCAAACAGCCACTTTACTAAATGTAAACATAAAAGTATCCAAATAGCCATTGTTAAAGCTATTCAATAGCAAAAGCAGTTGTTTGTCAAATTCGATAATCTTTGTGATAATTTCCATGTTTTTTAAATCTTTTCAATCGCTTTTGTTTCCAACCAGCCAATGTTGCCATTGCCCACTACTATTTCTGTCCATTCGTCCAGATTGCTTTTAATGCTTACTTTGGTGCCTTCGTGTAGTTGAAATAAGTCGGTTCCGCTTTTGTCGGGTGAGCTTTTTATAACTACAGTTCCAGACATTATTATGGCTTGGTTGTGATTGTTTAACTCGCTCCTCCGTGTTAATCCAAAAACTCCTGAGATAATTGCAACAACTAATAATATAAATGCGCCATAAAATGCAATTCGTCTTATAATCAAATTGTTGCCGAAAATAAAATAAAGAAAACAAAGTAAAGTAATTACAAAAACAACTACACTTACTAAATACCATTGGTCAACACTCAATAATTTGATAAATGAGTCAATCCAGCGTTTTACAAAGAATGGCGGTACTTGCACTATATTGTCGACTACTTTGGTTTGAGCAAGTTCCAAATTGGTCTTTGCATCGTCGTAGTTGGGTGCAAGGCGCAGTGCACGTTCGTAATTTAATATCGAACGTCCTACTTCACCAGCTTTGAAATAAGCGTTTCCAATATTATAATACAGTTCGGGCGAAATTCCGTAACGAGTTGCAATATCTTCGTAAAGCATAGCTGCACCCTGATAATCGGCTTTTTTGTACAAACTATTGGCCTTGGCAAGTTCCTCGTTTTGAGCCATTAAAGTGGTAAAACTAAGAAAGAGTACAATTG
Source organism: uncultured Paludibacter sp. (assembly GCA_964511115.1). Taxonomy (GTDB): domain Bacteria; phylum Bacteroidota; class Bacteroidia; order Bacteroidales; family Paludibacteraceae; genus Paludibacter. The sequence goes on along the minus strand of CAZEEN010000200.1, from coordinate 3,390 downwards.
CTGATATAAATATTTTTGATTTCATTTGTTTCAATTTTTATAAAAGAATCTTATACTTTTCGCATGGTATTTTCCAACTTACTTATCGTATTAATGGATGTTTCGTACAAATTACCCATTTCTTGTTGACCCGAATTTGGTGCAAATCGGGCATATTCGCAGGTATTTAATATTTCGATAAACGCGGAAATTAATTCTTTTTCAACGCCTCGCGTTTCGAGTTCAAAGCTTACATTTTCTTTGGTCAGCGAAGCAACCGGAATGGTGAGTTTGTCGCTTAGGTAATTCCAAACGGCTTTCATTACTTCTTCGTAGAACAAATCTTTTTTGCCTTCGCTGAGCAGTTTCGCGGCTAATTTTAATCGTTTTTGTGCTGCTTTGTTGGCTTTTTTATTACGTATAAAGTCGAGATTCGAACTTTCAACTGCATGTTTTCTGAAAACCAAAAACAATAAAATGCTAATTATCAATGGTATAATATAGCCAAGCCACGATAAAGTAGTTCCAAAGAATGGCGTTTCTTCCTTTTGCAATTCAAATTTTTCGGTAACAATAAATCGAATGTCGTTACCTAATTTTTTCAAATCTTCTTTGGCCACATAGCCATTTACCACATTGCTTGTGTTTTCGCCCGTACCTTTTGCAACTTTCAGGTTGTAAACTGGCGTGCGAAGTGTTTTGTAGGTTCGGTCTTTTATATCGAAATACGAAATTTCGGCTGATGGAATCTGGAAGTCACCACCATGACGCGGAATAAACATGTATTCAATAATTTTTGTGCCCGAAATGCCGTTAGTGTTGGTTTTGAAATTGTTGTTCACTTTGGGGTCGTACACTTCAAATCCGTCGGGGAATCTAATTTCAGGATTTTGAATCAATTTCATATTTCCGCTACCCGAAATTATTACTTTCAAGGTTACAGCATCGTTGGCTTTTACATTTTCGGTCGAAATGCTGGAGGTCATGTTTAAACTACCGACCGTGCCGTTGTAATTTGCCGGTTTATTGGCTGGCAAAGGTTTAACGCTTACAACAGCTCCATTTGCCGTAATGGCTTTTTGTACATTCGAATACGAATCGAAAAAGTCGTCGAAAATACTACGAACCTGCTGACGGTTTTCGACACGAATAACAGCATCAAATACCGCTTTGTCGATTTTTAGCTCACCTGCTTGCTGTGGAAAAAGTAAAACCTGATACAAAACCACTGTACCATAATTTTTGCCATTAAAGTTTTCGTACGAAAATTGTTTGTTTTGCGAAAGTTCAATTTCGTTTTTCATAAAACCTTTGAAGTCAGGCATTTTACGGTTATTGCATTGAACCACATCCAACAAGGTATAAAGTTTATAAGTAACCAGTAATGGTTCTTGTTCGTACACACTTGTTTTCGAAACCTGCGCTTTTATAAACACATTTTCGTTCGAAATTCCCTGACCTGCAGCTGAGCGACTTTCTTCTTTGCTCGATTTGGATGCTGCGTTATCGTCGGCAGGTAGTACTTTTATGGATAAACCGTTGGAACTGTATTTTTTACCATCTACCATTATGCTCGCCGATGGAATGGTAAATGCTCCGGTTTTTGTTGCTTGAAGCGTGTAGGTGTACGAAACCGAAACCGACGATGTTGCTTTACCGTTTACAATCTGATAACTCGAACTGCGCGACTCAAACGGACCTGCCAGTACTTCGAAATTATTAAAATCGGATGTGCGCATGTCTTTTCCTGTGGCATTTACGGTATATACCAATTGAAATGGTCGGTCGAGAATAACGCTTGAAGGTGCCGATGCTGTAAAGCGCACCGGCTCATCAGCCTTTACCAATACGGTTAGCAACAAAAATAAATTTAAAAATACTATCTTAATTCTCATACTTTTATAAAAGTTAGAAATCAGAAATTAGAAGTTAGAAAATAGAAATTGAGTTATTCTGCATTTTGAATTTTCAATTATGCATTATGAATTGTGCATTATTAATTATTCACTACCAATCCCTCTCAGCACTCTTACGAGCTCTTACAGGTTGTTTTTTCTTTTTGTCCAAGGTGTTTTTCTCATCCTGCATCAATGCATCCAATATCTGTTGTGCATTTTGCTTCGACATTTGAGGCTGCTGTTGTTGCTGTTGCTGATTTTTATCTTGCTCTTTTTTCTGTTCCTTTTCTTGCTCTTTGTCTTTGTCCTTATCTTTGTTTTGCTGTTGTTTTTTCAACATCATTTGCGCATAAGCTAAGTTGTAGCGCGTTTCATCGTCTTTGGGGTTGGCTTTCAACGCCATTTTGTAGGCATCAATACTTTCCTGAATTTTTTTATCCGACAATAAAGCATTTCCGGCATTGTGAAAAGCAGCAGCCAATTTATCCTTTGCCGTGGGTTGCAACGATAACGCATTTTTGTATTGCTCCAATGCTTCGGGGTATTTTCCTTGCTTAAAAAGTGCATTTCCCAAATTATAAGTGCCTTCGAACGATTTCGGATTCTTTTGTAATCCTTTGCGATAAGCCACTTCGGCATCAACAAACTTATCCGATTTGTAAAGTTTGTTGCCTTCGCGCACATTTGCCGACTCTTCCTGAGCCACCAAAGGTGCAAAAGCACTGAATATTAATAGTATAATTACTTGTATTCTCATATAAATAACAATTTTTCTTGTTGTTTTTCGACCCCCAACCCCCAAATGGGGGCTAAATACTGCAATTAAAAAGTTTATAAATTTAGAACCTTAAAGGAGAATTTGTCTTAAAGCCCCCAATTGGGGGTTTGGGGGTCAGAATTAAAAAAATCCTCTTTTTCTTCTTACTTCTAATTTCTACCTTCTAATTTCTAACTTCTAATTTCTAATTTCTACCTTCTGACTTCTACCTTTAACAAACCTATCCCGGATATTAAAAAGCTTCAATTTGCTCAGTTTTTTATTCTGACGGTCGAAAATAAAAGTTTCAATCAGTAATAATATCAATGCCAAAATGGCAAATGACTGAAACTGTTCGTTATAGTCCGAAAACATTTGTGTTTTGATTTCCGATTTTGCCAATTTATCCAATTCTTTGGTAACAACCCGATAAGCCGAATTTGTATTATCAGCACGAACATACGTTCCACCGCCTGCAAGAGCTATGTTTTTACACATTTCTTCGTTTAACTTCGATACAACCACATTGCCATCTTTGTCTTTCCAAAAACTCATGGTGCCATCTACAGGTATGGGTGCGCCTTCGGGTTTCCCCATTCCAATAACGTGTACTACAATTCCTTTTTCTTTTGCTAATTTGGCGGCTCCTACGGCATCATCTTCATGGTTTTCTCCATCGGTAATTACAATTATTGCCCGACTGGCACTGCTTTTTTCTTTGTTTTCGCCAAACGATTTTAAACACAAATCGATAGC
>CAZEEN010000199.1:0-5651 GCA_964511115.1 uncultured Paludibacter sp. | reverse complement strand
ATTTAGTCATTCGTTCGCCATTTATTTTAAAATTAGTATATTTGTCGCTTATAATATTTATAGTGATTCAAATTAAATCATCGGAAATTCAGCCGTTTATCTATTTTCAGTTTTAAGAAATTATAAACCACAAAAGAATTACAAAAGAAACACAATAAATAGCCACTAAATAACTACATAATAACTACATAATAACTACATAATAACTACATAATAACAATTTAATAACAACAATTAAAATAAAAGAGAATGAAAAAAGCAATTATTACAACCGTAAAAGGAGTTATGACAGTGGAGTTTTACGAAAAAGATGCTCCCTTAGCAGTTAACAATTTTATCACATTAGCCGAAAAGGGCTTTTACAATGGATTAACTTTTCACCGTGTAATTCCTGATTTTGTGATTCAAGGCGGTTGTCCCAATGGAACTGGAGCTGGTGGACCGGGTTATACCATTAAATGTGAACTCGATGGCGAAAATCAATACCACGACCGTGGTGTGCTCTCTATGGCACATGCCGGACGAAATACAGGTGGTTCACAGTTTTTTATCTGTCACAGTCGCCGCAATACTGCCCATCTCGACCGCAATCATACTTGCTTCGGTAAAGTGGTAGAAGGTGTTGATGTAATCGACGATATTCGTCAGGGTGATAAAATTGAAAAAGTAGAAATTGTAGAAGCGTAAGTTCGAGTAAAGAATTACGAATTCTGAATTACGAATTTTCAAACAGATATTATTAAATTATAAACTCAAATTAGAAAGAATTTTTATGAAAAAACTAATTTTTGCAGTAATAGTGCTTGCTGCTACAGCCTTGCAGGCTCAAACCAATCTTCAGGTTATGTACGATTTTGGAAACAGTCGTAAAAACGTTACATCGACACTCGAAATGTTTAAGCCCGACAAATGGGGCGATACCTTCTTTTTTGTAGATATGGAATTTAATGGTGGAGCTCAAAAGCAACCTTCGTTAGCTTATATGGAAATTGCACGTTGTTTAAAATTTTGGGATGCACCATTGAGTGCACATGTTGAATACAATGGTGGATTAATTCACACACCAGCATTTGGTACAGCTATTAATAATGCATATTTGATTGGAGCAGATTATGGTTGGCACGATAAAGGGTTTTCTAAGTTCTTAAATTTTAAAGTATTGTACAAAAATATTCAAGGTGTTGATGCTGCATCGTTTCAGTTAACAGGTGTTTGGAATTTAAATTACTTTGATAAAAAGCTTACAGTATCGGGTTTTGCTGATTTTTGGAAAGAAAACGCGACTTATATTTTTCTAACAGAACCACAAATCTGGTATAACTTAAATCCAAACCTTTCGTTAGGTGGTGAAATTGAAATTGGTAGCAATTTTGGTGGAGTAAACGGTTTCAAAGTTTGTCCTGCTATAGGTGCAAAATGGAATTTTTAAAACAATTAATTCATTGATAGTATGCTAAATAAATTTTTCAAACTTAAAGAAAACGGTACAAATATACGTACTGAAATAGTAGCCGGCATAACCACGTTTATGACCATGGCTTACATACTTTTTCTGAATCCGAGCATTTTGAGTGCAACTGGTATGGACACCAATGCTGTGTTTTTTGCTACTGCAATTTCTGCCGGATTTGTAACAATTGCCATGGGTTTGGTGGCTAATTTCCCGATTGCGTTGGCTCCGGGTATGGGATTGAACGCACTTTTTGCAACTGTTGCTTTGGCAGGTGTTGGTATGCCCTGGCGGGTGGCTTTGGGTGCTGTGTTTATTTCAGGACTTATTTTTATATTACTTACTGTTACCAAAGTTCGTCAAATTTTGGTCGTGGCAGTTCCTAATTCGTTGAAAAAAGCCATTACAGTAGGTATCGGTTTATTTATTACCATTATCGGTTTTAAACTTTCGGAGCTTATGGTGGTTTCGGCAAATGTGATTCCTCCAACTTTGGAGGCGTTAAATAAAGCTGCCGGCCCAACTACATTAAAATTCTTCGAATGGAATATCGGGATGGGAAGTTTTAGTAATCCGGCAATGGTGCTTACGCTTGTAGGATTGGGAATAACTGCAATTCTAATGGCTCTCCGTGTAAAAGGTTCTTTACTAATTGGTATTGTTGCGGCTACTTTAATTGGCATCCCAATGGGTGTAACCGTAATTCCTGAAAATTTCAGCGCTATAAGTTTACCCGATTTTAGTAATCTTGCTGTTGGTGAGCTGGATATTAAAGGTGCTCTTAATATGGGTATTTGGACTGTAGTGTTCACATTTACCTTTGTTGAGTTGTTCGATACTTTCGGTACTTTGGTTGGCACAGCTGGCAAAGCAGGATTGGTTGATAAAGATGGTAATTCACCAAAAATTGGTAAGGCCATGTTGGTAGATGCATTTGGTGTATCGTTTGGAGCTTTAATGGGAACAAGTACAATTACGGCTTATGTAGAGAGTGCTGCCGGAATTGGCGAAGGTGGACGTACAGGTTTAACAGCCATTACAACTGGTTTACTGTTTCTTGTTGCGTTAGTCTTAGCACCACTAGCATTAATAATTCCTACAGCTGCCACTGCACCAGCACTAATTATTGTAGGTGTTTTAATGGTTTCTTCTATTGTTGATATCGACTTCAACGATTTTACGGAAGGTTTTCCAGCGTTTATCACTTTTATCCTTATGCCGCTTACTTACAGCATTGCCGAAGGTATTTGTGGAGGTATTATTGCTTATACATTACTCAAAGTTGTAACAGGCAAAGCCAAAAAAGTGCATTGGATGATGTATTTGCTTTTTGTACTAGTTTTGGCTCGTTATATTTTTCTATCTGAGTAAAGATTAAATTTTCCTATTGTAAATTCAACACTACCAAGGTATGCGTCAAATAATTCTTGCTGATAATCAGAATATTACTTCTTTCGGAATTCGTTATTTGCTTTCGCTAGGGGGACTCGAAAATGAAGTTTTGGAGGCAACTAACAAACGAAATTTAATCGAATTGTTACAGGTAAATAGCGATGCGTTGGTAGTGTTGGATTATACACTTTTCGATTTTGAAACCGTAAACGAGCTTATCGTACTTAATACCCGATTCGAAAAAACGGATTGGATATTATTTTCCGACGAACTGAATGACGACTTTTTGGTGAATTTGCTCTACAATACTAATTCGTTTGGTGTAGTACTTAAAAATAATTCGACCGACGAAATTCAAACTGCTATACGCGAAGCTTTGAAAGGTCGCAGATATATTTGTAATTATGTAAGTAATATTTTGCTCGATATTTCGAAACGAAATGGTGAAAACAAGCGCAACGAAAACAAACTTACGGCTACCGAACAAGAAATTCTGCGCGAAATTGCATTGGGTAAAACTACCAAGGAGATTGCTAATCAGCGTTTCGTGAGTTCGCATACTATTATGACGCATCGTAAAAATATTTTTCGGAAACTGAATGTCAACAACATACACGAAGCCACAAAATACGCTATGCGTGCTGGCATAGTGGATATGGCGGAATATTACATTTAATTCATAATTTATAATTCACAATTCATAATTAAAGAATGAATATTGCTTCGTTATTGTCGGGTGGTGTGGATAGTTCGGTGGTGGTGCATCTGCTGAAAGAGGCGGGTTATACCCCAACGCTGTTTTACATAAAAATTGGTATGGACGACGATGAGTTGTTGCATTGTACTTCGGAAGAAGATATTGAAATGGCAACGCTTATTGCACATCGCTATGGCTGCAAGCTCGAAGTAATTGATTTACACAAGGATTACTGGGACAATGTGGTGGATTATACTATCCGAAAAGTGCGCCAAGGACTTACGCCTAATCCGGATGTAATGTGTAATAAACTGATAAAATTTGGAGTATTTGAGCAGCGAGTAGGAAAAGAATTTGACAAAACGGCAACGGGACATTACGCCACCACCTTTGAACGTGAAGGCAAAACCTATCTGGGAACAGCAAAAGACCCTGTGAAAGACCAAACCGATTTTTTGGCGCAAATAAATCACTTACAAGTATCTAAACTGATGTTCCCAATCGGACATTTAATGAAAAGTGAAGTGCGTGACATTGCCCGTTCGGCAAATCTGCCAAGTGCAAAACGTCAGGATAGTCAGGGTATTTGTTTTTTAGGAAAAGTAAACTACAACGATTTTATTCGCAGGTATTTAGGTGAAAAAGAAGGGCCTATTGTTGAATTCGAAACCGGAAAAATTCTTGGTCGCCACAAAGGTTATTGGTTTCATACCGTTGGGCAGCGCAAAGGGTTAGGACTTTCGGGCGGTCCGTGGTATGTGATTCGAAAAGATGTAGATGCTAATATTGTGTGGGCTTCGAAAGGATTTGATACCGAAACGCAATACGGTAGAGAATTCTCGATACGCGATTTTCATTTTATTACCGAAAATCCGTGGGAGAATACCGAACACGACATTACTTTTAAAATTCGACACACACCCGAATTCTCAAAAGGAAAAATTATAAAAACACCCGAAGGTTACCGCATTTTCTCCAGCGAAAAGCTACAGGGAATTGCTCCCGGACAATTTGGCGTGGTGTACGATGCTGAAGCTAAGTACTGTATTGGAAGTGGGGAAATTCGTTGAAATTTTAGTTTTTTTGATAGTATTATTTCAAAACAATGTATATCTTTGTATCGTTATACTAGATAAAAAATACCACTATGACTGTTACAGCCTTTATTAATGTAGAAACTCCGGCAGGGCGCAAAATTGTACGCGATTTAGAGAAACATCGTAAACTGGTCAAAATTGAATATCCTCAAGTTGATACATTTGATGGTGAAAAAACATATACTGTTGATGAGGTTTTTGAAGAATGTTATGATATTCTCAGTGACCATTATGGTGTAGATGTTCGGAAACTATGAACAGCTACGAAATTGTTATTTCCGTACAAGCTAGAAAAGATTTGTTGAGCTTGGCAGCTGCAATAAGTATTGATTATAATTCTCCTTTAACCTCAAAAAAGTATATCGATGGTGTTCGTAATACAATAAATAGTTTAAAAATTGGTGCCGAATCATATTCTATTCAAACCAGTAAATTTTATCGTCAATATGGTTTTAATGTACGTAAAATCTCATTCAAAAAAATGTCAATTATTTATTTAATTGTTAATCAATACGTTTATATTAAGGCTATTATACCCACAGCTATAATAAACGATTATTCAAATTGACAAAAATACTTCAACAATTCCTTTTGTTACAAAAAAACTGCTTATAATCCTTAAATTTAATAATCAAAGCGGTTCGAGGTCTGTTTGTCAAATACGACTTGCTGATTTGCATTGAGTTTTGAGCGTATTTTGGCAGATGCTTTGGCTATTTCTTTTTTGTAATTGATAACCAGTTCCGAGATGCTGTCAATAGTTTTATCAATTTTACTACTATTTCTTACTGTCTCGGTCTGATAATTCATCAACTTGCTTTGTGCCAATGTAATTTTCTTTTCAATTTTCGACAATCGTTTATTTCTGCATTTTTCAATTTTAGAAATATCCCGCATCTGTTTATCAGTAAGATTTTTGATTACCGATGAAGCCACTAATTTCGGTGCTAAAAGTGCTTCTTTGGCTTTCAACAAACTTTCGGTATGTACATCGTCAATTAAAAAAGGTTTTTTC
>CAZEEN010000198.1:0-5667 GCA_964511115.1 uncultured Paludibacter sp. | reverse complement strand
AGTTGAGTTTTTAGTCGAGCCGGTTTCGGACGCTGAGATTAAAGACTTTTTATTAAATGCCGCAATTGATGTTTTATAAATGTTTAGCATAATCATCCCCCTCTACAACAAAGCACCCTACATAGCGAAAGCCATACAATCGGTTGCTGCTCAAACTTACCAAGAGTTTGAGCTCATTCTAATTAATGATGGCTCTTTAAGCAGGTTATTCGCTAAAGTATTCACCTACAATATATAGTGGTACATTTATCAGCCACAATTCTTTTTGGTAGTTTGATAGAGAACTGCGAATGGCAGTTTCGGGCTTAAATTTTTCGCAAAATAGTCTAAAACTATTAGAATTTAGGTTTTCGCCCGATTTCACTTCTACAGGTATGATTTCATCATTTTCGTTCTGAATAATAAAATCAATTTCGTATTTACTATTGCCAAAAGTAAAATAATGAATTGCTAAATCTTCATTCTGCACAAGCTGCTGAAAAACAAATTGTTCGGTGAGTGCACCTTTAAATTCGGTAAAAACAGTATCGCCAAGAAGCAATGTCTTGGCGTTAAGTTTGGTCATGGCACAAAGCAATCCGGTATCATTATGATACAATTTGAAAGCAGCTAATTCTTTGTAGGCTGCTAGCGGCAATGCGGGTTTCGAAACATTGTATACTTTATGTAACAATCCCGAATCTACCAGCCATTGGATAGCTAATTCATAATCCTTAGCCCGTGAACCCTCTTTAATTACGCCATAAATAAATTTTTTATTTTCTTTGGCTAATTGTGCAGGTATACTTTCCCAAACCATTTTTATTCGAGGTAGAATTTCTTTGGGAGCGTGTTTTGAAAAATCATTTTCGTAAGATTTCAAAATATTTCGTTGAATTGTACGAACTTCATTCCAATCCTTATTTTGCGAAAATCGCAACACGGCTTCGGGCATACCACCAACATAGAAATAATAACGAAGGTAATTGACAAGCTTGGATTTGAATGTATTAACCAACTCCCATTCTCGTTTTTCTATCAATTCAACAAGTGCAGATTCTTGCATTGCCAGCAGAAACTCTGTAAAACTAAGTGGCTGCAAAGTTAAGAAATCCACCTTCCCAACCGGAAAAGATTCTTCGGGATGTATCGTAATTCCCAACAAAGAACCAGCAGCAATCACCTGATATTGAGGTGCTTTTTCATAAAAATATTTGAGTGCTGTAATTCCACGAGGCGCAGTTTGAATTTCGTCGAAAACTAGTAATGTATCCTCAGCCGTAATTTTTAAACCTGCATAAGCATTTAGCAGTGTTATGATTCGGTCGATATTGAAATCTGATTGAAAAATATCCTTAGGTGCGTCTTGATCTTCAAAATTAACATACACCATTTGTTTGTATTCTGTGCGTCCAAACTCCTGAATAAGCCAAGTTTTGCCCACCTGCCTTGCGCCTAAAAACACAAGTGGCTTTTTATTAGATTTTAACTTCCATTCAATCAAGGTATTAAGCCTATATCTATACATTTTTTTCTCAATATTTATTAGTTAAAATACACTTTTCTCTCGTATAATCGATACAAAAATACACTTTTCTCCCAAATAAACCAATAATTCATACACTTTTCTCTCAAAATAATTAGCGGGTGGCTCACAGAGCCTCACGCATTGGGCGGTTGGATGTTTCGATAATTAATTGTATTTTTGCAAGGCTATCAACAACAAAATTATCAAACACTTTGTGCTCGCCCGAATTAAAAGAATTTTTTGTAACTCGTAATTCATAATTCGTAATTAAGTATATGTTCAGCATAATCATCCCCCTCTACAACAAAGCGCCTTACATCGAAAAAGCCATACAATCGGTTGCTGCTCAAACTTTTCAAGAGTTTGAGCTAATCGTTATTGACGATGGCAGTAAAGACGAAAGCTTTACAATCGCTCAACGAACCCTTGCCGCTTTCACTCCCCCTTCAGGGGGTTGGGGGGCAGTTCAACAACAAAATCAAGGCGTTTCTACAACTCGCAACAATGGTGTAAAGCTGGCTAAATACAATTATATAGCTTTCTTGGATGCCGATGATTGGTGGGAACCTAGCTTTTTGGAGGAAATGAAAGCCTTGATGGACGAATTTCCCGAAGCCGGCATTTACGGAAGTAGTTATTATAAAGTGCGGAATGGAAACTTTATTACGCCTAATATCGGAGTTGAAAAAGAATTTCTGAAAGGCTATATTGATTATTTTACGGTTTACGCCAAAACCATGTGGATGCCTCTGTGGACGGGTGCTGTAGTAATTCCTAAAACTATTTACGATGAGTTTAATGGCTTTAAACCTCAATTAAAAATGGGCGAAGATTTTCATCTTTGGGTGCGGATTGCCGACAACTATAAAGTGGCATTTTTAAACAAACAACTCTCGAACTACAATCAGGATGTGGATGTGGCGAATCGCGCTGTGGACGAAAAACTCTATATGCCGTCGGAGCATTTGCTATTTGCCGATTATAGTTTTATCCGAAACAAAACAGAGTTTAACCGTTTATTTGAAGTGTTGGCTGTTTATGGTTTGATGCCCTACTATTTAGCAAAAAAAAACAAACCAGAAGTTGATAAAATACTTGGGAAAATTCACTGGCAAAATCATGCATTTAAATATCGCTTGTATTATCGAATTTTACCTCGTATAGTTGTGAAATGGTGGTTTAAGGTATTAAAACTTGGATCAACTCTAAAGAAAACACTAAAATCTTATTGATTGAGTGCTCTGTTTTGGCTAAATTTTTGTCAAAACCTGCAATTCAGTAAAATCAAGTACAAATAATGGAATAAAATAGTACTATCTGTTCAAAAATAAACTATCTTTGTGAATCGTTTATAAAATCATTATGAATCCATTAGTAGAAATTGGAGCAGTTCCAATTGATTTTTCTATACTAAAATCACTGTACCCGAATCACATTTCGATACACAATAAAATAAGTGATTTGGATAAAACAGGTAAACTAATTCGCTTAAAAAAGGGGCTTTATGTGGTTTCTCCTACCGAAAGTGGTAAATTATTGTCGATTCCATTAATAGCGAACCATATTTATGGTCCTTCATACATATCAAATAAGTCTGCCTTGAGCTATTATGGGCTGATACCCGAACGTGTTTATACAACACAGTCGGTTACAACCAAACACACCAGGAAATTTACAAATACACTAGGTTTGTTTGAATACACGCAATGTTCCAAAGATTATTTTGCTGTGGGTATAACACAGGAATCGCAGGATACAATGCAATTTTTAATTGCAACTCCCGAAAAGGCTTTATGTGATTTAATTCTATTTTCGCCAGGTCTGATGTTACGTTATAAAAAAGATATTCTGACATATTTAGATCAAGATCTGCGCTTGGACATGCAAGCGTTTTACGAAATGGATGTTCAAATTTTGAAGCAATGCCTACTTTATGGTAAAAAAAAATCAATTATCAACCTACTCATCCAATTAATAGAACAACGATGAATACTATCTTCGACCAGATGCTTGCATCGTATCAGGTAAATAGCGAAACTGACAAACGAAACGCCATGTATGAAATTATGCAGCAAATTACGTTATCAGGTCTATATAGAGGTGGTTTTTTCGAAAAGGCTAGTTTTTACGGTGGTACATGCCTGCGTATTTTTCACAAGTTAGATCGATTTTCTGAAGATATGGATTTTTCACTTTTGGATCCTGACTCTTATTTTAAACTCGACCAGTACTTTACAGCCATATCCGAAGAGTTTAAACTGACTGGTAGAGATGTGGAGATTTATAAAAAAGATAAAACGAAAGAGAGTAATATAGAATCAGCTTTTCTGAAAGATAACACCCATGTTTATAATGTTGTGTTTAGAACTGAAAAAAGTGTTAAAATAAAAATTGAAGTAGACACACAGCCTCCCTTATCGTTTCGAACAGAGCAAAAATTGTTGCTGCGTCCTTTTTCTTTTATGACGCGCTGTTTTACACTACCCGATTTATTTGCTGGAAAAATGCATGCATTGGTATTTCGAACATGGAAAAGCCGTGTAAAAGGGCGTGATTGGTATGATTTTGAATGGTATGTACGCAATGAAGTTCCATTAAACTTTACACATCTGAAAGCCAGAATAATTGATTTCAATGGAATTGAAATGAACCAAGAAGCATTTATGCAGACATTGAAAGATCGTCTTTCCACAACTGACATTAATTTAGTAAAACGCGATGTGGAGCCATTTATTAAACATCCTAAAGTCCTTGATATTTGGTCAAACGAGTATTTTTTGCAGTTGGTCGATAAAATAAAATTTGAATAAATAAGAATTCGTAACATGAAAAAAATAGCCTATCTTCTTGGCTCACTTAACCGAGGTGGTACCGAAACATTGATGTTGGATGTATTCCGAAATGCTGAAGCTAATCAATTGGATGCAATTGGTATTTATCGTAAAAAAGGCGTTTGCGAACAGGAATTTTGCGATTCGGGAGTACAAATGTTTAAGCTTTCGCCAACAAAAAACATTTTCAACTATTTATTAAAACTTCGAAAACTTATTAAAAATCAAGATATTCAAATTGTTCATGCACAGCAGCCACTTGATGCTTTATTTGCTTATTTTGCCCTACTTGGAACTGGAATTAAAATACTACTTACTTTACATGGTTTCGATTATAACGAAAATAATGTTGGAGGAATAATTCATAAATTTATTTTGAGACATACCATCTTAAATATTTATGTAAGCAGTTATCAAAAAGACTATTATACAAAAAAATACAAACTAAACTCAATTAAACAAGTAATAATTTACAATGGTATATCACTAGATAAACTTAATTTTTCAGATGCTAATATTTCTATCCGAACAACACTCAAATTAAAAGAAAAAGCATTATTATTGGGTACTGTAGGTAATTTTGTTGCTGGAAGAGATCAATTTACAATTTGTAAATTTTTAAAACTTCTTAATGACACAAAAATTGACTTTCATTTTCTTTTTATTGGAAAAAAGAGTGAAAATTTCAAACAAAAATACGATGCATGTGTAGACTTTGTAAACAGCAACAACCTTAGTGATAAAGTACATTTTTTAGGAAGTAGGAATGATGTACCACAACTACTTAAATCAATGGATTCATTTATTTACTCCACCGACCACGACACATTTGGCATTGCCGTAGTCGAAGCATTAGCCTGTGGGCTACCTGTTTTTGTAAACAACTGGGATGTAATGTCCGAAATTACTGAAAACGGGAAGCTAGCCACACTGTATAAAACCAAAGACGAAATCGATTTATTCCGACAATTTTCTTTATATTTGCAGGATAAAAAACAATTTCAGGACAAAGCAAATTTAGCTGCAAAAATTGTAAAAGAAAAATACAGTATCGAAAAACACATACAAAATCTCAAAAAAATGTATTTACTCTCTAATCATTAACAATTAATCACTAACAATTAACCATTAAAAAAAGGTGTTCCCAAAATTCTATACATCCAAAGCCATCAGCTATTATTTGGCAGTTTTGTTTTTAGTGAACATCGTGTTTTTCAATCGCATGATGCCATTAATTTGGTGGCTATTTGGTATTGTTGCTGTAGTCGGATTCTTTAATGGTACACGTAACCTTATTACCAAATGGGCAGACATTCCCGAAAAAACCTA
>CAZEEN010000197.1:3699-5672 GCA_964511115.1 uncultured Paludibacter sp. | reverse complement strand
GGGAAATGGTTCAGTCCTTCTTTGGCCGGGTATGGCGGACGAATGCGAGGCATTCCGCGTTCACCTTCCATAGATGCAATCAGTGCCGTTTCTTCACCGCAAACAAAAGCTCCAGCTCCCTGAAAAACTTCCATTTCTAACGAAAAATCGCTACTCAACAGGTTTTCGCCCAAATAATGATTTTTTTTACATTCGATAATGGCATCCTGAATGCGTTTTACTGCCAACGGATATTCGGCACGGATATACAAAAATGCTTTAGTAGCACCCGTAGCGTATGCGGAAATGGTTAGTCCTTCGATAATGCGATATGGAAACGATTCGAGCAACATACGGTCCATAAATGCGCCAGGGTCGCCCTCATCACCATTGCAAATCACATATTTTTCGGCTGTTTGTTCGTTGCGCACCATGTCCCACTTAATCCATGTGGGGAAACCAGCACCACCACGACCACGTAATCCACTGATTTTGATTTGCTCCACTACTTCTTCGGGCGTCATGTGTCGCAAACATTTCAGTAAAGCCTGAAAACCGCCATTCGACTTGTATTCCTGTATATCATTTGGATTTAAAAATCCTTTTAATTCGGTGGCTATGTGTTTTTGCTTGTTCAGAAAATTATCCACCTGTTTTTCGCGCACATCCAGAAAACGATTTTCAACAGGTGAATAGTTCGGATTGTTATAAATGTTTTCGATGGTTGATAAAAACCTACTTTTAATTCTTTGACCAAAACCTGTTGGTTTAAAGTGCTTTAGAATAATACCTTTCACATCTTCCGGTCGTACTTTGGCATATAAAATCGGCTCTTTATTATCTTCTACAATTTCGAGTAAAGGCACTTGATGGCACATTCCCACACAACCAACCTGTTTTACATTGGTATCAATGCTGTTTTTCGACAAGGTCTGTAGTACGCTTTCTTCAATTTCGGAACTACCACTTGCCACGCAACACGAACCTAAACCGAGACGTATCTCGCCTTTTTTCAAATCACTACGAATAAATTCAGTTTTTTGAGCTTTATCCAAATTCGCTTTTCCTGTAAAATCTTCCAACACGTTTTCAACTTCACTCTGACTTACCTTTCCGTAAGTTACATCATCTATTTGAACTACTGGCGCCAACGTACAACAACCCAAACAAGCCACTTCTTCGAGTGTGTAAAGTCCTTCGGCATCGGTATCTTCACCATTTTCCAGTTTCAAATGTCGTTTGAAAGCATCAAAAACCTGCATTGCACCTTTTACATGGCAAGCCGTTCCTACACAGACTTTTATAGTGTGTTTTCCGGCTGGTTTATGTCGGAATTGCGAATAAAAAGTAGAAACTCCCGTTATTTGCGATTGTGTGATGTCGGTCATTTCGCACACTTTTTCCAATGCTTCTACGGGCAAATAATTATAAGTTGCCTGTATAGCCTGAAGTATAGGAATAAGCCTGTCGCGTCCTGTTCCGGTTTCTGCAACTATCTTTTCTACAATATGTTGGGTTGTTTCTGTCATTGAATAGTTTTGAATGTATTTTGAAATTTACTCATCCAACATTAATTTCTGCGAGTTGTTTTTCAATTTTCTCAATTGCTCTTTCTCAACTTGGCTAATACTTTTAGTCGGAACTCGTAAATCTTCTGGCATTGTACCACCAACTCGCTCTATGGTACCACGAACCTCTTTCCCAACAATAAAATGCGTTTCATTAGCTAAGTCAGGTGAATTGATATTGTCTTTTTTTAATTTCTCTTCTGTTTGTGAAATACGGAATAAGTTAGCAATCAGTTCTGTGCTACTCATGAAATCCAAAATTTTATCATTCTTTTTTAATCCTTTTTTATGGTGAATTTCCTCTACCTTTAATCCGCCATAAAGTCCCATATAACCAGCATTTTGAAAAGTAGCATATTCTTCATTGGTTATAACACCAGCATTATGTGCAGCCTCGGCAAGCATTTGATTCCATTGCTTAATATC
>CAZEEN010000197.1:0-3599 GCA_964511115.1 uncultured Paludibacter sp. | reverse complement strand
TAACACCAGCATTATGTGCAGCCTCGGCAAGCATTTGATTCCATTGCTTAATATCACCTCTAATTACTAATCTTTTGTTGTCTTCGTCGAGTTGATTAAAATAATCGGCAACTTCTTGTCGGCGGGTTTGAATAGCAAAATAGGTTTGACCAAGCGCAATTACTTCTTTGCGGGGGTCGCCGTTTTGTACAATCAAATAGCAGGCGTAACGTGTAAGTTTATAATCTGTTATGTGCTTTGAAGTTGCACCTGCTTCTACGATTTTGCTGACCTCAGCAAAATGGTCTACAATGTCCTGTGAGCTGTTTTTGCAGGCTAAAATTGCTCTTTCTAAAACTTTAACAAAATTTCGCCATTGTATATATTCCAGCGTTATTGCTAATTCTCGTGCATACCAAAATTCATTACCATCTTCTGAAATATGTTTAATTTCTTCGAAAGGTTTGTATTCAATTGATTCTAATTTACTCATAATTATCGATTCATTTTATTTCCCTATACAATACAAATTTTTAGCTCCGCGAATATACATAGTTCCATCGGCAAAGGCAGGTGTGCAATCCGACTTTTCACCTAAAGTGGGCTGACCGATCAATTTAAACTCGCGAGCTGCTTCCACAATCACCGTTACGCCTGTGCGGTCGATGCAATACAATTTACCATCAGCAATGATAGGTGAGCCGTAAAACCCATTATCGAACTCGTGATGCCAAAGCACAGCGCCATCTTTTTGATTGAAACAAGCCAAATCTCCGTACGAAGTGGTGAAAAACACCATATCTTTATAAGCCACCGGACTCGATACATCGGGCAGATAATCAAAGCCTTCCCATACTATTTTGCCATCTTTTATGCCCACCATTTTGGCGTATTCGTTGGCTGCAAACACCATTCCGCCACCATAGGCTGGCGAACTTCCTACCTCACCCGATAGGCATTCTATTTTCCATTTTTCTTTTCCTGTTAAAGCATCGTACGCTCCAATATTTGGCAAATTATTCACAATAATCTCGGCACTATTTCCTTTGGGTATAATAATAGGCGAAGTCCACGAAATTTTTCCTGAACGAACGGTTTTCCATACTTCTTCGCCTGTTTGAGTTGAAAGCGCGAATAATTTACAGGATTTATTATCGTCGTATTGAATTATCAATTTATCTTTAAAGAATTGAAGCGATGACGAATGGCCGTAATGGTTATCGGGAACACCAATGTTTTTTGCCCAAACTTGTTTCCCAGCATTATCAATGGCTATTAAATCGCCATTCGAAAATATGGCATAAACCCGCTTTCCATCTGTTGTTAGTCCAGCGGCTGAATGGCCTGTGTCGCCAGTAACTTTTGGTGATTTTGCAGGACTACCAGCAATGCCTTTTACATCAAAACTCCATAATAAGTTACCATTTAGTCGGTTATAGCAAAAAACTTTTCGTGTTTTTTCATTTGCACCGGCAATATACAGCTGATTTCCCCAAACAACAGGCGAATTTAACCCAGGAAGTGGAATGGATTTTTTCCATTTAATATTTTTACCAGATGTGCCATCCCAATCGGTTGGTAATTTCGTTTTGTAACTTATACCTTGCCCAAAAGGTCCACGAAATGCCGGATGATTTTGTTTTATTTCGGCATCAGTCGGAAAATCGGCCACCAACGCTGAATCAATTGTAGCCGTATCACTTTGTTGCACAATAGTTTGCTGCGCTGTTTTTACAGTTGTTTTTTCGTCCTTAC
This sequence comes from uncultured Paludibacter sp., assembly GCA_964511115.1. GTDB lineage: Bacteria > Bacteroidota > Bacteroidia > Bacteroidales > Paludibacteraceae > Paludibacter. The sequence continues at coordinate 1,865 of CAZEEN010000197.1, read as the reverse complement.
TATCAGCATTTTTTGCAAAAGAGCTGAAATCGGTATAATAATCGCCTGTAGCAAACGATAAACCAAACGCCACGATGGCCAAACCTGATACGCTGATTATAAGCCACTTTCGCTCTTTGTTTCTATTCAGCCAAAAATCAGTTGCTTTTTGCTCATTGGCTGGTGTAATGTTTTCTTTTTTAAAGTAATAACGCATTGAAAATACAAAAATCAATGCAGAAACTATTGCTAACCAAGCCCCTGTTTGCAGCTGCCACAAATACGAGAAATAGGCTTTACGAGCCAATAAATCAACTACGCGGATTTCTTCACGCAGGGTTTGTTCATCCTCTGTTGTAGCTAATTTTTTCACCATATTATCCACCGTTTCACTTTCGATAGGATGATGCATTTTTATCTGCACAAAGTTCAGTATCATAAATATACTTACAATAAGAACTATAGAGCCTGAAATGATGGCAAGGTATTTTGTAAAACCTTTAACCGAACCCCTAACCCCTAAAGGTGAATTGAAGTTAGTATTAATATTTTGATTTAAACTGCCCCCAACCCCTAAAGGGGAGTTTGAGTTAGTTTCGTCTGAAGTTTTTTTCATATAAATCTTTTTGTAATTTTAATCTCTAATACTTCTTGTTCCCCTTTAGGGGTTAGGGGCTTTTCTTACTCCCCTTTAGGGGTTGGGGGTACCGGACAATATTTATAACATTTTCCACAACTGACACAGTTACTTTTGTTTGGCTCGTAGTCGGTACGGCGTTGTACTACTGCGTGTTGAAGTAAACTTATGCCAAAGAAAAGCCCTAACAAAGCTCCTCCCAACCAAGTACCAACATAAAATTGTGATTGAATGGATGCTGCATCAGCAAAAAGTTGCTCAATCGGAATTCCACTCGTATGAAATCCTTTCGATTCTTCCGAACCTGTTTTTTTGTGATTGTCAATTTCCCATTTTATTTCTTCGGCTAAACTAACAGTTGGATGTATTGTTGATAGCTGTTTGTACATCAATGATGACATAAACCCGCCAACGAAAACAAATACAGGTAAAAGTATCAATAAGGTAATCAGTCGTTTACGTCCTTTGTCGGCAGGTTCGGGTTTTACGATGGTTGGTTTGTCGATAGCATCAACCGGACAGGATGTTTCACATAGTTTACATTGAATACAAGTCGAAGGTGTAACGGTGGTATGCCAAAACGATATGCGTGACATCCAACTTAATAAAACACCGTAAGGGCATAGAAACCGACAGTATGGTCGACCTACAAAAATGCCGAGAATTAAAATAATTGCTCCAAAAACAAACATGCCAAAAGTGGCATTCATGCGGAAAAATCCAATAAACGGGTCGTAGCGGCAAACTATAAAGTCGGCTCCGGTAGCAGCCAACAATAGCGCCAAAACAAGGTAAATATAGGGTAATGCGCTCAAAGGTTTGCTTATCCATGTTGGAACAGTTACGGGTTTAATGTGCACCAAATCCTGCAAAGCGCCCATAAAGCAAACTCCGGCGCAAAACGTACGACCAAAAAGCAAGGTAAATAAAAGTGGCAAAACGAAAAATGCAATCACAGTGAGTGGAATGACATAATCGGCCTGAAAAAGCGAGAGCGTTACGTTCTGAATAGAACCAACTGAGCAAACACATCCTTCGCGAAATGCGCCAAAGTAGGCAATTGAAAAAATGGACGTCCAAAAAATGCCTTTACGTGAGCGTTTTTTTAGTACAAACCAGCTCATAACCGATAAAGCTGCGAACAAAACCACAACGTCCATATATTCCCAAGCCAAAGCTCGTGGAGCAATAGTCTGCGTTTCGGGCACTGTATAGTCTGTTTCAAACTCCGGTTCCGGAAAACGTTGTG
>CAZEEN010000196.1:0-5702 GCA_964511115.1 uncultured Paludibacter sp. | reverse complement strand
GTTCAACTAAATCACCACCAAATTTGGCTTTAAAATCACGTACTCCATATTTTTTATCAGGTTTTCCGGCTCCCATAAAGTCGAAAGTTTGAAATCCATTTTCGGATGCAAACTTTATTCCTGCCCACGTAGCAAGTACCGAGGGATAGCTTCCAGTTTTCTCGGTATCATTGCCGCATATAAACCATTCGTATACTTTTTTCTCATCAAACACGCAAATTATACCTCCAACTAAATGTTGATTTGATTTTACAATGTAAAATTTTGAAAAGCTCTGATTGGCAATTTTCAAGAAGAATTCTATTGGGAATAATGGCGTTTTAATTTTTGATTTATGTAGTTTATATAGTTGAATATAAAAATCTTGTATGTCATTCTCGCTTCTTGCTTCTTCGTAAATAACACCAGCTTTTTCAGTTTGTTTTAGTTGTCGTACTTTGCTTTCGCTTATTCTCGAAAGTAAGTTAACACGTTGAGTAACATTTAAATGAAAGTTCAGATGTGGCTGATAACAAAAACCTGTTTTTGCTATCCCATTTTTGTATTTGCTATAATCGGAAAAATTTCGAAACTCAATGTAAATCGCTTTTTTCTTTAGCGTTTTTATTGTTTCATCTACCAAAAATTTTATTGCTTCGTCTGAACAATCAGTACTTAAAAGCAGTCCGCCCGGTACTATTGCTCTACGACTGAAAAACTTTTTAATTTTATTCCCATCGGCAATAACATAGCCACACACTAATGCTACTAACTTATTATTTTCTTCAACACCCAATAAAAATGATTCAAGAAACGACAAACTACAATAAAAATCGTAACACGCTTTTGACTGAAAAAATGACGCATTGGGTGATTCGCTCACCAAATGCTGCCATTGTTGAATATCTATTTCCTTATTTTTAAGTAATCTCATGTATTCTATAAAGTGAGGGCGCAACTCAAAGTCGCACTCTCACTAATTATCATTCTTTGTGAAACTTGGTATTTACTTTGTGAGCCTCTGTGATACAGCTGATAAATTATAACACAAAGTTCTCAAAGTAGGCTCAAAGTAACACAGCGTTTATTTCATTTTCTCATCTTCAATACTTTTGCCGGATTTCCTCCCACAATGGCATAATCTGGAATATCTTTTGTAACTACAGAGCCAGCACCAATTATTACGCCATTACCAATTTTTTTACAACCGGGCAACACAATAACGCGGGCACCAATCCACACATCATTTCCGATAATCAACTCCGTTTTTCCTCCTCCGCCCTGATGTCCCATTGGAATATCTATACGTTCAAAGTTATGTTTTCCGCCTTGAAAAAGCACATCTTCGCCCATCATTAAATAATCCCCAATAGTCAATATTACATTGCGACACTGAAAGTTTCGTCCAAAACCAACTTCGTAACCAACCTCAATGTCTTTTCCATTGCCAAAATAGGCTCCCTGTTCTACATTTAGTTTTTTTTCTGCTTTGGCAAAAATACGACTGCACAAAAAACGTCGGAAAAACTTTGATGGCTTTCCGAGCAGTGGGGTAGTGGACTTTGGAAAATATTTTGCAACTGAATAATATAGTATTAAATATATTTTTTTCATATTTACTGTTGATTTTTATCAATAAACTCTCTAAACCACAATTCTAAATGTACCCATTTCCAAATGTCTTTCGCTATATTTATTTCTTTATTCAAATGTTGCATATATAATTTTTTTGCCTTCTCAGGGTTAATTAAACCTCTTTTGTGAAAAGACTCCGAATTTATAATTTCGTTAATTACATATTGAAATTGTTCTGTTCTAAACCATTCATCCTGCGGCGTTGCAAATCCAACTTTATCGGTTCTTATACGTATCTTTTCTGGCAAAATTCCTTTTAGCGATTCACGTAAAATGCTTTTAGTAAATCCTTGATTAATAATTGCTTCTGAATTTATGGAAAGGGTGTATTCAACCAAACGATAATCGAGAAAGGGTGTACGCGATTCTATTGAAAATGCCATAGAATTTCTATCATTCCATTTAAGCAAATGCTCTAACTTAAACTCAAAATGATTTAATAAAGCTTCTTTCAGATTTTTTGAAGCATATAAATTATTTGTGATATTAGATTTTTCTTGTTTTAAAATATCATTTACAAAGTCAGTATCAAGATACCCTCTTTCATTTATTCTTAATTTCGTTTTAATTTTTTTTGGCATCAAAAAATAGATAAATGTTTTAATACCATAAAGTGATTTGTGTACTTTTAAGTAATAAAATATCTCTGTAAATAATTTTACTATTTTAAATGACAGGAGTAAATCTTTGAAATAAAATCCAAAAAAGTAATGATAGCCTCCTAATGCTTCATCGGCTCCTTGCCCATCCAAGGTTACTGTAACATCGTTTTTAGCCAATTTCATAACACAATATTGTGCATAGGGGCCTGTAGAGGGTATTGGCTCGGCATGTATGCTGATGAATTGAGTTAAATCATCCAACAAACTTTCGAAAGTTGGGGTGATAAAATGCATATTATGCAAACTATCTTTGTAGAGATTAATGAATTTTGATTCATCGGCTTTGTCTCCTTTTTCGTAAATAGCCGAAAATGTATGTATGTCTTTGAAATTTAAATTATTTGTTAAAATTGAGATGATGGAAGAAGAGTCTAGACCGCCACTCAGACAAACTCCTACAGGTACATCGCTTCGCATTCGTATTGAAACAGCATCAGTTAGTAGTTTTCGATATTCATCTATATCGGCTGTTTTTGCGTTGACTTTTTCAGCTAAATCATACCATTTTTTTATGTGTACTTGTTTGTTTTTTATAGTCATATAATGACCATGTTGCAGCTTAAAAATATCTTCAAAAAAAGTTGTTTCATTTTGATCTGTGCGATTAAAAGCCAGATAATCAAAAATTGCTTGTTTGTTTTCTTTGTTCTTTTTATTATAAACGGCTAAAATTGAAGGAATTTCAGATGCAAAAATAAATTGATTGTTGTCTCGATAATAATAAAACGGTTTAACCCCAAAACGGTCTCTGGCAGCAAAGATATTTTCACTTACATTATCATAAATTGCAAATGCAAACATGCCATTTAGCTTATTCAAACAATCCTCGCCATAAACTATGTACATATTAAGTAAAACCTCAGTATCTGTTTTTGTCTCAAAACTAATTCCTTTAGAAATAAGATCTTCCCGAAGTTCAATATAATTATAAATTTCACCATTGAAAATTAGCGTATATCTTCCACTTTTATCATGCATGGGCTGACGACCAGCCAAGCTCAAATCAATTATGCTGAGTCGAACAAAACCAAATCCAATATTTTTGTCGATAAAAATGCTTTCGTCATTTGGTCCCCTATGCTTTTGCTTTAGCATCATAAGGGATAAGTCCGAAGCTTCTGCTTTATTATTGTCAAATCGTATTATACCACAAATACCACACATAAAGTCTATTTTTTTACTGCTGTTTGATAAATTTTCAATAATGTCTGAGCTACGTTAATATTGTCAATTTTATTGTAACTTTCTGTAGGATATTCTACACGTTTAAATAGACTAACCTTAGAAATTGCTTTCGCAACTTCTGATACCTCAAAATTAACAATTTCACAACCTTCAATATTGCTAATTAACTCAGCTACATCACCAACGTTAGTACTTACAATAGGACGTTTGCAAGCCATTAGTTCCTTAATAAACATGGGAGAACCCTCTCTAGTTGAAGTTAACAAACCGGCATCACACGCATTCATTACTAAGCAAACTTCGCGACGGGTAAATCCTTTCAGCTCAATTAATTCAAAATCCTTCAATAATTTCATAGCTTCAATGGCTAAAGTTGGATTTTTCTCTGGTCGACTGAAATTACTCGAAAATAATATCGCTTTTTGCTCAACCGACCATCCAAGTTCTTTTCTAGCTTCCAATTTATCGATGGGATAGAAGTTTGAAAAATGTATGCCACAAGGCAAAACCATAAACTTACCTACAATTAACGAAACTTTTTTTAGCTGTTTTTCTGATACAAAAATATTAAACTTTGAGAATAACAACGGAAATATTGATAATACTCTTAAACTTGCTTTGTTAATATCGCACCCATGATAAGTTGTAATTACAGGAACAATTCGTTGTAAGTTGGCCAATAATCCTGAAAGTCCAAAATGTGCATGTACTAAATCGGGTTTAAACTGCTTTATTTTCAGAAGTAAATGCTTTCTGCTTTTCAAATACCCTTTCCAACCTTTGTTTTCAATCGAAAAATAATCAATTTCAACCTTATCCGTTTGAATCAAAGCTTCGGCTTGTTCGGTAATAAATGGTGAAATTTGTCCCGAATTTTTACTACAAACAATAAGTACTTTTAATTTCTTATTTATCATTTCTAAATTTACCATTTATAATTAACCATTTATCATTAACCACTAGTCTATGCCAATCCTCTACCAGCTAATTTAAACCAACTCCAAGCAATTATTATAACAAATATTATAACGACCCACGTGTTATAAAGTTTTTTTTGTTTTGCATTTACCAAGGTTATGCCGTAAGCCGCAATAATTAATATAAATGGTAAAGCGGGTAAATGAAATCGCTCGGATGCAGCAAATCGACTTAACGAAATTACCACTAAATAGCCAATAATAAATGAACCAAAAAGCAAATAATCGCTCCAACGTTTTTCTTTAATCACATAATACAGTGCTAGAATTACAAAAAATGCCATTATGTTTTTAATATAATATCCGCCATGAGCCAACTGCTGATTTTGTTGATGTTCAATGTTTATAATCGTAGGTAAAGGGACAACAAATATAAAAGGAGCAAACGAAACTCCGGCAATATATTTTACGAGTGTATTACCCCCTTTTCGAGTTTCCATTTCTGTAAATCCGGCTTCTTTTACACCAATCCTCGATTCCCAAAGAGTTTGAATTTCAGTGGCTACCGTTCCACCAATAAAATACCCAATAGTTACAAATACCCAAACTCCCAACACTATTTTCTTTTCAATTTTCAAAACACGTTTCGAAGTAAGGAAAACAGCTGTAAAAAGTGAAAATACTGCTGTGGCTGCCAAAGCGGTACGAAACATAAAGAGTGTACCTGCAATAAGCATTATTGGAAAAATAGCTTTAAACGAAAAATCGCGTCCTCGCATCAGATAATCAGCTCGTTCTACGAAAAGAACAGTCAGAAAAACCATTTCGGTTTCTTTGAGATGAATGGCAGTATAGTAAATAAAGTTGGGCATTAACATTACAAAAATTCCTGCCATTCGACCAACCTGCTCACCAAAGTTACGAGTTGCTAGTCTATAAACCAACACACACATCCAAGCACTCCAGATAGCTTTTATTATTCGAGCTAATAATATGGATTTTCCGGTAATGGCATAGATAACGCTCAGATAGATAGGGTAACCCATATCCGAAAAATCGATATCAGGATCTTGTGTCCAGAATTGAGTAGTTAAATCAAACTTACCATCCCACAAACAATCGGCACCAAACTGAGCTATATTGTGATAAAACATTACATCTCCTGCGCCAAATTCAAAAGGACTTCCTGTAAGTACAGTATACAAAAAATACATGACTACCACATAGATAACTCGAATAATTAAGGCTGTTTGAAATAACTTTTTAATATAGGTTTTTTCGGGAATGTCTGCCCATTTGGTAATAAGGTTACGTGTACCATTAA
>CAZEEN010000195.1:0-5778 GCA_964511115.1 uncultured Paludibacter sp. | reverse complement strand
ATGGCTTTTTTCCGACTACTGGTCGACATGCCGCTGCGGTCGTTAAACTCATAATCGGGTTCAATACAAATAGTTACTACAGGGCCGGCAGCAAATTTATTTACATACTGCTGATCCATCCAACCACCAGCCAAATCGATACGATACGGAATCAAACATTCTTTACGAAGCGATGTTGTGGAACGTGTAGGTAAGTTTCCGTGTGGAACACGCTGACTTACTACATACTCGATACCCATTTGTATGCAAAGTTCTTCTTTGGCAGAAGTATGACCGTCGGCATTTACAAAAAATATATCGGGTTGCAATTCTTTAATTTCATCCAAAAAATCAAGTAAGCCTCCTCCTCGATTTATCCAAGCACCTTTTACTGCTTTTAAGGATTTTACCATATATAAGCGTTCTGCATCCGAGTTTATAGTTTTGCGAGCTTTAAGTTCGTTTATTGTTTTATCCGAACCTATTCCTACATACAAATCGCCATAACTTGCAGCCTCTTCGAAAAAAGCTACGTGACCGCTGTGAAGCATATCGTAGCAACCACTTACAAATACTTTTTTGGACATATTTTGGAAAATTAGAAGTCAGAAATTTGAAATTAGAAATTAAGTTATTGACACATCATCACTCCCGAAAACTTTCGGGACTCATCACCACATCTCAATATTTGTGCAAATGAAAATAGTTCCGTTTAAATGTTATATAAACAAATCCGAGTAACACAACCAATGCAATAGCAATGCAATAATCGTATACTAAAGCTATAGATATAACTAACTGCAAAAATGCGTAAAACAATGAAACAACTAAATGTGGAATTTTCAATTCGTTAGCCATGAGTTGATAAGCATGTTTTCGGTGAGCCTCAAAAATATTTTCTTTCAGCATTATTCGATGAATAATGGTTAAAACAGAATCGACCCCATACACTCCCAGAAACAGAATATATGTAAAATCACCTGTCGCAATGATTAGTTTTCCGAGTAAAAATACAATAAAAAATGCAATAGTTACCGAGCCTACGTCGCCGGCAAAGCAACGTGCTTTCTTTCGGAAATTAAAAATATTAAACACCACTAATGATAGTAACATTATATATATCAGCTGATTATCAACAAAAAAATAAATTCTTTCATTTACAAAAAGCAGTGCTAGCAAAACGGATACACTATATGCTCCGGTAATACCGTTTATGCCATCCATAAAGTTGTAAGCATTTATAATGCCTACCGAAAGTACAAGTGCAATTAATAAAAAATACCAAGGATGTTGAAATAATCCCCATTCGTAAAACATCAATGCCATAGCGGCAAAATGCACTGGTAGACGTAGTTTCGATGAAATTGGTCGAACATCGTCGGCAAAACTTACTGCCGCTATGAGCGTAAGACCAACTATAAAATATGGATAATGAAATTCAGTAACAAAAAAAGAAAGTAAAGCGCCCAAGTAAAACACCACTCCACCACCACGAAGGGTAATTTTGGTGTGCGAACTGCGCTCGTTGGGCTTATCGATAATATTAAACTTATCGGCCATTTTAAAATAAAGAAGTTGTAAAACAAAAAGTAATGCAAATACGGACAGATAGTATATGAAATTCATAGAACAAAAAAATCGATGTTAATACTCCAATATGTAAATTGCTTACATTTAGATGTGGTTATAATCTTCTAAAAAACGTGCAAAGATACTATATTTTCGGGAATTTATCCAAATTGTAACAAAACCAGCCAATTCATTTCTAACAATACCCAATCTATCAACAGTATAGTTAAAAACTTTCTTTTAGCTCCAATTATTTTGTGTTTTAACCTGAGAGAATGGGGCATGGAAATACAACGTAAAATTAAACAACAATAAGAAATAGTTCCCCACTTCACAATCACATCTACCAATAAACTGAATCATATTTAGCATAAAGCTCAATACCAAACATTTATATACTAATGAAATAAAAATATACTGTTGATAAATTGTTGATAAATGGTTTAAAAAGAACAATATTGTCATAAAAAACTGTTGATAAATTTTTTGTGGGGAAATGTGGGGAATTTGAAAAACTTTTCATACTTTTACCGTTGAAATATTACGCACAAAAATATATGCTGAATTTTATAGGAAAACAGGAAGCAAAAGCCGATGTAAAGGGAAGAGTATTCATTCCGTCGGCCTACCGCAAGCTACTGCCCGAGGGCGAAAAAGAGCGTGTGGTGATGCGCCGCGACCCTGAGAACGACTATTTGGTGCTTTATCCAATTCCTGTTTGGAATGAAATGGTGCAGGAACTTAAATCGAATCTCGACGAATGGAATCCGGAAGACCAATTGCTATTGATGCAGTTTGTGTCCGATGCCGAGTGGCTGGATATTGATTCGCAAGGGCGCATCTTATTGTCGAAACGCCACTTGCAAAGCATTGCCGTTGAAGGAAACGACATGTTGTTTGTAGGCTTACTCGATCGCATAGCTGTTTGGAGCAAAGCACGATACGAAGCTTCGATGCAAGCAAAAACCGACTTCTCGGCTCGACTGAAAAGTAAAATGATGAAGAAAGAACCCCTAACCCCTAAAGGGGAATAAAAAATAGCGATAGTTGTTGGAAAATGAAAAAAGCAAAAAGCAAAATACTTCTAAGTAATATTAACCCCCCTTCAGGGGTTGGGGGTGATATGAATGAAACCTTGTATCATGTTCCAGCATTATTATCGGAAACAATTGAAGGACTGAACATTAAACCCGATGGCGTTTATGTGGATGTTACTTTTGGTGGTGGTGGTCATTCGCGGGAGATATTGGCTCACCTTGGACCAAAGGGAAGATTGCTGGGATTCGATCAGGATTTGGATGCTGTAAAAAACAGCCTTGATGATAAGCGTTTTACGTTCGTGAGGAGCAATTTCCGTTACTTGAAAAATTTTTTAAAATATCATAATATCGAAAAAGTGGACGGCATCTTAGCCGATTTGGGTGTATCGTCGCATCACTTCGACGAAGCTGAACGCGGCTTTTCATTCCGCTTCGATGGCGCGCTTGATATGCGCATGAATACCGAATCGAAACTAACAGCGGCTGTTATTCTGAACACTTACAGCGAAGAGCAGTTGGCAGATGTTTTTTACTTGTACGGCGAATTGCATAACTCTCGAAAAATTGCACGAACAATAGCTCAAAGCAGAACGCACAAACCGATAGAAAGCATTTTTCAGTTTATCGAAATATTGAAACCCTATTTTGGTCGCGAAAAGGAGAAAAAAGACATGGCGCGAGTATTTCAGGCATTACGCATAGAAGTAAACAAAGAAATGGAAGTGCTCGAAGAATTATTAATTCAAAGCTTAGATGTATTAAATAAAGGGGGACGCTTGGCCATCCTAACCTATCACTCGCTCGAAGATAGATTGGTAAAAAACTATTTTCGAAGCGGAAATTTTGAAGGTAAATTAGAAAAAGACTTTTACGGAAATATTATTGCACCGCTAAAGCCGGTAAACAATAAAGTAATAATTGCAAGTGCTGAGGAAATTGAACGAAACCCGAGAGCGAGAAGTGCAAAGCTTAGGGTGGCGGAGAAATAATGTGCCAATTAGAAAATGTGCCAATATGCCAATGTGATAATATGCCAATGTGTCCCGAAAGCATTCGAGAGTGATGATGAGTTGATGTGGTGATTCCGATACATCGGAACAAGTTGTAAAGAAGAAAAATTAAATAATAAACTAACGCACGAAGTGCCAATAAACGGCGAAGCCCAAATAAACGGCGAAGCCCATTAATAACGCACAAAGTGCCTACGAAAAAATGAGTTGGATACGGAAAATAGCAGAAGGAATTAAAGGCAATGAAGATTTCAACGATTTGAAATCGAGCACATTGCGCGACATTATCAATGGAAATATTCTTACAAAGAAATTTTTACAAAGACAATATCCGCTACTGATACTCATTGCATTCTTGGCTTTTTTGTATGTCGACAATCGCTTCTACAGCGAAACACAATTATCGAAAGTTTTAAAATTAAAACGTGAAATTCAGGACATTAAATACGAGTCGCTTACCATATCGGCAGAGCTAATGGAAATTAGCCGACAATCGAATGTGCGCAAAATGATTAAAGAACGCGGACTCACACTTTCGGAATCGAACACGCCTCCGGTGGTGATTGAGGTGAAAGTGGCCCCTGAGAACTAACAAATGTGATGATGTGGTGATGTGATAATGATTCGATTAACATAATTTCTTATTTTCTAATTTCTAATTTCTAATTTCTAATTTTAAAAAATGGCAGGAAAACGCGATAGCATAGTTTTACGATTTGGGATAGTGTACTTCGGTATAGTACTCCTTTTTGTGGCTGTACTAATCCGTATTATCTATTTACAAACAGCCGAAAAAGACGAATGGCTGGCTGTGGCTGAGAAAAGTAAAAAATCAGACATTATCGTAAAGCCTAACCGTGGAAATATTTTTGCTTGCGACGGACGATTAATGGCAAGTTCCATTCCGACCTATTATATATATATGGACACGCGCGTTCCAGCATTGCGCGAAGACAATGGAAAACTGTTTAAGGAAAAAGCAGATTCGTTGGCAACAAGCCTAGCAGCTTACTTTGGCGACCGTACAGCCAGCGAATACAAAGCAATGTTCAGAAAAGCCTATCGCGAGAAAAAAGGCGAATTGCGTTTGTACCCAAAAAGAATTACGTATGCGCAATTGAAAGAGGTAAAGAAAATGCCGCTTTTCAAACTTGGACGCAACAAAAGTGGACTGATTACCAAAGAGATGCTTCGCCGCGAGAAACCGTTTGGCTCGCTAGCTTCGCGCACCATTGGCGATATATATGCCGATGAATCGAAAGGCGGGAAAAATGGATTAGAGTTGTTTTTCAACCGCGAATTGCTCGGTACGCCAGGCGTTTCGATACGACAAAAAGTAGCAAACCGATTCGAAGAAACTGTTACCGTAGAGCCAATAAACGGACTCGACATTTTGACCACCATCGACCTAAACATGCAAGATATTGCCGAAAAAGCGCTGGTTGACAGTATGCGATCGTTTGATGCAGGCAACGGTTATGCTATTGTAATGGAAGTAAAAACGGGCGAAGTAAAAGCGCTGGTAAATATGTACCAAAATCCGGACGGAACATTTACCGAAAACAAAAACGGTGCAGTATCCGACCAAGTAGAGCCCGGTTCGACATTTAAAACATTCTCACTCATTGCATTGCTCGACGAGGACAAAGCAAAAATTACCGATGTAATGCATACCGGAGGTGGTGTGCATCAATTTGCCGGACGAAATATGAACGACCACAATGCCAAAAAAGGAGGATTTGGAAGTATTACGCTTGCCGAAGCAATGCACGGTTCGTCGAATGTTGCCATTTCGATGGCGGTAGTAAATGCATGGGGAAGCAACCCCGAAGGATATATCGAAAAGTTGTATAAAATGGGTATGAATGAAAAATTCGATTTGGAAATCCCTGGAAACTCAGGACCAAAAATTCGTCATCCGAGCGACAAAGCAAATTATTGGTCGGCTACAACATTACCGTGGATGTCTATTGGTTATGAATCGCAAATACCACCTATTTATACTGTAGCTTATTATAATGCTATTGCTAATAATGGAAAATTAATTCGTCCGTATTTTGTAAAAGCCATTATGCGTAATGGTTTAATAATCAAGGAATTCAAGACAGAGACCGTGCGCGAACAGATTTGTCGCCCGTCGACTCGTCAGATTGTACACGAAACCCTGATTGGCGTATTGG
>CAZEEN010000194.1:0-5803 GCA_964511115.1 uncultured Paludibacter sp. | reverse complement strand
CTGTAGTAATCATTTTTTTGTATTTATTAATTTGGAATGCAAAAGTACGGATTTAATCGTTGTAAAAAAAACTTATCGCATTCTTTCTAAACGCGATGCATCGAGGCGAAGCAAAATAAAAAGCATAATGGTAAAGCCCCAAAGCGATGAACCTCCGTAGCTGAAAAACGGTAGAGGAATGCCAATAACAGGCATTATTCCCAACACCATGCCGATGTTAATCATGAGGTGAAAAAAGAAAATACTAGCAACTGAATAAGCGTAAATACGATTGAAGGATTCCCGCTGTCGTTCGGCAATGCGAAGAATGCGCATTAAAAGCAGCCAATATATAATCAATACGAGCGTTGAACCCCAAAAACCATGCTCCTCGCCTACGGTACAAAAAATAAAGTCGGTATCTTGTTCGGGTACGTATTTTAGTTTGGTTTGCGTGCCATTGAGAAATCCTTTGCCCAAAAATCCACCCGAACCAATGGCAATTTTCGATTGATTTACGTTGTATCCTGCTCCCGAAAGGTCATCTTCCATATTTAATAAAACTTTGATACGTACTTGTTGATGCGGTTCAAGTACTTTTTCGAAGAGATAATCCGATGAATAACAAAAAGCAACTGAACCAATACTTATGGCAGCTACTAACCAATATTGCTTATGTCGTGTTATTAATCCTTGCACAATCCAGTAGGTCGAATTTAGCAAAACAATGCCTAATCCAACATAATTAAAATTGACATTATACCAAATATTTAAAACAAGAGATATTACTGTTAAAATGGCTATTCCGGCAAGCGAGATTCCTGCTTCTTTGGAATGATGTGCTCGAAAAAAAGAATATCCAAGTTGAATAACCAACAGAAAGCCCATAGCAATTAAAAAACCTAAAGTACCTTGGTCTATACCTATAGTAACTGTGCTAAAGCGAATTACAACAACAAACAAAATTATTGCCAGCACAATTAAAAGCAGAATAATTCCATTCATACCTTCGCGGTAGAGCATAAGTAGAAAGGCTATAAATACGAGTGCCGAACCTGTTTCTTTTTGCAAAATAATTAGTGTAAACGGCAGCAGAATAAACATGCCCAATGGAATTAAATCGCGCCACGACCTTAATTTGTAGTTGTACGAGCTCATATAACGCGAAATTGCTAGTGCTGTAGCCATTTTGGCTAATTCGGCCGGTTGAAAGCTTACAGGCCCAATAACTAACCACGAGCGTGAACCTTTGATGTCGGGTGCTACAAAAATGGTAACGATTAACAAGGCAATTGTTGCGGCATAAATGAAATAAGCAAAAAAGCTATACATTTTATAATCCACGAGTAGCAACATGCCGCCAATCGCAAATGCAGTAAGAATCCACACAAACTGCTTGCCGGCGCGCTGATCCCAATCGAGAATGCCCGATTGGTCGAAGTTATAACTAGCTCCGTAAATGCTCACCCAGCCCATAAGTACAAGAGTAACAAAGTAAGCTACCGTTGTCCAGTCGAGGGCATATTTTATACTAACGTTCTTTGACACTGGCATTGGTAACAATTTTAGTAATTCTGTCTTCTAATTCTGTTCTGGTAATTTTTCCTTTGAGGTATAATTCGGCCATTAAACTGAAAATTGGTGCGGCATAAGTAGATCCAAAACCTGCATTTTCGACCACAATAGCCACTGCAATTTTTGGGTTTTCGCGTGGTGCAAATCCTACAAAAAGCGAGTGGTCTTTTCCGTGCGGGTTTTGTACCGTACCTGTTTTTCCACACATTTGTATACTATCAAGTTGCGATAAGCGTGCTGTACCCGATTCAAATACACGTGACATACCATCGAAAACTATCGGAAAAAACTTTTCATCTACTTTTACTCTGTGAATTTTATTCAGCATAGTGTCCGATTTGTGCAAATGTGGCGTAATGTAAAAGCCCTTATTAGCAATTGCAGCCATTGTGTTTGCTAACTGTAGAGGGGTTGATAGTATTTCTCCTTGTCCAATCGAATTTGAACGAATGGTAATTGCACGCCAACCAGTTTCTGCTTTATACACTTTGTTGTAAAATTTTTGAGTTGGAATATATCCGCGCGATTGTTCATACAAGTCACCATCGGTGAATTTTTCGCCCAAACCAAAGCTTTTCATACGGTCTACCCATTCGTCGTAATTTGTTCTGAAAGTAATATTTTTTTCGCCATACCCATCTTTTTCAATCGTATTTTGGAAAGCATGCCAAAAGTAAGGATTACAACTTTGTTCAATTGCCTGCTCTAAATCAACCGGAGAGCCATGAGAGTGGGTACATCTTATTGGTGTAGAACCAGGTCCACTACACGCAAATTGAGTATGATTGCTTATACCGCCCATTTGTTGACAAACCAAAGCTTGTAAAGGTTTAAACGCCGAACCAGGCGAGTATTGAGCCTGTGTTGCACGGTTCATAAGTGGTTTAGTAGGGTCATTGAGTAAAGCTCGATAATTTTTTGAACGTTTTCGTCCAACTAAAATCGAAGGATTAAAAGCTGGATTGGAAACCATAACAAGAATTTCGCCCGTTTTTGGTTCAATGGCTACCACGCTTCCAACCTTTCCAGTCATCAGTTTTTCGGCAAGTACTTGCAGTTTTATATCGAGCGAAAGCGTCAAGTTTTCGCCAGCACTAGCAGGAATGTCACTTTTGCCATTTTCGTATTTTCCTTTAATACGACCTTTGGCATCGCGCAGCAAAATTTCCATTCCCTTTTTGCCCCTCAAAACATTTTCGTAGGTATATTCAATTCCATCGCGTCCGGCATAGTCGCCCGATTTGTAATAATCGTCCTTCTCGATGCGACGCTGTGTGACTTCGCCAATGTTTCCGAGTACATGAGCTGCATTGGGGTAAGCATATTCACGCAAAGTACGGTTTTGAATGTAAAATCCGGGATATTTATACATCGATTGTTGAAAAGTGGCGATGTCTTCGATGTCAAGTTGTGTCATAAAAATCTGGGGCGTATACGACGAATACCCTAGATTTTTACGTCGGTCTTTAATATTTTTAATTTGGTCGATAAATTCCTCTTTGGTAATATTCAATGAACGGCAAAAAGAGATTGTGTCCAAATTATGTATCTCGCGCATAATGAGCGTAATATCATAAGCAGGTTTGTTGTAAACCAATAATACGCCATTGCGGTCGTAAATCAATCCACGCGGAGGGAAAAGTGTTTTTCTTAGAAAAGCGTTACTGTCAGCACCTTCTTTGTATTTGTTCTCTAAAATTTGAATTGAAAATAAACGCAAAATATAAATAACAATTACCACCGTAATGATAGTAGCTATTACCCGTTGGCGGTTTTGAAGCGAATCGTTAATCATTTATTTGCGATTTAAGGACTTTAAGCCCAAAATAATCAAAATTGAAATAACCGAACTTAAAAGCGTTTTGAAAAGTACGAGCCAGAAATGTGAAAACGAAAATGCTTCGAGAAAAAACAATGCCGAATGATGTAAAAATACCATTACAAAAACATATTTTACATAAGCTCCCACACCAAAAGTGTGAAATGAAGGTGTTGGGTTGTTTCCCTCGTCGATAGATGTAAATAGTTGAATTACAAAGCTTCGGGCGTAAGCAATAAGTACCGAAGCAAATGCGTGCATTCCGAGTGTGTTCGAAAAAACATCAATTAGTAGTCCAATTGCAAAGCCAAAAACCAAGGTCAGCCAACGGGGCAAACGTACAGGCAACGAAATAATAAAAAGGATATAGATATACGGATTAATAAAGCCCAAAAACTGGATATTATTCAGCACTAATACCTGAGCAAGCACGAGTATTATAAACGAAACTATATTTTGAATTACGGTGAGCATGTTTATTTTTCTGTTGCAACTTGTTCTAAAAAGCGTTGTTCGCGGTAATTTTTATAATCAATTACTTTAACATGTAATAACGTGCGAAAGTCGACAGCCAATTTTACACGAATACTGTAATAAGGGTCGCTTTCTTTAATATTAAAGTTATCAATCGTGCCAACTGGTATTCCTTCGGGGAAAGTATTTGTAAATCCGCTTGTTACCAACGAATCGCCCAACGCAAATTTTACATGGCGGGCAATATCATTCAAATTTGCAAATTGATAATTAAACCCTGTCCATTGAAGTGGTCCGCTATAATTACTTTTTGTAAATTTACAATTAATACGAATTTTATCGTTCAAAATAGGTATTACAACCGCAAATTTATCCGATACTGTTTTTACAATCCCAACTACTCCAAGGTCACTTACTACGCCCATATCCACCTTTATACCATCGCGAATACCTTTATTCAATGTTATGTAATTCTGAAGTTTATTGGTGGAACTATTAATAACTTTTGCCGAAATAAATTTATATTCCATTTCGGGTGGAATGTGAAAACGAATGGAATCTTTTTGCTCAGGTTTAATAGCCGATAACTGATTACGAAGCTGGATAATTTCGTTTTTAAGTGCAGAGTTTTCTTCCGATAATGTAACGTTAGAGGCTTTAAGCTTAAAAAACTCTACCACCGAGTTGCTCATTTCGTAAAACGAAGCAACAGTTGCATTGCTCGACGAGAGAAAAACACTTTTCTGATATTCCTGATTTTTTACAATAAGGCTAAATGATATTAATCCTAAAAATAGAAATAACATCAGTACGCTGTATTGGATGAGGAAATTTATCAGATTGCGCATGGGCAGTTTTGTGTTATTCGAAAAAGGCAGGCAATATTATGAAAATCACATTCACAAATTTACCTGCCTTCTGTTTTTTGAAGTATGATTAACGAATCAGGAACGAGAATTTATCTACATTTTTCAATGCCACACCTGTTCCGCGAGCTACAGCTCGCAATGGGTCGTCGGCAATGTGAAATTGAATATTTAACTTGTCAGTCAAACGTTTATCCAAACCGCGAAGTAAAGCACCACCGCCAGCAAGGTAAATTCCTTTTTCAACAATATCGGCATACAGTTCGGGAGGAGTTTGCTCCAATGCACTTAGGATAGCTGCTTCGATTTTCGAAATCGATTTTTCGAGACAATGTGCAATTTCCTGATACGAAACAGGAACTTCCATTGGCAAAGCAGTCATACGATTTGGTCCGCGAACAATCCAATCTTCGGGTGCATCTTCCAAATCGGTCAATGCTGCACCTACATTAATTTTAATCATTTCTGCTGTACGCTCGCCCACTTTAATATTGTGCATACGACCCATATATTCCACAATGTCGAGGGTCAGGTCATCACCCGCAATACGTATAGATTTGTTCGAAACAATACCACCAAGCGAAATTACAGCAATTTCGGTTGTTCCACCACCTATATCAACAATCATACAACCTGTAGGGGCTTCCACATCGATACCGATACCGATTGCAGCTGCCATTGGTTCGTAAATCATATAAACTTCACGTCCACCGGCATGCTCCGACGAGTCACGTACAGCACGAATTTCAACCTCAGTACTACCCGATGGAATACAAACTACCATTTTGAGTGAAGGTGAGAAAAGATGATTTTTGGTAGGAATCATTTTTATCATACCTCTAATCATTAATTCGGCAGCGTAGAAATCGGCAATCACACCATCGCGCAATGGGCGAACAGTACGAATTCCTTCGTTTTCCTTACCTTGCATCTGTCGAGCTCTTTCGCCAATTGCAATCAATTTATCGGTACGTTTGTCCAAGGCTACCACCGATGGTTCATCAACAACAATTTTATCGTTGTGAATGATAATTGTGTTGGCCGTTCCGAGGTCAATCGCAATTTCTTGTGTAAATGAAAATAATCCCAT
>CAZEEN010000193.1:0-5809 GCA_964511115.1 uncultured Paludibacter sp. | reverse complement strand
AATAACGCCGAAGCCTACTAACGCCCGCAGGGCCTAATAACGCCGAAGGCCAAAAAAATTGCCTATTTGCAATTTTTTTTTTATCTTTGCCTGTAATTAATGCAATATGTTAAATAAAAGGCCGCTTTAAACTACGGTTTATCATGCTCAGGCCAATTAAATATATATTTTTTTGCTTATGACTAAAGATTAGGCTAAAGATTACACCACACTATACTCTGTCAGTTGCAGGCGCACAAATCATCGAATACTTCATAAATAATATCTTAATTCAGAAATGAGAACTCTAAATACACATGATCAATTAGTTTCAAAATTGGTTTCAAATAATCGGTTTTGGACATTTGACATGAACAGAAGTAAAGCTATTCCTGACGATATTTTAATTGAAAAAACATTGCTTTATCTTGATATTGATGATATAAATTTGCTTTTCAGATTATATTCATACAAAAAAATTAAACAGGTATGGCTGGATAGAATTGCGATACAGGGTGCTTATTTTAACCGACTAAACAATTTGCTCGCATGGATGTATTTTGGCATTAAAAACCCAGCCAGATACTTAAAAAAAGTTGAAAATAAACATTTAAGCATTTACCAGTGAAACGTCCATGTTACAATAATTATTAACAGATGAATGCTTTAGCCCTACATACTTCAAAGATATTTGAGAGCGTTTGTAAACTCGATTGTATAAAGAACTACTGTTTGGTAGGCGGTACTGCCTTGTCATTACAGTTACAAAACCGCTTGAGCGAAGATCTCGATTTTATGAGTTGGATTTCGAATAAAAATCAAAAACCAGAAGTCGATTGGGTAAATATAGAGAAAGAATTGAGTGGAATCGGTAGTATTGAAGCGCGTGAAATTTGGGACTTTGATCATGTTGAATTTATCGTTTCGGGTGTGAAACTCTCGTTTTATGCCTCCACAAAGTATTCGCCTATTACAGCAGCAATCCCATTTAAAGACAATTTACTTTTGGCCGATATAATGGCAATTGCAGCTATGAAAATGGAGGTATTGATGCGTCGCAGTAATTTCAGAGATTATTATGACATCTATTCAATACTTAAAAATGGATATAATTTCAGGGAAATAATAACCAAAGCCACTGCTTATTCCGGACATTTACTGTCCACAAAAAACCTACTGGCAATGCTTGTGGATAGTAAACGCTTTCAAATTGATAGTAACTTTGCATTATTGGAACCAATATATCATGTTACACCTTCCGAAATAGAGGAGTCAATTAAAGTCCTTATTAAAAATACATTCTGAAAACAGAAGCAATTGGGATAAATATGAATAACCTAATAACGCCGCAGGGCAACCAACGGTCATGACCAACGGGAATAAATTACCACCAATAACGCCCGCAGGGCTACTAACGCACGAAGGGCCAACCAACGTGCAAAGCACCCAATAACGGCGAAACCCCTCTAACGTGCAACGCACCCAATAACAGCGAAGCATAATAACGCCTTTAGGAAAATAACGCGAAACTAATAACAGCGAAGCTTAATAACTCTTCAAATCTTCAAACCTCAAACCCTTCAAATCGTCAAACTCTTATTTGTATTTTTGCAATTTTTTTTCTATCTTTGCCTGTAATTATTCCCTTTTATTATTATTCATTTGAAAATTAAATTGTTAAATGAAAAAAAATGAACTTATTATTCAAATATACAATTCGTTGCAAAACACAAATGTTAGCAAAGTAATTCTTTTTGGATCTTATGCAAAAGGAACACAAACTGCTGATAGTGACATAGATTTATTAGTGGTTACAAACGATAATTTCATTCCATCATCGTTTGCCGAAAAGATGCAAATGAAATTAAAAATTGCAAAAACACTACATACGATTCGGAAAAATACTGATATTGACCTAATTGTATATTCTAAACCCATGTACGATAAGTTTGTAGAATTAGATAGTAGTTTTAAACGTGAAGTATTTAGCACAGGCACTATTATTTATGAAGCAAACAACTAAAGACTGGTTCAACGCTGCCGAAGATGATCTCCTTGCAGCAAAAACGCTCGTACACGACGAACGACTTACAAATGTGGCTGCTTTCCATTGCCAACAAAGTTTAGAGAAAAGTTTCAAAGCCGTTATTGAAGAAGTTGAAAATACAACTTTTAAATCGCACGACTTGTTTCGACTTCAAAATGCAGCTAATATTCAATTATCCGATAATGAATTAGATCTTTTAGAAATTATAAATGAAGTTTATATCGATGCACGGTATCCAGGCGATTTGGGTTTACTCCCACATGGTAAACCTAGTAAAAAAGAAATTGAAACATTTATTGGTTTTTGTGAAGAAATATCATACAAGTTGAAACAAAAAATTACCTAAACCAAAGCATAAATTTATTTTCATTTGTCCACAGATAATACAGATTTTCACAGATAATAAAGCCGCAGGGCAACCAACGGTCATAACCAACGGAAATAAATAACCACCAATAACGCCTTTAGGTCAATAACACAACAGTTGCCCTTCAAACCTACAAACCCCTCTTCTTCTTTCCGCCTTGGATAAAATGCGTTAAAAAAACTGACGAAGTGTAGCGTAAAAAGCGTCCTTGTTTGAGCTCCGGCGTATTTCGACGGAGTGAGCCTGCCTGCGGTAGGCAGGTTTGGACGCGTATAGCGAAACGCAGACAAGTTTTTAGCTTTTTATCCACAGCGGCGGAAAAAACAATTCTATTTTCCTCTTTTCCCTCTCCACTTGGAGAGGGTGCCCAATGGGCGGGTGAGGTCTTTTGTTTACTTTTTTGGGCTGCAGCAAAAAAGTAAAAGCCTATCCGGCTCGAGGATATTCTTATTTGAACTTCCCCAAAAACCGCCAGGTTTTACACTTACTATAAAAAAACTTAAGTGACTTAAGTGGTAAATATTTCTTATCTTCAAACTTCTTTATCTACCACATTAGCTTACGCTGACCGTTGGTTCTTGGCGAGCCAAGCGGCAAAGCCGAGCGAGACACATAAGAAAACATTCGATAAAAGTAACCCTTACGGTTTTAATAAGCTCACATTAGAATAACGCCTTTAGGCTAATAACCATTAATAACGCCTTTAGGCCTACTAACGCACGAAGTGCTTAATAACGCCCGCAGGGCAATTTAATAGTAAAAGCACAACAACCGTAAAAGTTGATGTAAAAAACACCGAAACCAATACTACAGAACAAAAAAAAACGGTTATCGGCATTCGGAAAATTTATGCTCGAAAACAGAGGTATGGTATCAATTGTTGATATGAAAGCAGTTATGCAGTAAGTATGCGATACTTGATTGATACCAACATATTAATATTTGCGCTTTGCAGTCAGGAACATTTTATTGACAAAAATGTAACAGCCATACTCGAAGATTACGAAAATACAATTTACGTAAGTTCATCTAGTGTGTTCGAAGCATTACATTTGTTTCAAACTGGCAGAATAGCGCCAAAACAGAAAACAGGCGATGAGTTTCTAAATGTAATTAAAACAGTATATAATTTACAGATACTTCATTCAAAAACGGAGCATTTCGATACGTTTGCAAAACTTCCTGCCGTACCCGGACACAACGACCCTATTGACCGAATCCCGATAGCTATCGGGATAGCCCAGTCCATTACCGAAAAGATACCATTAATAAGCTCCGATAGTAAATTTAAATACTACAAAAATCTGGATTTTATTTATAACGATAAAAGAGCAAAATAAGACCACCACCAACAACTCCCTTGTCCACAGATAACACAGATTTACACAGATAATAACTCCTTTAGGCTAATAACCACTAATAACGCCCGCAGGGCTACTAACGCACGAAGTGCCAACCAACGTGCAAAGCACTCAATAACGCACAAAGTGCCAACCAACGTGCAACGCACCCAATAACGCCAAAGGCCATAATAACAGCGTAGCTAATAATAACGCCTTTAGGCCAATAACCCAATAACGCCCGCAGGGCTACTAACGCACGAAGAGCCAACCAACGTGCAACGCACCCAATAACGGCGAAGCCCCTCCAACGTGCAACGCACCCAATAACAGCGTAGCTTAATAACGCCGAAGGCCATAATAACGCCGAAGCCTACTAACGCCCGCAGGGCATAATAACGCCGAAGGCCAAAAAAATTGCCTCTTTGCAATTTTTTTTCTACCTTTGCCTGTAATTAATGTAATATGTTAAATAAAAGGCCGCTTTAAACTACAGTTTATCATTACAAGGCCACTTTAAATATATATTTTTTGCTTATTACCTACCAAAATTCATGTGTTTATATTTAATTTTTAAAAGGTCACATGGAACTCACACATAAACAGAACCTAGTGTGTCAAAGTTTATTTGTCGTGTTCGTTTTTATCAACTGTTTATGCAAAAAAAGGAAACCGTAACAATAAAAGGAACTGAAATCGTCTTTTACAAAAAAGATCAGGAAGATTTTATATCGCTAACCGATATTGCAAAAGTAAGGGATATTGATAATCCATCACAAATAATTAGTTTGTGGCTACGAACTTACAGTACCATTGAATACCTGGGATTGTGGGAGAAACTAAATAATCCTGTTTTTAAACCCCACATATATGAGGGGTTTAAAAATGAATCGGCAAAACCTCATTTTTGGATGTCGCCGCAGAAATGGATTGCTGAAACCAATGCAATTGGCATTATTTCAAAGTCCGGCAGATATGGTGGTGGTACATACGCCCACTCGGATATTGCTTTCAAATTTGCTGCTTGGATTTCTGCTGAGTTCGAACTTTACCTGATAACTGAATTTAAACGTTTAAAAGCGGAGGAGCAAAAAACAATAGGTTGGAATGCAAAAAGGGAATTGGCGAAGATTAACTATCGAATTCATACCGATGCTATAAAAACGAATCTAATACCTCCAACACTTACACCTCAACAAATAAATTTTGTATATGCAAATGAAGCAGACTTGTTAAATGTGGCACTCTTTGGAATGACTGCAAAGGAATGGCGTGACAAAAATCCAAACTTAAAAGGTAATATGCGCGACTATGCTAATATTAACGAATTAATCTGTCTATCGAATCTGGAGTAATGTTGTGCCAATGAGTGCAGAGTCGAATTTATTCGAACTATGCCGAGTGCAGCCAACATTCTTGTAAAAAACATCAACGCATTACTTATCAATGAAAATCTAACACAAGGTGATAGATTGAAAAAACTAAATCAAATCGCTATTCAACAAATAAATATCCTATCAGATGTTGATAATAGAAAATACTTGAAGTAAAGGTCAATATTAAACACAGATAATATCGCCAATACTAATGTCCGATTACAACAATGTGTTTTATGTAAGTTCTTCGAGTATTTTCGAAGCATTACATTTGTTTCAAACTGGCAGAATAGCGCCAAAACAGAAAACAGGCGATGAGTTTCTAAATGTAATTAAAACAGTATATAATTTACAGATACTTCATTCAAAAACGGAGCATTTCGATACGTTTGCAAAACTTCCTGCCGTACCCGGACACAACGACCCTATTGACCGAATCCCGATAGCTATCGGGATAGCCCAGTCCATTACCGAAAAGATACCATTAATAAGCTCCGATAGTAAATTTAAATACTACAAAAATCTGGATTTTATTTATAACGATAAAAGAGCAAAATAAGACCACCACCAACAACTCCCTTGTCCACAGATAACACAGATTGACACAGATAATAACCTCCAACCAGATTGCATTGGGTTAAAACCACAACGCAAGACAAATAGGCCGTGGCAATGCCACTTAATAACCACAAATAACGCC
>CAZEEN010000192.1:0-5831 GCA_964511115.1 uncultured Paludibacter sp. | reverse complement strand
TTGTATTAGCTTTCAGCTACGGCAATGATGCGAAGAAGCAATGAATAAACTATTTTATTAATTTTCTAATTTCTAATCTCTAACTTTAATAACATGGCTCGCGTAAAACAAAACAATCAGTACACAGGTACTATCGGCAATATCACGTATTATACCCGCAAGGGAAGTAATGAAATCTTTTTACGAAGTAAAGGTGGTGCTACCAAAGAACAGATAAAGAACCGACCGGAATTTGAGAACACAAGGCGCAATAACAAGGAATTTGGTGGATGTTCCAAAATGAGTAAAGCCATACGACTGGCTTTCTTCGGAATGCATCAGGTAGCTGATTACAACCTGGCTCCTGCACTTTGTTCGCTCATGAAAAACATACAACGAGCCGATATGGAAGGTGAGTGGGGCAAACGGTCTATTCTGCTTTCGCAGTACAAGCAGTATTTGGTTGGGTTTAATTTTAACCGCACAACCCGCTTCGATAGTGTGCTGCGCATACCACTCGACTGGAAGATTGACCGCGAGAATACCTCGGCAACTATCACCATTCCTGAGTTTGCGTGTAGCCTTGGTTTGCAGGTGTACGAAAAGCACCGACTTTTCAGAATTAGTGCTTGCTTAGGCGTAGTAACCGACCTGGTATTCAACGAACGAATTAAAGATTACGAACCCATGCACGACACCATCGGTTTAGGCCGACGCATTGAATCCACCGAATGGTTTCTAATATCAGGAACCGTGAATGCACAAACGCTTGACATCAAATTGGATTTGACACACCCCGAAATAACCTTTAACGACAGCGACACCCTTGTTCTTACCGTTGCTGTTGAGTTTGGAGCTTATGATGATTTTGGAAAGCCAATGGCTGTGAAAGGTGCTGGTGCTGGGAAGGTGATTGGAGTTGGGTGAGGATATATTTAAGATCGAATTAATTTTATATTTTAATATCTCTAGCATTATTGTTTGTTATTCAAATTTTTATACTCCGATGGCACAACCCCAAATTTTGCTTTAAAGCATTTTCCAAAGTAGCTTACCGAATTATAGCCCAACTCTTCGGATATATCAGCAATCGTTTTATTAGGGATATTTTGAATCATCCATGCAGCTTTTTTTAGTCTAATATTTTGAATAAAGTCGTTCGGAGTTTCACCGGTAATGCTTTTCATTTTGTAGAAAAACACCCTTCGACCGATTGCCATTTCTGTGCACAGAAAATTTACATCGAGCGATTCCATGCTGATATTCTTTTCAACAATTGCAATGGCTTTTTCAATGAATTTTTGGTCTAACTCATTGGTTGCAATATTAAAGGCTTTGGTGTCAATTTGCTTACTGAATTTTTCCTGAAGTATTTTTCTACCTATCAGCAAGTTGTTGCAGCGGGTTACTAGTATTTTTACATTAAATGGCTTGGTTATATAATCATCGGCACCACGTTTCAGTCCATCGATGTTTTGTTCGGGACTTGTTTGAGCGGTAAGTAATACCACCGGAATGTGGCAAGTTTCAAAGTTTCCTTTAAGCTTTGTACATAGCTCATTTCCATTCATTTCGGGCATCATTACATCGCTTATTATCAGATCAGGGTGTTTTTCAATAGCTGTATTGTAACCCGCTAATCCATTATTTGCCTCCAAAATATTATACATCGATTCGAAAAGCTGCACCAACATTTGCCGTAAACTTTCGTTATCTTCCACAATTA
The DNA here is from genome assembly GCA_964511115.1 of uncultured Paludibacter sp. GTDB lineage: Bacteria > Bacteroidota > Bacteroidia > Bacteroidales > Paludibacteraceae > Paludibacter. Next base: position 4,126 of record CAZEEN010000192.1, on the reverse strand, counting down.
AAACAGTGGGTTTTTCCGCAAAGTTTTTTTGTTGATTTTCGCTTGCCTCCTTCAGAAACTCTTTATCCAAAACGGTTAGAATTTTGTAGTCGGAGTTTGAATTTTCGTGTTTCTCAATTATTTCCGCCTGCGTATTATTTATAAAGTGTGACTTTCCGGTTAAAAGTTCCACCGTAAAAACACTACCATACGAAGCTGCACTTGTTACCGAAATTTTGCCTTTATGTAATTCCACTATTCCTTTTGCCAGAGCCAGTCCAATGCCGGTGCCTTTGTTTTGCAAGCTGCTATCATCTTCATTATCTGCTTGATAAAAACGGTCGAATATCTTTTCGAGATTGTCTTTCGAAATGCCAATCCCTGTATCCGAAACTCCAATTTTAACGCTGGTATCTCCTGCATCAATAGTTACTCCAATTTTTCCTCCTTTGGGTGTATATTTAAAAGCATTGGAAATAAGATTGTAAAATACTTTTTGTAACTCAATGTAATCGAAAAAGAGAAGTATTTTAGTTTTGTTTGTATCGAAAGTTAATTCAACGTTATGATAAACTGCAAATTCCTGAAATGATACAAAAATCTCACGCATATATTCCACAATATCTTGCTCACTTACTTTAAGTTTCTTAAAGCCTTGTTCTTGTTTCCTAAAATCGAGCAGCTCGCTGATTAGCTGATGCATTTTTACAGCATTATTATGAACATTCACAATGCTTTTATAAAAATTGGGAGCAATTTTTGACGATTGCATAAGCATCTCCAATTGTCCTAAAATTAATGTAAGTGGTGTTCGGAATTCATGCGAAATATTGGTAAAGAACCGAAGTTTCGATTGATTCACCACTTCATTTTGTTCTTTCTCGCGCCGCTCATACTCCAACGAAGTTCTTAAAATAAGACGGGATTGATAAAATCGGAATATCCAAACCGAAATGCCTGTTATCAGCATAAAATATATTAGATACGCATACCAACGTGCATAAATAGGCTGCAAAACAGTTATTTGCAGCGAAATTTCTTCGACACTTTCAGCATTTTCATTTACAAGGCTACGAACTTTTAAGGTGTATTTTCCCGAAGGCAAATTCATGTAATTAATGGAATTTGCAGGGTCTATCTCAATCCATTGTTTGTCAAAACCATCCAATTTATATTGAAAATTTGGTTGGTTTACTTTTACGTAATTGTCAGTAGCAAAGGCAATTGAAATTATTCGCTGGTTGTGTGTGAATTCTAACTCGGTTGTGTATGGAAGTGCTGTTTTTAAAATTTCAGTCTCGTCGGCGGGTGTTACCTTTTTATTATTTACCCACAAATCGGTAAACCTCATTTTAAATGGCTTTCCGAAATTCGATAACGATTCTTCACGGAAGATAGTCATTCCATCAATACCCCCCATAATTAATTCGCCCGATGAACTAGTGAAGATACTTCCATAATTGAGCGAAAGCAGTGAAAATCCATTTTTTGAGCTGTAATTAAAACTTTTCCTTTTCTCCACATCGATGCGTGAAAAACCCTTGTTTGTGCCCACCAACAAATACCCGTATTTCGATTCGGAGAGGCAACTCACATTATCACTCTCAATTCCACAAGTAGCTGTAGTAAATGCCGTAAAACTGTTTTGCTTTTCGTCGAAAAGTACAATTCCGCCTCCTTCGGTGGCTATCCAAAATCTTTTTTTACTATCAACAAAAAGCTTAGTAATTCTGTTTTTGGGAAGTTTATTCTGGCGGTCGTTGTCTTGTTTATATTCCTTTTCAATTTTTTGTGTAGAAATGTTGTATTTCAATAACCCGTCGGGGTTGGCTATCCACAGGTAGTTTTTTTCTATTAAAAAGTCGCGAACTGTCTTATTAAATGGTAGTTGGGTTATTTTCGAATCGTTTATATTGAAACTGTAAATTCCGTGCAAAGTTCCTAACATCAGAAAATTCTGATAGGGCGTAATTGCCTGAACTGTTTCCTGAAGCTCATTAGGTATGTTGGTACTTTTAGCTCCAATACTGTAGTGTGTAAACCGTTTACTTTTAAGCTCGAATCTATTTAATCCATTCCGATAAGTACCAATCCATAAAATATCGGATGCTGCATCGTAGTAAATACTTTTTATATTATTGCCCGAAATAGCACAATTGTCTGTTGAAAAAAACCGATAGTTATTGTTTTTTTTGTTGAAATAAATCAATCCTTTTCCGTCGCTACAAATCCAAAAATCGCCCCGAATGTCCTCAATTATTTTACCTATAATGGGGTACAAAAAGTCGGATTGCGATTTTTTAAAATCGTAGTACTGGTAAACATCAGGGTCAGGATTAAAATAGTTTATTCCACCATAATATGTTCCAATCCAGACAGTTCCCTGTGCATCTTTGGTTAGGCAACGAATAGATTGACTGCTCAAACTATGCCTTTTGTCGGTGGATAAACCCACATGCTCGATACCATTTGTAGCCAGGTTTAACTTGTCTAGTCCGGCAAAAGTGCCAATCCACAGGTTGTTATTATTATCCTCGCACACACTTCGTACAATATTGCTCGAAAGCCCCGATGGGTCGAGATTGCTGGCAGTGAACGATTTGATTTGAAGCTGATTATCTATTTTGAAAAGTCCACTTTCGCTGGTGCAAATCCAAATATTTCGCTTGCTGTCTTCGTAAATAAGATTGACATTGACGCAAGTTGGCAGAAAGTTATATTGTTTTTGAGCTCCGTCGATGATAAAAACTCCTTTTTCGAGTGTTCCAACAATTAGTTTTCCATCAAGTGTTTGGCACAGAGCAGTTACAGTCAAACTACTTGACGAAAGTGAAGCATATTTTGTTGTTTTTCCGTTCCGATATAAATAAACATTATTTGCAGTTCCAATCCACAAACCATCTTTTCCTTGTTGAATGGCTGTAATGCGTTTATTTTGAAGTTCTTTGGATAAAACTAAGGCTTGAAGTTTTTGCATTCGCATGTCATACTCCACAATTCGGTTGTTGATAAGCGCATACACATGACCTTGCTTGTCGCCACAAACTGTAGCTACAAATCCCGAAATTAAGTCGGACTCCTGCTTTGAATTAATCAAACTTTCAACAGTACTCCCATTATAATGCACCAACCCATCGTTTGTGCCAATCCAAATGCCTCCATTCTCGTCCTGATACAAGGCAAACACGGTAATCTGCGTTAAGCCCTTTTCGAAGCCCAAATGTTCAAACGTAATCTCATTCGATAATAGGCTAATAAACAAGCAATTAAGTGCGAGTAAAAATATGAATCGTTTCATAAAGCAATGATTAGTTGAGATAACAAAGACAAATTTAGTGTATTATTTTTAATGTTTTGATACTTAGGAACTAAATAGAGTGATTTCTGCACGATATTTCAAATTTTCTGCACAATACTTTCAGCACATATATAAAATATTGTCTCATTTTTGCAAACTAATTTGAATGACTCAACAATCAAATTTTAAACTTAATAAATTCTATCAATATGAAAAAATTTCTTACTTTATTAATTAGTGCACTGATGGCTATTTCTGCTATAGCTGCGCCATGGGATGGAACTGCTGCAGCTGCTTTTGCCGGTGGTACTGGTACTGTGGGTGACCCGTATCAAATTGCAACTGCAGAACAGCTTTCTTATTTAGCTTCGTTGGCAAACGCTACACAAACTGCCAATGGAAATACAGCTGGTAAGTACTACAAGCTAACAGCTGATATTGATTTGAACGGTCCGACAAAAAGCTGGACACCTATCGGAATAGCCACAGCCACAGCTTTCGCGGGAGTATTTGATGGTGACAACCATATTATCAGTAATATTTATATCAATGATGCCACCACGGTTTATGCCGGTTTATTTGGCTATCCAACCGGGACATCCGGGACGAATGTAATTATCAAAAACCTAAGCATTGCTTCCGGTTCTATAACTGTCACCAATTCGGGTTCGACTGCCGGGGCGTTTGCAGGAAGATCAATTTATGCTCAGTTTATTAATTGTAAAAATGCAATTAATGTTAAGGGAGTTAGTAGTGTTGCCGGAATTGTTGGCACTTTTGGCTCCGCTACAACAACCGGTATTATTGAGTATTGTTCAAATTCGGGAACCATAACTTGTGCAGGTGCCG
>CAZEEN010000191.1:0-5886 GCA_964511115.1 uncultured Paludibacter sp. | reverse complement strand
AACCCAGGACCCCATCCTTAAAAGGGATGTGCTCTACCTGCTGAGCTACTAAATCGATTTTCAAAAAGCGACTGCAAAGATACGTCATTTTTTCAAAATAACAAACAACTAAAGTTTGATTTTTGGCATATTTCGACTAAAAATTGATAAGAGTAAAATAATCAGCAATTTATAATCGAAAAATAATCAATTTATATGTCATTTTATATTGTTTTCTTGTATTATACCATCAAATAATAGTATATTTGCAGACGAATTCAGTCATACAAACAGAGCTTGGATAATCTAATTTATATATTTTGGTCGCTTTTGCTTTCGGCTTTTTTCTCCGGAATGGAAATTGCCTTTATCAGTTCGAATAAACTACGTTTCGAATTGGACCGTAAACAAAAAACGCTTTCGACCTCAATTCTCCATATTTTTTTACGAAACCCTCAACAATATATTGCCACTATGCTTGTGGGTAATAATATTGCGCTTGTTGTGTATGGCCTATTAATGGCAAAACTGCTAACACCTGCCTTTTATTGGATTGACAGTCAACTGATTGTTACACTGTTTCAAACCATTATTGCCACAAGTCTAGTGCTACTTACGGGTGAGTTTTTACCTAAAACTATTTTCAGAGTAAATCCAAATTTCTGGCTACATCTTTTTTCGTGGTTTTTATTGTTTTTTTATATCGTTTTGTATCCTATTGCCCGCTTCAGTTCGTGGATTTCGTTGGTATTGTTACGAGCGTTCGGTGTAAAGTTTGATAAAGGCAACGAGGACAATGATTTTTCGCGTATCGACTTAAATTATTTATTGCAAGAAAGTATCGATTTTACGTTGAACGAAGATGACATGCAAACTGATGTAAAGATTTTTCAAAACGCACTTGATTTTTCGAAAGTACGTTTGCGCGATTGCTGTGTACCTCGAACCGACATTATTGCTTTGGAATACAACACAGACGTACAAGCACTTAAGCAAACATTTATCGAAACCGGATTGTCGAAAATTCCAATTTACAAATCGGATATCGACAATATTATAGGCTATATTCACTCTTCCGAGATGTTTAATCATCAATCGGACTGGAAAAAACACATAAACCAAATACCTGTTGTGCCCGAAACAATGGCAGCTCAAAAGCTGATGAAAACCTTTATGCAACAAAAGAAAAGCATAGCGGTGGTTGTTGATGAGTTTGGTGGAACAGCCGGGATAGTAACGCTGGAAGATATTGTGGAAGAAATTTTTGGTGAAATTGAAGACGAACACGATATACAAGATTATACAGCAGAAAAAGTTGGCGAAAACGAATATCTTATTTCGGGCAGGCTCGAAGTAAAAACGGCCAATCAAAAACTATTGCTGGACATTCCCGAGTCGGATGATTACGAAACAATGGCCGGATTTATACTTCATCATCACCAAAATTTCCCAAAATTGAACGAACAAATTCGGATTGAAGGATTCCTTTGCAAATGTATAAAGGTAAATAATAATCGAGTGGATTTAGTAAAAGTATCAAAATTATAAAATCGGAACCGCTACTTTTCAATAGGGTTTTATATTCTATTATTTATTGATTTTCAGCTAAATAATAAAAATTATGGCACTTATTTACCTTGTAATCACTTTTGAATTGTTATAATAAATTTTAATTTAGTACCGTTACAAGCGTTTTTTTTTGTATATTCGTGCCCTCAAAGAGAAAAAGAATTATTATTTTAACAATACATCTTATTAAAAAATGGCTATTTTAGGAAAAATCAGAAGCAAAGGTGTTTTGCTCATGGTCGTAGTAGGTTTTGCATTATTTGCATTTATTATTGGCGACGCATTAACACAGGGATCGACTTACTTTAACAAATCGCGCGAAGTAGTGGCCGAAATTGATGGCGAAGAAGTAAACATCAATGATTTTCAGGCATCTATCGACCAAATGGTTGAAGTTTACAAAATCGAAACCGGACAATCGGAGTTGACCGACGACATTAACACACAACTCAGAACTTCGGTTTGGGAAAGTTTATTAAACGAAGAATTGTTGTATGCCGAAGCTGAAAAATTAGGCTTAGCAGTTGGTGTAGACGAACTTTCGGATCGTTTAATTGGCAACAACATCCATCCACTTATTGCTCAACGCAGAGCTTTTGCCGGCGAAAACGGACAGTTTAGTCGCCCTGCATTGGTTCAGTTCTTGAACAGCCTGGAAGCAACTCCCGAAAACGAGGAAATGCGTAACCAAATAGATCAAGCCAAAAAATACTGGAAATTTTGGGAGAAAAACGTTAAAATGACTTTGTTGCAGGAAAAATACAATGCATTAATGTCGAAAGCAGTTACTGCCAACAGCTTGGATGCCAAATCGGAATACGAAGCAGCCAAACGCAGTGTAGATGTAAATTATGTGGTTCAACCCTATTTTGCAATTCCCGACAAGGATGTTGAAGTTTCGAAAAGCGAAATTAAAGACCGCTACAACCAACAAAAGAAACAATACAAACAGGAAGCTGCCCGTTCGCTTAAATTTGTAGTTTTCGCAGTAAAACCTTCGACCGAAGATTACAAAAAAGCGGAAGTTGCCATGAACACATTAAGCCCAGAGTTTAGAACTACTACTGAGGTTGCTGCTTTTGTAAATCAAAATTCAGAAGTTCGCTACACCGGAAAACCTTATTCTGTAGCAACAGTACCTGCGAATCTGAAAGATTTTGCTTTTGGCAATCCTGCTGGAACAATTATGGGACCTGTATTTGCTAACGACATCTACACAATGGCTCGTGTTATGGAAACTGGTATTATGCAATCGGATTCGGCAAAATTGCGTCATATCTATCTTGCAAAAGCCGACGAAGCTAAAACTGACAGTATTTTAGCAGCTATTAATGCAGGTGGCGATTTTGCGGCTATGGCCGTTAAATACTCAGCAGTAAAACAAACAGCAGCTAATGGTGGTGAAATAGGTTGGATAATGGAAGACGTAACCGGACTCGACAAAGAAATTATTACAAAATCGTTTGCAAGTGCTGTAAATGGCATTTTCACTATTAAAAACGAACAGGGAACACAGATATTTCAGGTAACTGAAAAAACAGCCGCTAAACCTAAAGTAAAATTGGCAATTTTCGAAATTAAAGTGGCTACCAGCAATATGACTGTAAGCAGAATTTACAACGAAGCAAAACAATTTGCTGCCGAACTGAAAGGTTCGGAGTTTGATAAAAAAGCTCAGGAAAAAGGCTACACAGTACGTACTGCTAACGAATTATCAACAACTGCCGACAAAATAGCTGAATTGCCACAATCGCGTCAGATAGTACGTTGGGCATTCGAAAACGATAAAGAAACTGTATCGGATGTTTATGATTGTAACAATCAGTTTGTAGTAGCTACTGTTACCGAAGTATTGGAAAAAGGTTTCCGTCCGGTTGAAAAAGTATCGGAACAAATTAAAGCAGAACTCGTTCGTGAGAAAAAAGCTACTTTGATTATCGAAAAATTAAATGCTCAACTTGCTAAAACACCTTCGATTGAAGGACTTGCTGCTGCTATCAGTAGTGAAGTAAAATCGGCTCCGGCTGTTAATTTTGCAGCTTATCAGTTTGGGGTTGCAGGTTTCGAACCAGCAGTTGTAGGTAAAGTATCGGTATTACCTGCCAATAAAATTTCGGTTCCAATAAAAGGAAATGCCGGTGTTTATGTTGTTTTACCAACAAACCCACAAATAAGCAATGCTCCTTTTGATGCTAAAATGCAGGTTATGATGCTTAACTCTCGCTTGAGTTATTCGTTACCATATACAATTATTCAAGACATAAAAGACAAAGCGGATATTGTTGATAATCGCATTAATTTCTTTTGATAGAATTTTTTAAATAAAAAAAAGCAAAACGGAATGAACCTTTTCATTCCGTTTTGCTTTTTAAGTAAAGGTTCAATTTCAAAACGATTTTTTCTTTTTAACATAATCGAAAAGTTACATGACTAACGATACTAATTCACATCCCCTTCAGGGGCTTGGGGCATCTACAACTAACATGAAAACTCCATTAATCGGCAAAACTGTCGACGAAATAAAGACTTTAGCCGTAGAACTCGGCATGCCTGCTTTTACAGGCAAGCAAATTGCCGACTGGATTTACCGGAAACGCATTTTTTCGATTGAAGAGATGACCAATTTGTCGGCAAAAAACAGAGAAACACTTTCGCAGACATACGAAGTTGGACGTTCGTTGCCTTCGCAGGAAACGGCATCTGTCGATGGCACTAAAAAGTATCTTTTCACCACAACGGACAATAATTTTATAGAAACGGTTTATATACCTGACGAAGATCGCCACACGCTTTGTGTTTCGTCGCAGGTAGGTTGTAAAATGAATTGTTTGTTTTGTATGACAGGTAAACAAGGATTTACGAAAAACTTGTCTGCTGCCGAAATTCTAAACCAGATACTTTCGGTACCTGAGGCTGATAAGCTCACAAATCTAGTTTTTATGGGTATGGGCGAACCAATGGACAATTTAGCCAACCTACTTCGTTCACTTGAAATTTTGACCGCTGACTATGGCTATGCGTGGAGTCCGCGTCGAGTAACCGTTTCGACTATAGGCGTATTACCTAAAATGAAAATTTTTCTGGAACATTCTAATTGCCATTTAGCAGTAAGTATGCATTCGCCATTCCCCGACGAACGACTAAAAATTATGCCTGTTGAAAAACCGTTTCCAATTGTTGATATACTGAATGAACTAAAAAAACACGATTTCAGTCATCAGCGTCGGGTTTCGTTTGAATATATTATGTTCGATGGCTTTAACGATTCAATGCGCCATGCCGTGGAAATGGTACGTTTGCTTAAAGGAATTGATTGCCGTGTAAACCTTATCCGTTTTCACGCCATTCCCAATGTTGATTTAAAAACTTCGAAGGAAGATAAAATGGTGTTTTTCCGCGATTATTTAACTTCGAACGGCATTGTAACAACCATCCGCAAATCGCGTGGCGAAGATATTTTTGCGGCCTGTGGTATGTTGTCGACACTAGAAAAACAAAAGAAGGACAACTAATCAATTGTCCTTCTCCTTTAGATATTTCTATTTATTATATGTTTTGGCTGATTTTTTGAGCAATTTCCAACATTTCATCGCTAGACAGTTGCATTTTTGCATTGTGAAAATTCATATCCGACTCACGCTCTATAGGGATAAGATGAATGTGTGCATGTGGTACTTCTAGACCAATAACTGTTACTCCAACCCGAGCGCACGAAATACTTTTCTCAATTGCTCTAGCTACTTTTTTTGCAAAAACCATCATATTGGCAAGCGTTTTGTCGTCCAAATCGAAAAGATAATCTACTTCCAATTTTGGCACAACGAGCGTATGACCTTTGGTCATGGGGCGAATATCCAAAAAAGCAAAAAAGTTTTCGTCTTCTGCAATTTTATAGCAAGGTATTTCGCCGACAATTATTTTACTAAAAATGGTCATGGTGAAATGATTGATAGTTTTTGTTGAAACGGGGCACGCCCCGTCTTTACAAGCTAATTTCCATTACTTCGAATTCCATTACACCCGATGGGACAGTAACAGTGGCTTTTTCGCCAATTTTTTTACCCAGTAATCCTTTGGCAATAGGAGTTGTAACCGATAGTTTGCCTTCTTTCAGGTTGGCTTCGCTCTCGGACACAAGCATATACGACATCAACTGGCCTGATTTTGTATTTTTAATCTTAATACGAGTCAAGATTTGCACTTCGTTCGTATTAATTTTGCTTTCGTCAATCATACGTGCCGAGGCAATGGTTTCTTTCAGCAGCGAAATTTTCATTTCGAGCATACCTTGTGCTTCTTTCGCCGCATCGTATTCTGCATTTTCCGACAAATCGCCTT
>CAZEEN010000190.1:752-5931 GCA_964511115.1 uncultured Paludibacter sp. | reverse complement strand
TTTGTGTTGTAACATTTATCAAGGAAGTTAACTTGAATTTCATCATTTTTTAACACTGCAATTGTACTTTTTGAAATAAAATGCCGTTAATAACCATACGAATTTGAAGATTTGAAACCCCGATAGCTATCGGGGTGAAGAGTTTGAATGGTTTAAATGGCTCATATTGTTTTAACGTTTGAACAGTATTGAAAATTTGAGTATATTTGCAGGTTAAAAATCAGGTTTATAAGGTTTGTAAAGTTATAAGGTTTATAAAGTACTTAAACCATATAAAGAATTTCTTATTTTCTAATTTCTAACTTCTAATTTCTAACTTCTAATTTCTAACTTGTAAAAATGTACGATTATATAAAAGGAGAAATTGCCGAACTGACTCCGGCATTTGTAGTTATCGATGCGGGTGGTGTGGGATATTGTATCAATATTACTTTGCCTACTTACACTACTTTAAACAGTGAAAAATCGGCTCGTTTGTTTATTTACGAAGCCATTCGCGAAGATGCGCACATTTTGTACGGATTTATGAATCAGGCTGAACGTCAACTGTTTCTGCTGCTTATTTCGGTTTCGGGCATTGGTGCTAATACCGCGCGTATGATTATGTCGTCGTATTCCACACAGGAAATTCAGGACATGATAGCAACCGGAAATGTGACAGCTTTGAATGCGATTAAAGGCATTGGCACTAAAACGGCGCAACGTATTATTGTGGATTTAAAAGATAAAATTCTGAAAGTTGCTGGTGCAAACAGTACAGGACAATACAGCCTACCTGTTAGCAATCCAGTGAAAGAAGAAGCGGTTTCGGCTTTGGTAATGCTTGGTTTTGTTGCCAATGCATCGCAAAAAGCAGTAGACCAAATTCTAAAAAACGAACCAAACTTACGAGTAGAGCAATTAATAAAAATGGCTCTGAAAATGATGTAATTGTCAAAATTATAATCAATATTTTTTGAAAAGATTAGAGTTTATATAAGTTTGAATTATATTGACCCCCAATCCCCTACTGGAGGCTAAGACATATTCTCCAAAAAAGAAAGGAGAAATTAAAAATGCCTCGTCTGAAGCCCCCATTAGGGGGTTGGGGGTCAGAGTTTAATAAACATAAAAAAGAAAAAACAATAGACATTTCAACTTACAGAATGACTATTATTCCGGAACATACCAATTTGTAAATGAGAAAATATTTCTATATCCTGATTTTAACCTTGTTAGTTGTTGGCTCAGCTTATGCATTCATAAGTATGGAGGCAACTGTTTTTACAAACACACGCCTACCCGAAGACGAAACAGCAGTAATCGATACAGCTAAAAAAGTTTTTCCAGTAAAAAAATATACCCAAAATTCCATTGAAGATTTGAACGTTGTACTACCAATGGACAGCAAACTCCCGTCGAATATTAAAACTGAAATTGAGTTCGACGACCGCACCGGAAATTATATTTTCCGCACCAAAGCGGGTGATATGGAAATTGCGACTCCTTACACCATGACAGGCGAAGAATACCGAAATTACTCGTACCAACAGGAATTGCAGAGTTATTGGAAAGAGAAAAACACGCGCGGTGAAGTGAATAACGAAGATAAGTTTTCGGTATCGGATATGAAATTCAATATCGGACCTGCCGATAAAGTTTTTGGACCAGGCGGTGTGCAGGTAAAAACACAAGGTTCGGCCGAACTGATTTTTGGAGTAAAACACAATCGGGTTGAAAATCCGGCACTTACCGAAGAAATGCGCAGTGTGCTCACTCCTAATTTCGACATGAAAATTCAGATGAATATTCAAGGTTCTGTGGGCGAAAAGGTGAATTTTGGTATGAACTACAACACCGAGTCGAGTTTCGATTTCGACCAGAAAATGGTAAAATTAGCCTACAAAGGCAAAGAGGATGATATTATTAAAAACATACAGGCCGGTAATGTAAGCATGCCGCTCAACAGCTCGTTGATTAGCGGAAGCACTGCCCTTTTTGGTATTAAAACCGACCTACAATTTGGCAAACTGAGCGTTTCGGCCATTGCCACACAACAACAATCGGAGTCCAAAACCGTAAGTTCGAAAGGTGGCGTTCAGAAAACCGAATTCGAAGTAAAAGTGGACGAATACGACGAAAATCGTCACTTTTTCCTGAGTCATTTTTTCCGCGATAACTACGAAAATGCCATGAGTAATCTACCCTACGTTTCGTCGGGCGTTACAATTAATCGTGTAGAAGTATGGATTACCAACAAACGTGCGAACTACGACCAAGCACGTAACATTCTGGCATTTATGGACTTAGGCGAAACTTCCAAAATTGATAACACACACTGGACTGCCAGCACAGCAACTAATCCACATAACAAAGCCAATAACTTGTACGATGATGTAAAAGTATTGCCCAATGTGCGCGATGTGCAACAAGCAAACTCCGTAATTACTGGCGCTTTAAGTTCGTTTGGCGTCATTGGAGGTGAAGATTTTGAGAAAATTGAAAGTGCCCGCAAACTCGAACCTACCGAATATAACATTAATAATACGCTGGGTATCATTTCGTTAAAATCGCAGTTAAATCCCGACGATGTGTTGGGTGTAGCCTTTGAATACACATACCGCGGAAGTGTTTATCAAGTGGGTGAATTTTCCACTGACCCGATAAACGACCCCAACATTTCAACATCACCGGCATTAATTGTCAAATTATTAAAAAGCACAACCCAACTTCCGCAGCGTAATTTATGGCACTTAATGATGAAAAACGTGTATTCGTTGGGGGCCATGCAAATCGAAAAAGATAACTTCGATTTGAATATAGTTTACCGAAACGATTCAGTTGGCACTGATATGCAATACATTACCGAAAGTAATATTAAAAATAAATTATTGTTACGCGTAATGAATCTCGACCGCTTGGATGTAAAAAACAATGTGGGTTCGGATGGAAAATTCGATTTTGTGGAAGGGTTAACCGCCATTTCGTCGTCGGGTAGAATATTTTTTCCGGTATTGGAACCCTTTGGTTCGCACTTAAAGAAAATGATTGGCGACCCGGTTATTGCACAAAAATATGTTTTTCAGGAATTATACGATTCGACCTTAGTTATAGCACAGGAATTAAGCGAGTTAAATAAATTTAGAATTGTGGGCGAATATAAATCGGCTGGTGGTTCCGAAATTCGATTGAATGCCATGAACGTTCCTCGCGGCTCGGTAACTGTAACTGCCGGAGGTGCAACACTAGTCGAAAATGTGGATTACACGGTGGATTACACCATGGGAACGGTAACTATTCTGAATCAATCCATTATAGAATCGGGCACTAATATTGATGTAAAACTCGAAAACCAATCGACCTTTAACATGCAGCGTAAATCGCTGTTAGGAACACATTTAGAATATCAATTCAACAAAGATTTCAGTTTGGGTGGAACTATTATGCACCTGTCGGAACAACCGCTTACGCAAAAAGTAAATACTGGAAGCGAACCCATTTCGAATACGATTTGGGGAATGAATACCTCTTGGCGCACCGAATCGCAGTGGTTAACAAATATGCTCGATAAGCTACCGTTTGTAAATGCTACCAAACCATCGACCATAGCATTGAATGCTGAATTTGCTCAACTCATTCCGGGACATTCGAAGGTGGTAGGTTCGCAAGGACAAGCTTATATCGACGATTTTGAATCGACCAAAACTTCCATTGACATTCATTATCCTGTAAATTGGTATTTGTCCTCCACGCCACAACTATTCCCCGAAGCCACGTCGAGCACCATCGATTATGGTAAAAACCGTGCTTTGATGGCCTGGTATTATGTAGACCAAAATCTGAACTCAAAAAACCCGACACGAACCACACCGCAGCATTTGCGCAACAATGTGGAATCGCAGTCGAACCACTACACACGCGATGTGCAGGTAAAAGAAGTTTTTCCGAATAAAGATGTTATTATCACCGACCGTAACCTGCTTACGGTTATGAACCTATCGTTTTACCCAACTGAGCGCGGACCGTATAATTTAGATACTGATAATATCGACAGTAATGGAAATTTGACCAATGCAAAAGCACGTTGGGGTGGAATTATGCGTAAACTGGATGCTACCGATTTCGAAACATCGAATGTGGAATACATTGAGTTTTGGATGATGGATCCGTTTATTTACGATAAAACAGAACCAAAAGCTGGTGGTGAATTGTATTTCAATTTAGGTGATGTAAGCGAAGATGTATTGAAAGACGGAAAGAAAGGATTTGAACACGGACTACCTATTGATGGTGACTTAACCAAAGTTGAAACAACCATTTGGGGACGCGTACCAAAAACACAATCCACCGTAACTGCTTTCGACAATACACCTGGCGCACGCACCAAACAGGATGTGGGTATGGACGGTTTGCCAAACGATGATGAGATTATTTATCCAACTTATCGTGATTATGTCGCCGGATTTAAAGCAAAATTAAGTGCTGAAGCATTACAAAGACTAACCGACGATGTTTTTTCGCCCATAAACGACCCAGCAGGTGATAATTATCGTTTTTACAAAAGCTCCGATTACGACTCTGAATCAGCAAGCATTCTGAAGCGCTACAAACGTTTTAACGGAACAGAAGGAAACTCGCCCGATGCTGATAATTCGCAGGAAGATTATACCACTACCGCTACTTCGCTACCAAATGTGGAAGATGTGAATGGTGATAATACCTTGAACGAATACGAAAAATATTTCCAATACCGAGTGGCTATCAAACGCGATTCGATGCAAATCGGTCGAAATTTTATTACCGATAAATATACTTCAACTGTCAATTTAGCCAACGGAACTTCGGAAGAAGTAAGCTGGTATCAGTTTAAAATTCCAATTCGCGATTATCAGGAAAAAGTAGGAAGCATCCGTAATTTCAAGTCGATTCGGTTTGTACGTATGTTTATGACCGGTTTCGAAAAAGAAACACACTTACGTTTTGCAACGCTAGAATTGGTACGTGGCGAATGGCGCAAATACAACAAAGAATTAAACTTGCCCGGCAAAATGCCTACTACAAATGGAGCTTTGGATGTGCAAGCTGTCAATATTGAAGAGAATTCGGATAAAAGTCCTGTTAATTATGTACTGCCTCCGGGTGTAACCCGCGTTATCGATCCGGGTCAGGCCCAAATTGCTAAGCTCAACGAACAAGCAAT
>CAZEEN010000190.1:0-742 GCA_964511115.1 uncultured Paludibacter sp. | reverse complement strand
TAAAGGTAATGAACCTTGCTCCAAACGATGCGCGTGGAGTTTACAAAAAAACCATGTACGATATGCGTCAATATAAACGTTTGCAACTATTTGTACATGCCGAAAAGTTTGAGGGCGACCTTACAAACCTCAGCGATTACGACTTGAGTTGCTATGTTCGGTTGGGTTCGGATATGACCAATAATTACTACGAATACGAAATTCCGTTGAAGTTGACCGATGCGGGCATTTATTCCAACGAATCGGAAACGGACCGCGCTATTGTTTGGCCCGAAGAAAACATGTTTGACTTTTCGTTTGATGTGCTTACAAATGCGAAGTTGGAGCGTAATAAATCGAAACAAAACGGCTCTTATATTTCGGACTATATTCCATTTTACGACAAAGGAAAAAATAAAATCCGTGTCGTGGGTAATCCTTCTATTTCGGAAGTGGAAAATATTATGATTGGTATCCGAAACAACTCCACTAAAGGCGAAATAAAAACCGGTGAAGTGTGGGTGAACGAAATGCGACTATCGGAATTCGACGAATCCGGTGGCTGGGCTGCTATGGGTAATTTGGCTATTGGTTTGTCCGATTTGGGTAGCATCAACTTCTCCGGTAGAACCGAAACTGCAGGTTTTGGAAGCATCGAAAGCAATGTGCTCGACCGCCGTCAGGAAGATTTGTATCAAATGAATTTTTCGACGAATCTGGACTTGGGACGTTTTATGCCCGAAAAAGCAAAAATACAATTGCC
>CAZEEN010000189.1:0-5987 GCA_964511115.1 uncultured Paludibacter sp. | reverse complement strand
AAAAGGCAAACGGCTTTTCCAATTTATAGCATCCAACTGTGCTTGTGTTAATGGTTCGGTTACAGCAGTTTGAGTGTGTACGGGCATTATTTTATTTTTGAAAATTCCGAGTTTCGATGTGTACGCATTGGTTGCCACAACAATATCATCGGCTTCCACATTGTATTCTACTTTGTTTGCTTTTACTTTTAGTTTAATTGTTTTTCCTTCTTCAAACGATACAACCGGACTATTTTCGTAAATTGTTACACCTTCGTTTCCGACAGCAACTTTAAGCAATTTAATAAGTTTTACGGCATGAACCGAGCCGCCGTTTGGGTCGTACATTGCACCGAAATATAAATCGGTTCCGAGTTTTTCTTTGGTTTTCTGTTTGTCCCAAAATTCCAACGGAATACCGGCTTCGTTTACTTCCTCTACATAAGCCTTATATTCGGCCACATCTTCTTCTCTGAAAATGGTTTCGCAATATCCGTTCAAAACCAAATTGCAATTCATATTCAAGGCTTTCGACAGCGAATCAATAAATTTCATATTGTTTACCGACAAATCGTAAGTCCATTTCAGCGTTTCTTCGTCGCTATATTCGTCTAAAAGTGAAGATAATACCATTCCGCCGTGTCTGCCCGAAGCACCGCTTCCCAAAGTTTTTGCCTCGAAAACTGCAATTTTTAAATTGGGGTTCTTTTTTGCCAAATGATATGCCGACGACAAACCTGTGTAACCGCCGCCAATTATGGCAACATCTACTTTCAAATCGGCTTTCAGTGCCGGATTAACACTTATTGTTTCGCTTTTTGCCCAATAACTGTCGTTGTCGGCAAATTTTTCGATTTTAAATTTTTCGCAACCAACAAAAATTACTGCCGCTATGATGACTATTGTGGTGATTGAAATTAAAAAATACTTGTTCATGATTATTTTTTTTAAAGTTAATACATTATTTTTCATGGAATTTTATTTTTAAAAATGATAATTGACTTGAAAACCGTAACCAATATCAGATTTCGACCAATTGTATTTGCTAAGTGTGGGGTGATTTCCGATATGTAGCATATTGAAAGCATAGCCGGTAAAAAACTCTAAACCAAAACGTTTTTTATAAAATCCGGTAAATGCAATACCTAAGTTTGCCGCAAAATTATTGGTGCGTCCATTCCAATTCGATGCCGTTTGGTGGTTGTCGTAAATTCGGTATCCAAACAGATATTGAGCATCGGCATAATACGAAAAGTGTTTAAATACAGCATAATAGTATCGAGAATATATGCCAATGTGATTTGTACGCTCCCACTCGCCAAACCACGAACGCCCCAGTTCTCCACCTACAAGTATTCTGTTAGTCAATAATTTACCGTATCGAAATGCGTAATACTCAAAAAAAGCATCTTCGGTTAAAAAACCTCCAGTAAGCACACTTACCATATTTTTACCTTTCGAGTGAAATATAAAAGTACTATCGTTTACCGTTTCAATTTCAGTTATTTGTGCCTGAGAAGTCAGTGCAAAAAACAGTGAAAACCCAATCAGACAGATTTTAATTTGTTTCATTCCCTACCCTTTTAATTTTTGAAATGTAATTCTAAAATTTACCGTTACTTTGTTGGCGGTTTTTAACGTTCCGAACAAAGCAGTTGGCGGTTCAATGCCATAATTGGTCATCAATACATCAAAACTTCCCGAAACTTCGATGTTTTCGTTTGGCAAAGTTTTGCAAATACTTGTAGTCGCAATTGTTTTGCTTTCGCCCGAAATGGTAAGATTGCCGGTTGAAGAAATTTTTGTGATGCCATTATTTTCCGACACTATTTTGTTGGAAATCAATTCATAACTGATTTTTGGGAATTTTTCGGTATTCAAAGCATCTTGCATTTTGCTGTCCATGATACTGCCTTTTGAACTTTTCAATGTTTTAGCATTTACGTTTATGTTCACTTCGGTTAATAAACCTTCTGCAATTTTAGCAGTACCAGTTAAATTCATCACTTGCGCCGTCCAATCGTGAATGTTTGAGGTGCCCGAAATGACAACTTCATGCGATTGAACACTGTAAGCATCTTGTGCCGAAATCGTTGTAGCAAAACTTATCAGTACGAAACCGAGAAATAAAATACGTTTTAGATTTTTCATATTTGCGAAATTTTAATTTGATTTAATTTTTTGGCAAACATACATTGTTTTATTTTTCTGAAAGTTTTGACTTGTAAGTAGGGATATAAAAGCAATGAAATGACAGTACGAACTTATAAGTTCGATGTTTAAAACTTGCCTAACCTATTGTTATTCAGGTAAATTTAATTTTTGAAATTGTGCAGGCGTGGTATCTGCAAATTTTTTAAAAGCGGAATAAAAAGCGGTTTTTGAGTTGAAACCTACTTCAAAACCAATGGCTGTGATGGTGAAATTTTTAAAATCGGGCGATTTTAAAAACACTTTGGCATCTTCAATTCGATAAAAGTTGATAAAATCGTAAAAAATTTTCTTGAAAACATCGTTTAGCACTTGCGAAACATTGTTGGGATGTTCGCCAATGAGTTGAGCCAAATCATTTAAGCGAAGTTCCGGATTTCTATATGGTTTTTCTTTGCTGATGCACATTGAAATTTTTTCTGAAATTTCGCTGATTTTGGTTTCCGACAAAACATTTTTTTCGTACTTCTGACGAGTTTCGGTTTTATTATTATCAGTTTCGGTGGCTAAAACCGAAATATCTTGTTTTTGAATTTCCTGAACATAAACAAGTTTAATAATTTCATCTCTTTTGCGCACAAGTGCATCGTAACCAAGAATATATACAATACCAATAATAAGAATATACAAAAACGAATTTAAAGAACTTGCAACTTGTATGTTTGAAAAAGAAAGTACGATTGTAAGTATTTCAATAAAATACATTGCCGCACAAGCAATTATAATATTACGAACAACAATGTAACTAATTTTTGAAATATCGGAAAAATTGTCTTTTATTTTTGTGTGATATTGGTTTAATAACCGAACCGAAAAAACGAGAAAAGGTATGGTAACTATTACTTCTACAATCCATTCCAACAAGTTTTCGCTCCAAGAAATTCCTGAATTGTAAAAAGCGATAATGTCGAAAATTTTATCTTCGGCTGATTGATTATAAGAAGGAAAATAATACAAAATATACAACAGAAAAGGAATAAAAAATAACAAGTCGATTTTTCTAAAAATAAAAGTTCCTGAAAGTATGTTTCGCGAATAAAAATAAATCAAAACTCCGCTCAACATGCTGAAAGGCTCTGAAATGTAGAGTAAATGCGGATAACTGAATATTAATTTGCTTGAATAAACGTACTGAAAAAGCAATTCGATAGAGGTAAGAAATACAAATAAAATCAGAGGCAGATTAATAATTCTGTCTTTTTTCAGTATTAAAAACATGGTCAGCAAAAATCCTTGCGAAGCGCCTATAATCCAAAGTATATTGAGATGTTTCATTGCTAAATCATGGTCTTTTTAATTGCTTATATCGGAAATGTATATGCGTAGTTGCGGGGTTTCAAGGCAGTATCCTTTCAAGTTTGTATAAAGGATCATTACTTGCACAATATTCCATTTACCACTATACCCCGCAATTATCGCATATACAATGTTGTGTGTGGTTTATTTTACATTTACAGTAATTCGATTGTAATAAATTGTAGTTGTTGCTTCAAAACCAGAGTCCGTTCCTACAATTACCCAAAGTTCTCCAATTGCATCAGACATCACATTCACAGGATTTGTTGTTTTAAGAATTTTCAATTTGTAGTCATCTAAATCTGTGCCATTAGAAAAATTCCCAATAAGTTTCATATTTGTACCGTCTTGCCTTTGATTACCTTTATCAATATTCATTCTGTAATAGTTGTCTGAATTGTCCAATACTTTCATTGGTTCATTGGTCGATGCACCAGCTTTAATGTATACACTTTCTGCTGGTGAACCTCCTACCCCAAGAGAACCACTTGCTGCATTGGTGGCAAATTCTATTTCCAATTCAATCTTGTAATTCGTATTCGGCTTCAATCCCGTAATTTTCTTTTTAACGAACATAAACAAATCATCGCTATGATTATTACCTGACTGTCGTAAGGCACCTTCGCTTGTATTTAAAGGACTTGGTAACGTAGCATGTGAAAACTCCAATTCATAAAAGTCTTCCACACCTGGGTCATTTGGATAATCCGCAAAGTCTCCCAACCAACCCTCTGCATTATTCATAAAATTAAAAGTAAATTCTTTGGGTTCAACGAAATTATCGTCTTTTTCACACCCCGCAAGAGTGAACAGTAAAACTGTAAGTACACTAACAAATAGTTTGTTCATTTTTTATTCATTTAATATTGCCTACTCTAATAGGTTTTCGGCTTTCCCCTTTCCTCCAATTTTCTTATTGTCGATTTTAGGAACTGTTCGACATTTTATAAATCACACACAACGACCGAGGCTATGGGTATTGGCGGTTTGCGGGAGCATTCGCTGTCGTGGAACGACAAAGGAAATGCGGGCGCAAAACCTGCTAAATGCACGTCAGCCAGCAGGTGACAATAGGCGCGTGTTATGCGTTCGTTATTTTTCAGTTCAAAAGTAAGTCTTAACCGCAAATTCAAACTGGTTTATAAATATCTCTTTAAATCTCGATATGTTGTTTTGTTCGTAAAACAGTAACATCGCTTTCTTGTAGTCTACAGAGTCAACTGTCCTAAATGAAATCGGACAATGTTTGTAATTCATTAAAACGGCATTACTTACAATTCGGGCTGTTCGCTTGTTACCGTCCATGAATGGTTGAATGTATGAAATCAATACTAAAATCAATAACGCTTTTTCAAAAATATTTTCTTTCTTATTCACAAGGTTACAAGTAGATTCTAAGGCTTCACGTATTTGAAATTCGTTGTCGAGTGGACGATAATTAGTTCCTGAAATACCCACTCTGCGTTTTCTTAAGTTTTTGTCAACAGCCAATTCTTTAATAAGCAAACTATGAATATCTTCTATTTTTGAAATGGTCAACGGAATTAAGTAGTCTGGATGTTCTACAATAAAATCTAGTGCATCTTTGTGATTTAGCAGCATAATCGCCTCTTCTTTTGTTTTTCCTGCCGCAGTTTCTTTGTCTTTAAGTAGTCTTTCTGTCTCAAGTAACGAATACGTATTGCCTTCAATTTGGGACGACTTCCAACTTAAATCAATGGCAAGGCGTTCCAGTTCTTTTTTGTATTCATAGTCAGACAATTGGGATATATTTTCTTGATATTTCTCTTGTAAGTGAGTCAGTTTTAAAAGTTCAGCTTTAGTTAATATTTCACTTTTGTATAATAATTCAAAAATACCTATATTGAAATTTTCTTTTATTTCTCTTTCGTCAATTTCCTTTTGATAGTAACTCTCCAAGTCAATTGAATTCAATAATTCATATGAAGGCGAAATAAAATATCTTGTTCCTTTCCCTTTTCCAACTGTGATTATAAATCTTTCACTTAATAGTTGTGATAAGATTCGTTTTACCGTAGCATAACTAAATGAAGTCTCATATTCTTTATGAATTTCCCCAGTAGAACAGTTTTCATGAGTTTGAATGAAATTAAAAATCTCTGTTTGTCTTTTTTCTAACATAATATATTGTATTTAGCTCACAAATATATGAAATATGGCTCAATATCGTTCAATTTTTGAGCTTTATTTTTTTTTATAATGAGCCATAACGACTGAGGCTATGTGCATGTAGCCGATTGGCGGGAGCTTTAACTGTCGCACTACGATGAAGTGAATGCGGGAGATGAACCTCCAAAATGCTACGAATTAGGCTATTGCACATAGACGTGTGTTACCAAATCGTGCATTGGTTGTATAGAATTGGTTTTGTTTCTTTCTGTTTTCTTTCTGTTTTTCAGTCTTTTACTTCAAGCTTATTTAGTTAACTGTCGAGTCATTAAGAACTGAAATGTTTTATTTCTTCAAGTTTTCATTCAGCA
>CAZEEN010000188.1:5562-6028 GCA_964511115.1 uncultured Paludibacter sp. | reverse complement strand
GCGCACCTGCTTTGGGAGCAGGGGGTCGTGGGTTCGAATCCCGCTACCCCGACAATTTGAAAATCAGGCACTTACAAGTAAAATTGTAGGTGCTTTTTTTATTGCTTACACATACAATACACATACAACTATTGTTCAACTGCTTTTTTTAACACTATTTTAACGCAAAAAAAAGACGGTTCGGGCATCCCTGCCAAAACCGCCTACCTTCAAGCATGCATTCTTAAACTATAATTGATTATTTGCCCTCAAACTTACAAAGTCCCTGAATATCTTTTGCGGGTCGTACCAATCCAAAAGCATTTCACAATTTCGGGTAAACTCATTAATTTTATACAACCGTTCAAAAATTACTTTCGGACTGTGGTTCGGATATTTTGCCATGAAGTAATTTATTGAATTAATTAAATTTTGATGATAGGTTGCTGTTTCGAAATCGATTTTTAAACTGTGTTTTTCGATAAAA
>CAZEEN010000188.1:0-5552 GCA_964511115.1 uncultured Paludibacter sp. | reverse complement strand
TGCCAAAACCGCCTACCTTCAAGCATGCAATTTAAAACACTAAAGCATATTATTCACTCGCAATGAAATCCAATTTCTACAAAATTTCTGACTGTCGTATAAAAATAAATTCATATTACAAGTACGTTTGAAAAAATCAACTTCAAATAAACGCTCCATCAAAACTTTTGTATTGGTATCTGGATACAACTCAAAAAAGTAATTTAAAGCATTTACTAAATTTTGATGTTGTGTAAACATTTCGGCATCTGCTTTGATAGAATGTTTCTCGATAAAAATCTCTCGCACTCCAGCAACAATTTGCATCGTGTCGCAATTGATATACTGCAAATAATGTTTCGCCCATTGTCCCATCGCTGGCAATCCTCCTAACAACTTTTGGTTAAGTACCTCCGCTTTGGCATTAATACGCTCCATTGTCATTTCGTTTAAAATTTCATTGGTTCCTACCTTTTCATTAAAGGCGTACATTTTTTGAATTTCGGGCTCTTTTGATAGGGCAGTAATTGTGTTAAACTGCTTATTGCAAGCCTGCAAAATTGTTTCGGGTGTTACAAGTACTTCCATATCAATAAGATACTGTTTTACTCGTTTCACTTCCAGCAATGTTTTTTGAATTTCTGCCATTTCGAATTCAACGGCATCCATGTTCACGAAAATTGTTTTCTGTGGTTCCTGTGTCTTACACATCTCCACTGTCTGTTTTGGTTTCATTTTGTTAATTTAAAAATTTAATAATCTCGATTTTTTTTGTTTCTTTTCCTCATAAGTCATCTCGGATAATTTCTTTTGAGGTACAAGTTTTACCTTGTCTTTTTTGCCATTGTAGCTAAATTTATTAGCTGATTTTTGATTCGGGTTCATTTTAGTTGTTTTAATTGTTGATAAATTTTATTTTTTTGAGCCTGTGGCATTTTTTTATACAAGTCTGCCAATTTATTAAGCTTGTCATCAGCTGTGGGCTTCAGCTGCCAAATCCATGTTTCTAATTTTTTCATGATGTTACTCTTTTTTTAATAAATCGTTAATAATAATTTTCTGCTCGATGCTATTTACTACAATAGTTGTTTGTTCCAAATACAAGTTAAATGCGGAAGCAATCGCTTGTCTGTCTGTTTCTGAATAGCTGCTCTTCGCTAATAATTGCAGCAATAAGATTTTAATTTTCTTTGTGTCCATGTTATTTGATGTTATGTTCGTTTCTCATTCTCTGAAAAGCCATATCAATAGTATAAGGCTCTACCTTGTTAGTTTTTAAATAGAGTTCCAACGCAGCTTCAAGTTCGTTTTTTTCAGGAAATCGAACCGAACCGTGCCATGCCATAAAGGAATTTTCTTTTGCATCGGCAAAGGTGCCTGCCCAATCAATTACAACTTTGTCGGTCTGCTCGTCTACATGATAACTGACTAAATGAAATTGTTTTTCTTTAGTTCCACGAATAAAATTTAGAATGTCTTTAACTGTTGCTTTCATTTGAGTAATTTTTTAAAGTGAGTATTTTGCTGCTAATCTGTTCAATTGCTTCGGGTGTTGCTTTTGAAAGTAGAACCTCCAGCTGTTTATATTCGAGTTCTAACTGATTTTCAATTGTCATCGACTGCATACGAGGCAAAAAGAATTCTGATAGTTTCAATATAAAACCGATTCTTTTATCAGCATCGCAAGCTTGCAAATCATCCTCCAGCTGCTCTAAATTATTTTCAACTAACATTTGAAACGCCTGCCGAATTTCGCTTGAAGTTTTGTTTGTAGCTCCCTTTGGTCTGCCTTCGGGGTTAAGTCTATCGCCTTTTTTAAGTGCCATGATTATAGTATTTTTATAGTTATTTACTGACAGTACACGCAAATACATATATTTCAGTACCTGCCGCAAGCCGCACACGTTCCACGCCCAAATCTTCCATCACCTCGTTAACCGCAGCGATTGAAATTTCCACGCCTGCCCATTTACTAATCACGTCTGCCCACGTTTGCGAAGTCATTTTGTAATTAATCGGAATATTCTCATCATTGGTGTTGTGAATAATAAATTTTTCAGCAATGTTGTATTGCTGTTCGTAATCTAATTTAGTTGCTTTCATTTTGATTGATTTTTAACAATGCAGCATGTTTTTTTAACAATTTGCACTTTGGTTGTAATTAATTGATTTATAGATATTTATTTTAGTGCAAGTGTTGCACCTGCCTATTGCACTACTTACATGCAAGGTGCAAGTTGCGTATATATATATACGCAATTGCTGCACTGCACTGCATTTCCTTTAAGTAGGATACTTTTTCTTTAAAAACTTTCTTCTATATTCCATTTTATATATGTTTTACGCGGCTTTGTTTTTTATTCTAATCCTGTGAGTACATACATTGAACCTGCTTTTTTTATAAATCCTGTTTTTAGCATTTTCGATATATGGCTTTTTGCTGTACGAGTTTCACAACCAGCAATCTCTTTATATTCGGCTGCCAATACTTCATATTCCAACATCTTACCGTTAGCCAGCAACTTTGTGAAATTGAATTTCATGTTCATTTCGTTTTGGTCTTTTTTACTAACCTTTTCAATCGTGCCATTATAAACGGGCAATCCATGTTCGTTAATCATAAAACTAAACTCTTCGAACGGTGCGTTCCTTGTTGCATAAGGTAGTACATTACTTACTTCGCCATCTTTAACAACCTCAAAAACCGTTTCTGATTTATTCAGCATCTCGGCTCCAAAATGTCCACGCAGCTCCCCGTTCGATTTACCTTCGTGCAATACATTTATTATATGGCAATTGTAGTCAGTTGATAATTTCATTAATATACCGACAACCTGTTTACTCTCATCGGCATTATTAAAGTCTGAAATAATATCGACCCCACCATCTAATACAATAAAATCGGATTTATATTCAGCAACTGCCTGCAATAGTATTTCACGTCTTTGTAAAACCTCATATTCACGTAATGAAAGTACTTTTAAGCGATTATTTTCGTGCGTCCAATCCATTAGCTTATAAACCCTTTTAAGTACCTTATATACGAACGTTTTACTTTGCTCGGTATCAATCAAAAGCGCACTAACATCGGGGTTTTGTAAAAAAACCTGCTGCAACAAATAGGCAGTGAAAAAAGATTTACGGGCTTTTGCTTTCCCTTTTATAGTTGAAATATTTCCACGACTTAACGCCAGGAACGTACCTATAAATAAAAGTCCTTCGGGCTCGGGTATCATGTCAGTATATTTAATCTCACATTTCGATAAATCATATTTTTTGATATTCGGCTCTTTGGTCGAAAAATCAAAAGTTTCTACTTCGTTACTCATAGCTGTATTGGCAAATTAAAGGGTTTTACATTTGCACCATTGGCATCCATATTGTCGATGTAAATTTCCATCGCTCCGAATGTTCCAAAACGTTGGTTTGCTCTCGGATTTACTATTCCGATGGTCGGTCGGTCGATGTATTGTTCCTGTATTGGTTGATACAATAAAAGTCCGTTACAATTTGCTGAAAGTGCGCTATCGAAACACTTAACGGCATACTTCACAAATTCCGAATGAATAACAGACGTATTATTCAGAATAACGGGCAATAGTTCGTTTTTAAAGAACATTATTTCCTTTTGAGTAAATTGGTATGCTGTTTTGCTGTTTTCGCCTGTGAGGGTCTTTAAATAGGTTTCCTTATTTGCTATAAGCTTCCGTAATCGCTCGGCTTCGTAGCTGTCGAAGTATTTACTCATAGCAGTAAAAATATTTTAATACCGATTAATACCATCATGATAAAAACAAACGTAAAGTTTGATATATCAGTGCTTTTCACTATCTTTGTATCGGTTTGAGCGGCTGCACTTTCGGGTGTGGTCGTTTCTTTTTTCATGCTCTTTGTAGTTTAGAGTTTGCACTTCGAGAAACATTTCCCGCAATATCTACATGCTTTTGCTTTTTAGCTTCAACCCATTTCGATAAACTATCGGCATCAAACATGATCCTCCTTCCAAACTTTGAGAAAGAAATTTCATTTTTCATTGTAAGTTTGTAAATTTGCGAAACACTACATTTGTAACCTATCGAATTAAGATACTCAATTGCTTCGGGCAAATCTAAATTAGTACGTCTAATCGGCTTCGGAACGTTCAACTTCATAGCTTCCGCAATAGCAGCATCAACTAACTTTTGAACATCTTCTTTTGTAAATAACATTACTGTTTCCATTACTGTATTTTTTTGCTTATATTGCAAAAACCATTACTGCAGTTTTGGCTTTGCTTTCGATACAAAATTACTTCATTATCACGTTATTTCATTGATATTCAGTTTTATAAGTTCGACTTTTAGCATCGGAAATTCAGTTTTGGGGTCGGAAAAAGCATAAAAAAAGCCGATAAACTTAATCTATCGGCTTTTTTAGTGGTCGGAAAAAACTAACTTAAAATTTTATTTATATCTCCCTTCTTTGCAGTAATTTTTCCTATTTTGTCATTGTTATTCAGCACATTACCAAAAATTATATTGGCTTCTTTAATTTTTCTATTTCTTAGTTCAGCCGTTCCGAAATCAATACAATACTTACTTAAAAAATAGAGTAACTCTGAATTTTTCCATTTCCACGTTATTGGTTTATGGTTCGAACATTCGGCACCTGTAAAATAATAGTTCCACGAATTGAAATCGCCTTCGATTATTCCTTTCAATTTCAAATCGTCAAATATTTTTTTGTGGTCGAAATTACCTGCCTGCAATATACCTGATTTTTTGCCTTGTAAGCGTTCCAAATACGATTGAAATAGATTTTTATAGCTTGATGTTTTGGCTTCAATTACAAGTGCTTCAAGCCTATTAATTGAATCTTCAATACTTTCATTTTTCCAATCAGTATTGAATG
Organism: uncultured Paludibacter sp.; assembly: GCA_964511115.1. GTDB lineage: Bacteria > Bacteroidota > Bacteroidia > Bacteroidales > Paludibacteraceae > Paludibacter. The sequence continues at coordinate 683 of CAZEEN010000188.1, read as the reverse complement.
AGTCCCATGCGGCAATAGCGTTTTTAATTTGGTTAGTACTTTCAAGCATTAAGTCCCGCCCTGTTTCCTTACTGATACGAATCCAATCCGAAGAATATTTTTCCTGTTCAGCTTTCAAATAATCAATTTGAATTTTCTTTTTAGACTTAACATCGGCATCGGTTAATGAAAGACTGATTAAATAATTTTGATAATACAAATAATGCTTTTCAAATTTTTGTTTATAGGTTGAAAAGCTCATATCTAAATCACGTTTAAAACCTGTCCAATCTTTTTTGAAAATTACTTTTTGCTCATCAGTCATTTGCTGATACTTAAACACTGAAATAAAAAATCCGCTCGGAAATTTAAAATCGTTTTTGGGAGCTTGTAAATCTTTGTAAATTATTTTTTCCATAATATTTTTGTGTTAATTGTTCGTGTTCTACCTTTTGACCAAATTAATAAAGAGTTATATTTAATACGTTCTTTTTTGTTGTATTTGCCGATGTATCCTTTTGTCATAGTACTAACAGCGTGCCCTGTTGCTTGGTCGATGTAGCTTTCAGGGGTTCGCAACTTCGCCAATATTGTAGTATAAGAATGTCGGCAATTGTATGTACTTATATCAGGCAATTTCAGGGCGCCTGTAACCTTTTTAATGTTTTTGTTAGTCAGTCTAATTACATTGTGTATTTGTTTCT
>CAZEEN010000187.1:0-6036 GCA_964511115.1 uncultured Paludibacter sp. | reverse complement strand
GTAACGGTGGGTTCCAATCCGCTCTGAATATCAAGTTGAATTTTGCGAATCAAGCCTCCATTCTGATATGTTAATCCACTTATCGTTTGATGGTGATAGCCAATTCCTCCTCCAATTTTCAATTGGTGATTTGCAAGTGCAGTAGATTTTAAAAAATCGAATGGACGAATGTAACCTTGTAAATTAATTCCATACATAGAATGTTCGTTGAAAAATTCCACATCTCTATCGGAAGTAAATAGAGTTGATATATATCGTTCATCTTCGCTATACCAACCTAAAATTCGCCCTTCAGGCATTGTAGAGCCAAAAGAGAAAGATGCAGCCAATTCGAATCCTTTTACAATTGGCATCGAAAGTTCATTCGAGAATGCAAACCCCGGATTTCCATTCAGCAAAGTACCAACGCCCACTTTGTATTCGGGTGCAAAAATCTTTCTTTCAGATTTTTGACCGAAAGCTAAAGTTGAAAACAAGAGCAATAACGCTGCAATGGCAAACAATAAATTTGGTTTTCTCATAAATAAAATAACTTTTAATGTTAAACGGTGGATTTATTTTATTAATTATCAATATCATACATCAACCGAGCCTGTATACGGTCTTCATTTTTAAGGTCAGATATGCTGAACAGTAATTTCAGAAAATCGCCATAAGCGCTTTCGCTAATTTGTTCGTCGAGTTTTTGTTCCAGCACGTTGGCAAAGCTTTGAGTGGGTTTGCCTGCTTTGGGGTTTATGGTTAGGGTTTGATAGGTGCTTATGCCTGCAAGTTTGGCAGCTTCGCGCAATGCAATATCTATTCCGCCCAATTCATCCACCAAACCTCGTGCTTTGGCATCATTGCCTGTCCACACTCTGCCCTGAGCCAACGATTTGATGCTGTCAATCGTGAGATTGCGACCATCCGAGCAGCGTTTTACAAACAATTCGTAGCCGTTGTTAATGCGCGCTTGCATTTTCTGGCGTTCGTTTTCGTTCATGGCGCGCCTTTCCGAATAACTGTCGGCCATTTCGTTTGTTTTAACGCCATCGAAAGTTAGACCTACTTTCTGATAGAGTTTTTCGGCATTGGGCATCAATCCAAAAATACCAATAGAACCGGTTATGGTGTTGGGTTGCGCCACAATTTTGTTGGCCATGCTCGCAATATAATATCCTCCCGAAGCGGCATAATTGCCCATCGATACCACAATTGGCTTTTTGGTTTTGAGCATCGATAGTATGTGATGAATTTTTTCCGATTCAAAAGCACTTCCGCCGGGAGAGTTAATGCGCAAAACCACCGCTTTTACCGAATTGTTTTTTTTGAGTGCCTGATAAACCGAAGTAACCGATTTTGCATTGATGTCGTTTTTGCCCGAACCAATATTGCCTGATAAATACACTACGGCAATTCGGTTATTGTCGCGTGGCATTCGACGACTTTTTTTAGTGATTTTCTGATGCGTTAGTCTTTTAATTTTTAACTCTTTAGGCGCAATTTTAGTAATAATGGTGTCGGCTTCGTTGGCATATACGAGCGTATCCACCATTTTCAGCGCTTTCAGTTCGTCGGTAGGTTTCAGTCCGGCAAAATCGGTGGCAATTCCGTTCAATTTATCGCCGGATATTTTGCGCGCTGTACCCACTTCGGTGAGCACAACTCCCCACATCGAATTCAAGTATGCCGTAACCTGATTGCGATTAAAATCGCTCATCGACGTTTCGGTAAATGGCTCTACAGCCGATTTATAGCTCCCTACTTTTACCACTTGCATTTCTACACCCAATTTGTCGAGTGCATTTTTATAAAACATTGGTTGAGCCGACAGACCTTTAAAATCGACAGTTCCGTGTGTGTTGAGCATCAATTTATCGGCTACCGAAGCCAAATAATAATTGCTTTGCGTGTAATTATCGGCGTAAGCGTAAATGAATTTTCCCGATTTTTTAAAATCAATTAAAGCTTCACGAATATCGCGCATGGCCGCATAACCACCCTGAAGTGAACCATTTACCAAAAATATCCCTGAAATTTTCTCGTTATTTTTGGCGTAAGCAATGTTTCGTAACACATCGTTGAGTCCGGTAGTTTTTTTTGTATTAAAGGTTAGCATTGAAAAAGGAAATCCCAGTGGCTTAGGCGTATATTCAACTAATTTCCCCGACAAATCGAGTTGATATACATACGATGTACGTGGTTTTGCTGCCATGGCTATTAAAGCAAAACTCATAGTTACAACAATCAATACAATCGTTTTTCTCATGTTTCTTTGTAGTTTATTTATATGAATAATTGTGGATATTTTCACAAAAGTAATTTCTAATTTAGCATTAAACGAAAAGTTTCGTCGGTTATTATATAATTTTAATAAGAAAACATTATTGCTTATAAGAACGTCAACTATCAGACTATTAACAGTATATATGTGTTTAAAAAATTTGATATAAGTACACTAAATTTCATTTTAGATAATGGGGCAGGTATATAATGTAGATAAAGATTTGAAAATTAAAGATTTGAAAATTTAATAAAAATCCGTTTTATACGGGTGGAGGCGTATAAAAAACAGAAAGAGCCTGCATCAAGTCAATGATGCAAGCTCTTATTATTTGCAAAAATTCGCATTATTCGCGTTCTGTGATATTTATTTTATCTCGAACTCGAATGGCATACGTGCCTGAATGCCGTTGATTTGTTTGAGTTCCTGTGCTTTTTTCAGCAGTTTGTAGTCGTCGCCAAGTTGCGATTTGAGTATGCGGGTTTCCACGCTACTGTCAAAATCTTTCATCAATTTGGTAAAGAAATCTTCTTTTACAGGAAATTCTTTCACCATGTACGCTTTGAGTTTGGCTTTGCTTACTGCAATTTTCAATGCTTCGTCCATGCCGCCAATTTTATCAACCAAGCCCAATTTCAGCGCATCTTCGCCCGTCCACACGCGACCTTCGGCAATGGCTTTAATTTGGTCGGTCGATTTTTTACGACCATCGGCGCAGCGTTTTACAAACAATTCGTAACCGCGGTTTACGTATCCCTGCATCAAATCACGTTCTTCGGGTGTAAACTTGCGATTTACCGAAATAGCATCGCCCATTTTGTTGGTCTTTACCACATCGTAAGTAAAGCCAAGTTTGTTGTTTAAGCCTTCGATATTGGGGATAAGTCCGAAAATTCCGATAGAACCTGTAATGGTATTTGGCTGTGCTACAATCTGATCGGCCATACACGAAATATAATAACCTCCCGAAGCTGCATAATCGCCCATCGAAACTACCAGCGGTTTTTCAGCTTTCAATTGGGTAAGCGCACGCCAAATTTGCTCCGAACCATAAGCGCTACCACCAGGCGAACTTACACGAAAAACAACTGCTTTAACACTCGAATCTTTGGCCACTTCATTGATGGTTTCCACCAATTTTTCGGAGTTGATGCCTTCGCTGTCGCCACCATCAATGCCACCTACGGCGTAGATAATGCCCACTTTGTCTTTTTCAAATTTCTCGTCGTCGGCAACTTTACACATATCGCTGTGTTCCACTATTTTGAAGTCTTTTACAAACTTGCCAATAATGCTGTCCACTTCGTCGGCATATACCAGCGAGTCAACAAGCGCATATTGTTTGAGTTTGGCTGTTGGTTGAAACACCATCATTTCGTCGGCATACAGATTGATGTTTTCGGGTGTAATTTTGCGCGATTTCGAAACTTCCGACACCATATTTTTCCAGATAGAACCCAAAAATACGTTTACTTGCTCACGGTTGGCATCGCTCATTTTGGTGTTTATGTAAGGTTCAACAGCCGATTTGTAAGTTCCAACCTTTACAACTTGCATTTCGATGCCCAATTTATCGAGCGTATTTTTGAAAAACATCAATTCGGCCGAAAGTCCTTTGAGTTCCAACATGCCTTCGGGATTAATCAGCACTTTGTCGGCCACCGAAGCCAAATAATAATTCTTTTGCATGTAATTGTCGGCATAAGCCACTATGAATTTGCCGCTTTTTTTGAAGTCGACCAATGCATCGCGAATTTCTTTTATCGAAGCAAAACCACCCATCAACATGCCGCCTTTGAGGTAAATACCTTTTACATTTTCGTCGGCTTTAGCCTTGCTGATATTTGCCAACACATCGTCGAGTCCAATCACTTTTTGCTCGGCCTGTCCAAAAGCTTCGGCAAATGCACCCGACAAAGGATCATCTTCCGAACGATCTACTAATGTACCTTCGAGGTCGAGTTGATAAACCGAATTTTCGCTTATCTCAACAACGTCCTCAGACGAACCGGCAATGGCGCCAGCAATACCAAAAAACAGCAACATACTGAGAATAGATGCTAAAAATACACCTAAAATAGTTGCCAACGTGAATTTAAAAAACTGTTTCATACTTATTTGTTTAAAAAATTGTTTGTAATGTTTTATTTCTGAACGGATAACAACCCTAAATTGTTCATCCATTTACGCTGCAAAGTAAAACAAAATACTTTGAATAACAAAATATATTTATCGAAAAACGATAATTTATTTTTTCGCACATTGATATTCAACCGAAATTAAGTGTAAAGTAATCAAAAAATTATTCTACCTTTGCTGCCTCTTTTACGGTATGTTGCCGTAGCACGTGTGCTTGAATACCACGTAAAAAACAAGAAAAAATGAAAAAACAAGTCTCCGTCGCCTTTATGGTACTGGGTATGCTTTTTACAGTATGCCTTATCGTTTCCAACATTGTTGAGCAAAAATTAATTCAGATTGGCCCTATTGAAGCCACTGCCGGATTGCTCTTATTCCCAATTACTTATATTGTAAATGACTTGATAGCCGAAGTTTGGGGCTATCGCAAAGTGCGCCTGATAATCTGGAATGGTTTCCTGATGAATTTTCTAGCCGTATTGGTTTTTAAACTAAGCATTTGGGCTCCAGGCTCATCTAATTTTACCAATCAGGATGCCTTTGCATCGGTGCTTGGCAATACCGAACGACTGGTAATAGCGAGTTTTATTGCCTTTTTGTTCGGTGCATTTCTCAATGCCTTTGTAATGAGCAAAATGAAAATTATGCAGCGTGGACGAGGGTTTTCCATTCGCGCCATTGTTTCTACCTTGGTAGGCGAAGGAGCCGATTCGTTGGTGTTTTTTACCATCGCTTTTAGCGGCGTTATTCCTACCAACGACCTGTTGATGCTGATGCTCACACAAACAGCCATGAAAACGGGCTACGAAATTATTGCATTACCGCTTACAAATTTCTTGGTAAAGTGGGTGAAAAAACGCGAACAAACCGATGTGTACGATACAGGTATTTCGTATAATCCATTAAAAATAAATGATTTGTAATTAGAAACAATCATGCGTTTTTAATGCGATGATAAAATTCTTAAACTCTATAGCTTTGAATCAGCCAAAGCACTTTCGGCTAAAATAATTTTGGCAGCGCTTGCATTTTTTACAGGTTCAATAAGTCCGGCAAAGCCATTTGTTGCAAAGAGATGGGTTGAAGATACTTAAATAACACCCCGCACCAAAGCAAGTCAGAATTGCTGAAGTACGGGGTGTTTTCTTGCGCTCATATTCCCCCTTTATTCACTGCATATTAGGATATAATCCATATATAACTCGTATATAATCCATATATAATCCATATCATAGAAATATGGATTATATATGGATTGTTTTTGTATTAAATCTGAATTAAATATAGTTGTATTAGCTTACGAGTACAGTAATGATATGAATATGCAAGGCTAAACTATCGCAGCGATTTGACGATTTGTATGCTTTTGGCAACCTAACACCATTTTTCTTTTCATATTTCTCTAAACGATATTGGTTAAATGGATTAAATTTTTTACTTTTGACGCTGGAAAACTATTAACCATACAGCCGTCGTACTTGGCGTCTCTGCAAAACAAATAAAAAACAAAATAATTATCGAATAAAACAAACAATTATCACCGTAAAGACGGGGCGCGCCCCGTCTCTACATTTCAAAAATATTAATTAAATAGCATTCTGCTATTGTTCGCGCACCAGAAACCTCGGAAATTT
>CAZEEN010000186.1:0-6044 GCA_964511115.1 uncultured Paludibacter sp. | reverse complement strand
CAAAAATCCGTTTACGTAAAATTTATTTAGACGAAAACGACCGTAAACGCAATTCGAAGAAATAAGAATTCTTAAAATAGAAATTGAAGCGCAAATCAGATACACAACAAGTATTTGGATTGCGCTTCTTTTATTTTTACAATACAAAAGTGTTAAATATTTAGTTGTAAGAATATTATATTAAAAAAAATACTATTTTTGTCATTCTCATTTATTTTAAAAGTATTGTTATCCTGCAAATTACCTGTAATTTTAAATATACTTCGGTTGTTAATCATTTTCAAAAAAACACTAAATAAAATCCAAAATGAAAAAAACTATCTTTCTACTGCTCAGTCTTTTTTTGATAGGGCATGCTGCTTATGCAGTGAGTGTTAATGTTACTGCGGGTGGATTATCCTCTGCTTTAAGATCGGCCGGATACAGGCTCGATACGGTTACTAATCTTACAATTACGGGAACGATTAATGCGCGCGACTTTAAAATTATGCGCGATAGCATGCCTGTGGTAGCTGCAATTGATATTAGTGCTGCTACTATAAATGCTTATAATGGTTCATCGGGCACATCAAGTACTATTACTTCATATCCCGCCAAAGAAATTCCTTACGAGGCATTTTTTAAAGTTAAAACTCAAAATACAACTTTGAAAAAATTTAAACTGCCAAACAATTTAATATCAATAGGCAATAGCGCTTTTTACAATTGTGTAAACTTAACAAATATAACAATTCCACCTTCAGTTACAACCATAAATAGCGGCGCATTTCAAAATTGTACTTCATTTACCGATATTGTAATTCCAAATGGAGTAAAGGTAATAAATAATATTTTGTACGATTGCTCTGGTCTGAAAAATGTAACTATCGGAAATGCTGTTACAAATATTCGACTATGGGCATTTGGATGCCCTAATTTAAAAACGTTTACTTGTTTAACAGTTAGACCACCGGCAGTTGAGAATAATTGGTTTTATGGAAATAATGTAACTGATGTGTTCGTCCCAACCGACAGCGCAGTTATAGCTTATAAAGCTGATAGTAAGTGGATTGCACAATTTCCAGGCACAGTTATCAAAAAAATCGGAACAATTACCGATACCACTTCGAATCCAACCAAACTAACCTATAAAGTAACAGTGCCCGCTGGTACTTTCGAATGTTATTTTGCTGGTATGATTAATAACTGGACGCACCAGAAAATGACCAAAATTGACTCTACGCATTACGAAATTGAATTTCCCAACGCTACTGTTTCGCAGGAATACAAGTATTGTTCGGGTCCTTCGTGGGGTTATGTCGAAAGCCAAACTCCTACCGGCGGAAACCGAACCTGGGCTGGTAATGATGTAGTAACAGGATGGTCGCAAGTATATAATCCGAACGTTAATCCTGTAAATGTTACCTACAATGTAACAGTACCGGCAGGCACCAAAGAATGTTGGATATCAGGAGCTCTCAACAATTGGATGTTCAGCAAAATGAATCGTATTGACTCTACACATTATTCATTTACTGTGAATACCGCCACCCGCGATCAATACAAATACCTTTCGGGCCCCGACTGGAAGTATTCAGAGTTAGATGCCGCTTATCAGGCTGTGCCAAACAGAAATTACACACCCAACGACCAAGTTGCACATTGGGCTGAAGTTTTTGGTCCGATTGTAGGATGTATGGACTCCATTGCTAAAAATTACAATCCATTAGCAACCGTTCCGGCGCAATGTATTTATGACAGTGTTCCAAAGCCAATCTATGGTTGTATGGACAGTAAAGCCAAGAATTACAATCCGTTAGCAACAATGCCGGCGCAATGTATTTACGATTCTTTACCAAATCAAGTTGTAGGTTGTATGGATTCCATTGCTAAAAACTACAATCCGTTAGCAACCGTTCCGGCGCAATGTATCTACGACAGCGTTCCAAAACCAATCTATGGTTGTATGGACAGTAAAGCCAAGAATTACAATCCGTTAGCAACAATGCCGGCGCAATGTATTTACGATTCAATTTCTCAACCTATCTATGGTTGTATGGACAATAAAGCGCTGAATTATAATCCGCTTGCAACTGCTCCGGGGCAATGCTTGTACGATACAACACAAGTTATTGGATGTATGGATCAAAAAGCGTTGAATTATAATCCGATGGCTACTGTTGCAGGTCCATGTAATTATGACTCGACTACGGTAACACCTCCTTCAAGTTTAACCTATCGGGTAACTGTGCCCGCAGGCACTATTGAGTGTTATTTTGCTGGGATGATAAATAACTGGACGCAGCAAAAAATGACCAAAACCGGTAATTTGCAGTTTGAAATTACATTTACAAATGCTACAAAAGAACAGGAATACAAATATTGTTCGGGTCCAAGCTGGGCATTTGGCGAAACTACAAACGATGGAAAAAACCGAATATGGTCGGCGGATGATGTGGTAACAGGCTGGACGAATGTATATAATCCAAATGCTAACGAAACAGATGTAACTTACACCGTAAATGTGCCTGTGGGAACTGTTGAATGTTATTTTGCCGGGGCTGCCAATAATTGGCAATTTTCGAAAATGACTAAGGTGGCTGATCGTACATTTAAATTTACAATTAAAACCGCTTACCGCGACAAATACAAATACGTTTCGGGTCCGGAATGGAAGTATTGCGAATTGGATACAGCCTGGCAAGGTATTCAGGACAGAAATTATCAACCAATAGATAACGTGGGGCGCTGGGGAGCAATTTACAATCCTAACGGTGTAGATATTGTGTTGGGATGTACAAATCCGAAAGCGGTGAATTTCAATAAATTTGCGACAAAAGACGATGGCAGTTGCAAATTCCCGATTACAACAGATCCTGTGTATGGCTGTACAAATCCGGTGGCACGCAACTATAACCCGCTGGCAACCATCGAAAATGGAAGTTGCTTGTTTGGCGATTCAACCATGATAGTTTGGGGTTGTATGAATCCTACTGCCACCAATTATAATCCCAAAGCAGTAAAAGATAATGGCACTTGCGTTTTTGGCAATGAAAATTATGTTTTTGGTTGCATGAACACAACCGCTAAAAACTATAATCCGCAAGCCAACAAAGAAGATGGAAGTTGTATTTTTGTCGATTCAGCTTTAGTGATTTGGGGATGTACCAATCCAACTGCAACTAATTATAATCCAAAAGCAAATAAAGAAAACGGTTCGTGTACTTTTGTGGATTCGGTTCAGGTAGTTTGGGGCTGTACCAATGTGTTGGCCAAAAACTACAATCCAAAAGCGACCATGGAAAACGGAAGTTGTGTTTTTGCAACCGATCCTACCGTAATATTTGGCTGTACAAAACAGGGAGCTTTAAATTATAATCCATTGGCTAACAAAGAAAATGGTTCGTGCATATTCAAAGATTCTACCATTACGGTGCTGGGTTGTACCAATGCAATGGCTAAAAACTACAATCCGACAGCAACTAAGGACAATGGAACTTGTATTTATCAGGATTCAACAAAAATGATTCTTGGTTGTACAAACCCAACGGCTAAAAATTATAACCGTTTGGCTACTCACGATAATGGAACTTGTACTTTTAGCGATGAGCCAACGAAGATATTTGGCTGTACAAAATCTACCGCTAAAAACTACAATCCGTTAGCAACAGTCGAAAATGGTTCATGCGTATTTGCCGACACCATAAAATTGCCGGTTTATGGCTGTACAAACAGATTAGCTCTGAATTACAACCCGTTAGCAACTGTAAATAATGGTACTTGTAAGTTCGAAGAGCAACTTGTAAAAGGATGTACCGATAGAAAAGCCAAGAATTACAATTCGTTGGCAAAAGTAAACGATGGAACTTGTACTTACGATTCGATTAAAACCGTATATGGCTGTACCGATTCGTTAGCATTGAACTACAATTCGTTAGCGAAAATAGACAATGGAAATTGTTTGTATCAAACACAAATTCCGGGCTGTATGGATACATTAGCGCTGAATTTTAACCCGTACGCCAATGTAAAAGATGGTTCGTGTAAGTATCAGGTGAAAATTTGGGGTTGTACCGACAAAGCAGCTAAGTACTTTAACCCAACTGCCACACATAACGATGGTAATTGCCAATACGAGACACAGATTTTGGGATGTACCGATCCGTTGGCACAGAATTACAATCCATTGGCAACAAAAGACAATCGTACTTGCGTGTTTGCACCCGTAGCTTCGTTGGGCTGTACCAACAAACAGGCATTGAACTACAATCCAAATGCCAATACCGACAATGGTACTTGCGTATTCGAAACCATTACCGACACCATAAAAGGTTGTATGGATAAAGCGGCATTGAACTACAATCCTGTTGCTACGAGCTCAAATGGAAATTGTGTGTATGCAGGTGTCGACATTTTGGGTTGTACTTCGCAGATGGCATTGAATTATAATCCAAAAGCAACTCAGGACGACGAAAGCTGTATTTTTGCAAAACCGGTAAATATTGTTTTACCTGTGGATCAAGATATTTTGGTAACTGTAAAAGATACATTGGCTAAAATCTTAGAGAATTCGTGCTCATTCGACTTTAACACTCCTATCGATACGGTGTATATTGTAAGCTCGTCGGTTATCAGTCTTACCGAAATTCAGGTAGTATGGGCTATTAAACAAGGAACAAACATAACAAATATCACTTCGAACTATACGGTTGATAAAGACGGTAAAGCCTTGTTGTACTTATCGTTGGTATGCAATAGCGGAGCGCCTCAACCAATTGTAAGTGGCAGATATGGAGCGCCTACTGTTGGTGTTTCGGTACAGGGTGTAACCGTGTCGTCGTATTATCAGGTGCCTTCTGTTTCTACCCGTTTGATAACGCTGAATCAGGCAAAAATAGGAATTAGCATGTATCCGAATCCGGTGAGGGATCAATTGCAGATCGATTATAAAAGTAATACAGTCGAAAGCATGAGTGTATCAATAAGCAGCCTCGATGGCAAACGTATGCTTTCGAAACAATTGAATGCAGTTATGGGTCACAATCGGTTCGTAATTAATACATCTACACTGAACGAAGGCATCTATATGATTACCATTCAAAGTAATTCGAATAGGATTTATGTCAACAAATTGGTTAAAAACTAATTGATTACTCAATTTTAATTCAGGCAAATCCCGACTCCAAACTTTTTGCTGTCGGGATTTGTTTTTAAAAATTATGAAACAACAACGCCTATTTATATTGTTTTTAATTATAGTGATATTCCAATTGGGAAAGGCTCAAGACACACTTTACATATATACGAAACACGATTGTTCGGTTTGTAATCAAACAAAAAAAGTACTTTCAGCTCGTGGAGTTTCGTATTTTGAAAAAGATGTGGCAATTCCTGTCAATGCTTCCGAAATGCTAAGTAAACTGGCTTTTTCGGGGTTTAAAGGCAATATTTATATGCCTGTAATTTATGTGGGTAAAAAGCTTTTGCATCCTGCATACTCCTCTCATAGTGGTTTGAAAAACATTGATATTAATGCAGTTGCCGACAGCATAGTTCGTAAATACCATAGAGGGGAAATTTCAAAGGTGAATATTACAACCAAAACGGAAACAATTAATGACACAAACCAAAGTAGCAATGCCGATTGCGAACACACTTCAGGTGCTGTTTATTTGGTTGCTGCAAATTATCCTGTGGAAAAAGAAGCTATTGGCGCAGTGCAGATTTTGATAAAAAACGGGTACTCAAATGCCGGATTTATTAGCGATAGTGGAGTTTTTAGAGTATATTTAGCACTTTATACCGATTTTTCGATAGCTTCATCGAATTTAGCTGTCGAGAAATTTAAATTTACAGATGCATATCTTTTTACTACAAAATAAATCATCAACTCACATTTATCTTTTTGCAAAAGCCAACATATTTTCAATAAACGATAGAAATGTTGTCCCATATTTTTTAACTTTCGTTTGTCTTGTATCACAATCTATTTCCGTAACTTTGCAGGCTCTAATAAGTTAGAAATTAGAAGGCAGAAATTAGAAAATTAAAAAATATGAGTATAA
>CAZEEN010000185.1:0-6050 GCA_964511115.1 uncultured Paludibacter sp. | reverse complement strand
GAAACGAAAACCACCTAAACGGCGGCATGTTTGCCATGACACTGCTCAACGCACTGCATTTCAACCGGATAGCAGCATGTGCATTAAACTGGAGTGTTGACAATGAAAAAGATATGAAAATGCGCCAGATATTAAAAGTGCCCGAAAATGAAGTTGTACTATTGGTAATTTCGTGTGGTTATCCGCCCGAAAGCTTCAAAATAGCATCGTCGCCACGTAAAAAAGCAAAAGAAATAACATCAATATTATGAAAACATTAGAAATCACCTTTTGGATACTACTTGGTATCGTTTTTTATACCTATTTGGGGTATGGGATTGTACTTTTTGTACTTTTGCGAATAAAAAGACTATTTAAAAAGAAAAAAGAAGTAATTTTGACCGACGAAGAATTGCCGGAAGTAACATTATTGATAGCTGCATTCAACGAAGAGGATTTTGTGGCAAAAAAAGTGGAGAATACACTTTCGTTGAATTATCCACAGCACAAACTACATCAAATGTGGTGTACCGATGGTTCAAATGACCGAACGCCCGAATTATTGGCAACTTATCCAGATATTGTGGTGCTTCACAAACCCGAACGAGCAGGTAAAATTGCAGCCATGAATCGTGCTGTAAAGTTTGTAAAAACACCTATCGTTATTTTTTCGGATGCTAATACATTGCTTGGCAAAGAATCGATTCGGAAAATTGCCGAAATGTTTCACAATCCGAAAGTGGGTTGCGTTTCGGGCGAAAAACGTATTTTCAATGCCGAAAACGAAGCAGCTGCGGCAGCAGGCGAAGGACTTTATTGGAAATACGAATCGACACTAAAACGTTGGGATGCTGAACTTTATTCAGCGGTGGGTGCAGCAGGCGAACTGTTTGCTATTCGTACCGAATTGTTCAACGAAGTAGAACCGGACACACTGTTAGACGATTTTATTATTTCGCTACGAGTAGCTATGCAAGGGTACAAAATTGATTACGACCCAGAAGCTTACGCTATCGAAACTGCTTCGGCAAATGTAAAAGAAGAATTAAAACGCAAAATCCGCATTGCAGCAGGTGGCATTCAGTCGGTCATCCGATTGTACCCGCTATTGAATATTTTGAAATACGGTTTGCTTTCGTTTCAGTATATTTCGCATCGCGTTTTGAGATGGACAATTACGCCCATAGCATTGGTACTTTTATTATTAGTAAATATCGCATTAGCACCATTTTCCACATTCTTTTTAATTGTGCTTGGCTTGCAAATATTGTTTTATCTTTCGGCTTATATTGGCTATGTGTTGGAAGATAAAAAGCTGAAAGTCAAAATCTTTTTTATACCGTATTATTTTTACATAATGAATTACGCCGTGTTTATGGGCTTTGGCCGTTACATAAAAAAATCGCAAAGCGTAAACTGGGAACGGGCGAAGAGAGGTTGACAATGTGCCAATATGCCAATTTGCCAATGAAGTCATTTTCCAATTTCATAATTTCTTATTTTCTTAATTTCTAACTTCTGATTTCTAACTTCTAACTTAATAAAAAATGAGCAGAATTTTAATAACAGGTGGTGCAGGCTTTTTGGGTTCGCACTTGGGTGACAAGCTTTTAGCACAAGGTCATGAAGTAATTTGTCTGGATAATTTTTTTACCGGACGCCGTAAAAATATCGAGCACAATCTGAAAAATCCGTATTTTGAGTTTGTGCGTCACGATGTAACAACGCCTTATATGGCCGAGGTGGACGAAATCTATAATCTGGCTTGTCCGGCTTCGCCTGTTCATTATCAGTATAATCCGATAAAAACCGTAAAAACATCGGTAATGGGCGCTATCAATATGCTTGGTTTGGCAAAACGTGTTAAAGCAAAAATTCTACAAGCTTCCACAAGCGAAGTTTATGGTGACCCACACGTACATCCGCAGCCCGAGGAATATTGGGGAAATGTAAACACCATTGGCATACGCTCGTGTTACGACGAAGGAAAACGATGTGCCGAAACCCTGTTTATGGATTATCACCGTCAAAATGGTGTGAAAATCAAAATCATCCGCATTTTCAACACCTACGGACCTCGCATGAATCCAGATGACGGTCGTGTAGTTTCGAACTTTATTGTACAGGCGCTTAAAGGTCAAGATATTACAATTTTTGGCGATGGACAGCAAACACGTAGTTTTCAGTACGTTGATGATTTGCTCGAAGGTATGGTGCGCCTGATGGGAACACCCGATTCGGTAACAGGTCCGGTGAATGTGGGCAATCCCAACGAATTTACCATGCTCGAATTGGCTACAAAAGTGATTGACCTTACCGGTTCAAAATCAAAATTGGTATTTGAAGCACTTCCTGCCGACGACCCCAAACAGCGTCAACCGGATATTCGTCGCGCCGGAGAATTGCTAAATGGCTGGTATCCAAATATTCAATTGGAAGAAGGGTTAAAAAAGACAATTGCTTATTTCGAAGAAGAATTGAAGTTGAAATAAATATTTAAAACAAAAAACTCCGCTCTGATTCCCATCATTGCGGAGTTTTCCTTCTTACAATCAATCAAAAAAAAACGAATTTATTTTTTACTTCTTTTTCAAAAGAACTTCATCGATAGCCTTTTTGAAAGCATCTTTAGGCATTGCACCCTGTGCCATTTGCGGGTTTTCGCCCATAGGACAGAAAAGAATAGTAGGAATGCTGCGAATACCAAAAGCACCAGCTAATTCCTGTTCTTTTTCAGTATCAATTTTGTAAATATAAATCTGACCATCGTATTCCTTAGCTAATTCTTCGAGAATTGGTGCAATAGTTTTACATGGTCCGCACCACGATGCATAAAAATCGATGATACATGGTTTGTCGCCCAGATATTTCCACTCAGTTGGATTTGCCTCATAATTAGCTACTTTAGTTAAAAATTCAGCTTTTGTTAAATGAATTGTTCCCATTTTTTTAACTTGATTTGTTTGTTTTGTTTCTTCTGTATCTTTGGCCTTACTTGCACACGAAGTAACTGCCACAATGGTGAGCATTAATATAGCTCCAGTTAGTTTTTTCATGATTTTATTTTTTTTGTTATTTGCTTCGCGTTATTTAGCTTTGCAGTTATTATTAGTTATTTGCGTTTCGTGTTTTTGAATTAACTTACCATTTTCTAATTTCTGACTTCTAATTTCTGACTTCTAATTTCTGACTTCTAATTTCTGACTTCTAATTTCTAATTTCTAACTTTAAAGCGCACATCCCCATTCCGAAGGTGGGTCGTAAGCTGGCGCATCTATTTGACCATTAACTACTTTCCAACCCAACTCATCTAATTTTGCGGCTATTTCGGCACGAGTAATTTCGTCGGTATGATTTACCGTAATGCGTCCATCAATGGTTTCAATTTCTGCAGCAAATACGCCACGTAGAGTTCCTAATTGCTTCAACACTTCGTTGTTGCAGGTCATGCATTGAGATTTTGAAATTTCGAACGAACTATACATTTTCCTTACTTTTTTGAGGTTCGTATTTCTCAAATTCCATTACCGACTTTTCCTTTTTCTCTGGTATATTTGTAGCACATGCACCCCCCATACAGCCAAAATTAAAAATAGCTTGAGCCGATAAAAACAAGGAACCAACTAAATATATGTTCTCTTTGGTCGAAAAATAGCCGATTAACATCAGCAAACCCAACCCGAGTCGGAAATAGCGGGTAAAATCCCACGTTGCAAAATATTTTTTAAAGCTGTTCATTAGTTGTTTTTTCTTTCTTTTTAAATAAATCGAAAACTAAGTAACCCATTAATCCACCGTAAATTACGCTAATGTATGGATTCGAAGTTATGGGACATGCACCACTATTGCAACCAATAAAGTAGTAATACAAATATCCACCAAGCATCCCAACTGGAATACCTATAATTTTTAATAAATGTTTTTTTAAGAAGTCCATGTAAAGTTAGAAATTAGAAGTTAGAAAATATTAAATCTATTATTACTGCCCCAAACCCCTAAAGGGGCTTAAAGAATTGGTATATGAAGTGATTTACATCTTATGAATTCATTCGGATTTAAGAGACGAAACTAACTTCACATCCCCTTTAGGGGCTTGGGGCTACACAATATTATTTGAATCCTTGTTCATATATTCATTTATAGTATTAAAAAAAATCACACGCAATTACATGATTTTATACAACTAATAATCTGTACTATCTGTTTGTTTTTCAACGAGTAGTAGCAATTTTTACCGTCGCGTCGACAATTCAAAATTCCTTTGGCACGCATATCAGTAAGGTGATGCGACAGGAGCGATTGCTCACATTGCAACTGCTCACCAAGTTGCGAAACATTCAACTCCTCCGTTTCCGAAAGGAGCGAAATAACGCAAAGCCGTGTACCGTTCGAAATTGCTTTTAAAGTGTAAGCAGCTTCATCCATACGTTCTATGTCTTGTTTAATATCCATAATTGAAATAATGCACAAATATATGAACATTTATTCATTCGTTCCAAATAAATTTTGAATTTTTAAGAAAAATCGTCCATTCTGGACAATTGAATATAAAAATAAGGTAGTTTAATACTTTTTGTGCTATCAGTTTTTAAAGAAAAAACTATCTTTGTGAGCTAATTGAAAAAACGATGAGTCAACAGATTACAAAAATTTGCGATGATTTTTTAACTGAATTGGATGCTGCTATTGGAAATGTAGTTTCCGAAAATATTTTTGTACTCACCGACGATAACACTAAAAAATATTGTTTGCCCGAAGTTTTGAAATCTACAAAACTTACAAACTGCCATCTCATTAATATTCCGAGTGGCGACGAAAACAAACATATCGATTCTGCTGTAACAATTTGGAAATACCTGAGCGAAAATGGCGCAACCCGTAAATCGCTGATGATTAACGTGGGAGGTGGCATGATTACCGATATTGGCGGATTTACTGCTTCTACATTTAAGCGTGGCATACCATATATTAACGTCTCCACTACCCTACTCGGCGCTGTGGATGCCGCAACCGGTGGAAAAACAGGAATTAACTTTATGGGGCTAAAAAACGAGATTGGCGTTTTTGCTCCAGCAAAAGAAGTACTAATAAACATTGATTTCTTTAAAACACTCGACCATAAGAATCTAATTTCGGGCTA
Source organism: uncultured Paludibacter sp. (assembly GCA_964511115.1). GTDB lineage: Bacteria > Bacteroidota > Bacteroidia > Bacteroidales > Paludibacteraceae > Paludibacter. The sequence goes on along the minus strand of CAZEEN010000185.1, from coordinate 931 downwards.
TGCAGAAATGCTGAAGCATGCACTGATTGACACGACCGACGAACTTAAAAAAGTAATTGGTTACGACCTCGAAAAATTTGATTTACAGGAGCTGAAACCATTACTGATAAATAGTTTCAGAATAAAAGAGCGTATTGTTGAAGCTGACCCTTTCGAAGCAAACATTCGCAAAGCACTCAATTTGGGGCATACGTTTGGGCATGCTTTCGAGAGTCACTCCTACTTCACGAAAAAACCGGTTTTACACGGTTATGCCGTAATGTGGGGTATGATGTGTGAGTTATATCTGTCTTTTGTAAAGTTGAATTTTCCGAAAGATATTTTGTTAGAAATAAGGAACTTAGCAAAAGAATATTACGGAAGTTATGTGTTCGATTGTAGTGATTACGATGCTCTTTTTGAATATATGACACATGATAAGAAAAACGAATCGAAAGAAATAAACTTCACCCTGCTTTCGGGCATTGGCGAAATAAAAATAAATCAAACTGCGACCAAGGAAGAAATTTTTGAAACGTTAGATTGGTTACAGACAATTTAATGTGCCAATATGCAAATGAGACAATATGCCAATTTGAATACAACTTATTTTCTTAATTTCTTATTTTCTAACTAATAATATGAAAACATTAATAATTGGAGCAAGCAATAACCCAGAGCGATATGCTTATAAAGCTGCCGAACGTTTATTGGCTCACGGTCACGAAATAGAATTATTGGGTTTACGTCCGGATATAATTTTTGGAAAAACAATAGATACTGAACGCAAACAATATACTGATATTGATACCGTTACTATGTACATAGGGCCACAACGGCAGCCGGAATATTACGATTACATTATTGGTTTAAAGCCACGCAGGGTAATTTTTAATCCGGGAACGGAGAATAACGAATTTGAAACTTTGCTTTCTGAAAATGGAATAATTGC
>CAZEEN010000184.1:0-6066 GCA_964511115.1 uncultured Paludibacter sp. | reverse complement strand
TTATTTTCAATAATATATCGACTCCAATTGCCTGGTTCGACCGCCATGTGATTGATGCAACTATGGATAGTTTTGCATCGGTTACGCAGTGGACTTCGGCACGCTTAAAAGGCTTGCAAAGTGGTGACATACAGGATTATGCATACACCATTTTGTTAGGTGCACTGATAATTGCAGGGTTAGTGATATTTTTGTAAAAAAACTGCCCCCAACCCCTAAAGGGGAGTAAGAAAAAGACCATTCGGTACTAATTTAATCCCCCTTTAGGGGTTAGGGGCAAAAATTTAATAATTGTAATATGAACTTCTTATCTATTTTCGTTCTTATTCCGCTGATAATGATGGTTGGTTTGTTTTTTGCAAAAAACCGCAATCAAATTAACTTTATTGCAGCTACAGGTTCGGTCATTTTATTGATACTGACTGGTATACTCACCTATATGTATCTCGATGCACGAGCTGCAGGCGATATGGCCGAAATGCTTTTCCGTGCCGATACAGTTTGGTATGCTCCATTTAATATTCATTATTCGGTGGGTGTTGATGGTGTTTCCGTTGCCATGATTATCCTGACTTCGATTATTGTATTTACGGGTGTTTTTGCTTCGTGGCGCATCGACCCACTTCCCAAAGAATTTTTCTTGTGGTTTTTCCTATTGACCATTGGTGTGTACGGTTTCTTTATTTCTATCGACTTGTTCACCATGTTCATGTATTACGAAATAGCACTGATACCCATGTATTTACTCATTGGTGTTTGGGGAACCGGACCGAAAGAATATGCTGCCATGAAGTTGACTTTGATGTTGATGGGTGGTTCTGCTTTGCTTTTGGTAGGTATTTTGGGAATTTATTTCCTTTCGGGAGCCGAAAGTATGAATATTTTGGATATTGCTAAAAAAACAATACCATTATCGGCACAGTATTATTTATTTCCGCTCACATTTATGGGTTTTGGTGTGCTGGGCGCTTTATTTCCATTTCACACCTGGTCGCCCGATGGTCATGCTTCGGCACCAACGGCTGTATCGATGCTTCACGCAGGCGTTTTAATGAAATTGGGTGGTTATGGCGCATTCCGTGTGGCCATGTACCTGATGCCCGAAGCAGCACACGAAATGGCATGGATATTTTTAATACTCACAGGTATTAGCGTTATTTATGGAGCATTCTCGGCTGTGGTTCAAACAGATTTGAAATATATCAATGCCTATTCGTCGGTAAGTCACTGCGGATTAGTACTTTTTGCCATTTTAATGATGAACGAAACAGCCATGACAGGTGCCATTATGCAAATGTTATCGCACGGTTTAATGACAGCACTTTTCTTTGCGCTGATAGGAATGATTTACGGACGTACTCATACCCGCGATATACGTTTAATGGGTGGTTTAATGAAAATATTACCATTTCTGGGTGTAAGTTATGTAATTGCCGGTTTGGCTTCGTTGGGTTTACCCGGATTGAGTGGTTTCGTTGCCGAAATGACCATTTTTGTTGGTTCGTTTCAGGAAACAGACACCTTCCATCGCGTGTTGACTATTGTGGCTGCTTCTTCTATCGTAATTACGGCAGTTTATATTCTGCGTGTAGTAGGTAAAATTCTTTTTGGAAAAGTACAAGACCCACACCACGAAGAATTGACCGACGCTACTTGGTGGGAACGTGTTTCGGTTGTTACGCTTATTATTGCCATTATTGCTTTGGGTTCGCTCCCACTCTGGATTTCGAATATGATACACGACAGTCTGATGCCTGTTGTAGCTAATTTAATGAGATAAAAAATGAATTACGCAAGTTTTTTACAATTGCACGATGAACTTTCGCTGTTGGCAGTGATTGTTATCCTTTTGATTTATGACATATTTGCCGGTGAAAAAGCCACGCGCTATTTTCAACCCATTGCTATAATTTTGTTTGGCATTCATACCGTGCTCAACTGTATGCCACGCGAATCATTCGAAGTGGCTGGCGGCATGTATCAGTATGTGCCTATGCTCACTTATGTAAAAACAATTTTAAACGTAGGAACGCTTATTGTATTTTTGCAAGCGCACAGCTGGTTAAATAGCGAAGAAAGCATAATTCGCAGAGGTGAATTTTATTTCCTGACCCTGTGTACCTTGCTTGGTATGTATTTTATGATTTCGTCCGGACATTTCCTAATGTTCTTTATCGGTATCGAAACTGCTTCTATACCAATGGCTACCTTGGTGGCTTTCAACAAATTTAATCATAAATCGTCGGAGGCCGGAGCTAAATATTTATTGTCGGCTGTATTTGCCACTGGTATTTCGCTATTTGGTATGTCCTTGATTTATGGAGCTACCGGAACACTTTATTTCTCCGACCTATCAACAATATTAACAGGTGGACCTTTACAGCTGTTGGCAATGGTATTTTTTGCCATTGGTTTGTTCTTTAAAATTTCGCTTGTTCCTTTCCACCTTTGGACTCCCGATGTGTACGAAGGCGCACCAACCAGTATAACTTCTTATCTTTCGGTAATTTCGAAAGGTTCAGCAGTATTTATACTTTTTACCATTTTTATTAAAGTATTTGGTAATATGATAAGCGATTGGCAATCCATTTTATACGGATTAATTGTTATCAGTATTACATTGGCTAACGTTTTTGCCATTCGTCAGAAAAACCTGAAACGCTTCCTTGCCTACTCTTCCATTTCACAAGCAGGATATATTATGATGGCGGTAATAAGCGGTTCGGCAGTGGGTATGAGTTCGTTGGTGTATTATGTGTTGGTGTATATGTTCTCCAATCTCGCCGTTTTTGGTGTGGTACAAGCTATCGAAAATCAAACTGGCAAAATTCAATTAAACGATTACAACGGATTGTACCAAACTAACCCCAAACTAAGTGTGGTTATGATGTTTGCTTTGTTCTCGTTAGCAGGTATTCCACCTTTTGCAGGATTTTTCAGTAAGTTCTTTGTATTTTCGGCAGCAGCGCAACAAGGTTTTTACGTATTATTGTTTATAGCACTGCTCAATACCATTATTTCGCTTTATTATTACCTGTTAGTTGTAAAAGCCATGTTCCTGACCAAAAGCGAAAACCCGATTGAAGTTGTAAAAAGTGACACAGCCATGAAAATAAGCTTGGTAATATGTACCGCGGCTATTGTATTTATTGGCTTATTCAGTACAATTTACAACCAAATTGCTGCGTTTGGATTTGGGATTTAAAAAATAATAGCATAAAGTTTAATTTTTAGCGGACCGAAATTCACTCTCTTTAAGGAGAAGGTTAAGGTGTGGTAGACAAAAATACCGACTGCGTTTCAAAAAACCACTTGAAACGCAGTCGGTTTTTTAGTGCAAACAATATTTAAATGTGTTTTATTATTCAATCAAAAAGAAGTTTTGTATATTTGCAACGAAATTAAAACAACAGAAAATGAAAGTCATACTTGATTTACCTGACAATAGGGCACTATCACTATTGGAGGTCTTAAAAAACATATCGTTTGTAAAAGTTGAAACAATAAGTACTGAGAAAGCTATATTCTTTAAAGAGTTTAAGTCTTCGATTGAAGAGGTTGTATTGGCTAAACAAGGAAAAATAAAACTAAAATCGGCTGACGAATTATTGAATGAACTATAGTATAGAAATTACAAATTTGTTCGAAAAGCAATTAAAAAGGTTGGTTAAGAAATTCCCATCACTTAAAATTGAATTTGCTTCATTAGTTTCTTCGTTAAAAAACAATCCAGAGCAAGGTATCAGTATTGGGAATAATTGCTATAAAATTAGAATTGCTATCGCTTCAAAAGGTAAAGGTAAAAGTGGTGGTGCTAGAGTTATAAGTTATTTTCAAATAACTCACTCGAAGATTTATTTGCTTTCAATTTATGATAAATCAGAACAATCAAACATCAAAAACAAAGAACTTCAAGACTGGCTCAAAGACATTGAATAATAAGATTGTTTTCCCCCGTTATCCATAGTTTATTTTTTATAAACTGTAAAAAAAACAAATTTACAAACTTGAATATAAAAAAAACGAACTGTCTTTCAGCAAATTCACCTCACGCTCAGCTAGTTTAACTCACATCAAACCTCCAACGCATTTTTATAATCTTCGAGAATTTTAATAGCATTCTCGAAGTCTTTTTCGAAAACCATTAAGCATAAGCCCTGATTAATATCGCCAAACATGGGTAGTAATTCAACAATATCTTCGTTGTTGAGTGAGGTTTCGATTCCGTTTTCGCGCAATAACTCTTGGTCAAACATGGCTTCAACCATGGTTTCGTAATTTTTTAGGATTGTCAGCTTGTCTTCCATAAGGCGATTAATTTAAGGGTGATACATGTTTGATGAGAATTTATAACTAGAACAACGAATTCCATCGAATTGTTTAGATTTTGGTGAATAAGGTATACCCAATTATTGTCATTTTTTTGTTACTTTTGCAACATTAAAAAAATGATTCATGTCATCAACACAATTACCCGACCATATTGTATACGCAGCTCCTGTAATTGAGTTTGTTACGGTTGTGGCCGAAACCTGTTTGTTTTTGGAACAAGCTACCGAACAAACCCGCGCGGAATTTATCACTCGCTCGGTTAAACTTTTACCATTATTATATCTCAAAGCTTCGGTTTTGTCAGCTCCCGAATCGGTATTCGACGACCCAACCGAACGGTTTGTTTCCGAAGAAGATTATGCTTATGTAAAAGAGCAAGTAGAGCAATTATTAGGTGCTGACGATTCGTATCTCGAAGTATTTCACCCCGATATGGCTATCAGCGATACACCTATAGCGGCTTTTATTTCGGAAGATTTGGCAGATGTGTATCAGGAAATAAAAGATTTTGCCGCCAATTACCAAACTATGGATACCGATATTATGAACGATGCACTTGTGGGCTGCCTCGAAGCTTTTGGGCAGCACTGGGGTCAAAAAAACCTGAATGCGCTCAAAGCACTTCACGCTATCCGACACAGCGACAGCTTCTTACAAAGCGATGAACTGGAAGAAAATACTGCAAAATTAAACCGCAATTCATTTCTAAATTTTTTGCACGATGATGAAGAAGAGAATGTGGATGAACGAATGCTTTTTTAAATAACAGCTAAAGCATGTTTAAATCAAAAATAACAAAAGAAGAAGTCAACCAACTACCTGTAGTGGCATTCGACGGCAAAATAACGCTTGTTGATAATCTGGAGCAGGTCAGCGAAACTGTTGAAAAACTTCGTCAAAGTGAGTTTCTGGGAGTAGATACCGAAACACGCCCTTCGTTTACGCGCGGGATACGTTACAAAATATCGCTCCTACAAATTTCAAATTTAGAAGAATGTTTTCTATTTCGTCTAAATCACATTGGCTTCCCTAAAGAATTGGCACAATTGCTTGCTGATGAAAATATTATGAAAGTCGGATTGGCGCTGCGCGACGATTTTGCCGGACTTAACCGCCTCACCAAATTTAAACCTGCCAATCACGTCGACATTCAAACTGTAGCAAAAGAATATGGTATACTCGAACTGGGTTTGCAAAAAGTATTTGCCATCATTTTTGGTCGAAAAATCTCGAAAGCCCAACAACTTACCAACTGGGAAAGCCCTGTACTTACCGAACAACAACAACGCTACGCTGCCACTGATGCATGGGCAAGTCTGCTTATTTATATGCAATTGCTACGCGAGAAAAAACTTTCGAAAAAACAAGTTGACAAATTAGTTGCCGACGCGAATGCCGAACAAATTGCTCAGCAGCAAGCAAAATCAGAAGGTAGAAATTAGAAGGTAGAAATTAGAAATTAGAAAAAAACGCCCATCCAACAATGACAAAAATACATTTAAAACCCAAGAAAGAAGAGAGTTTACTGCGATTTCACCCTTGGGTATTTTCGGGAGCTATTCAGCGCATTGAAGGCAAGCCTGCTGAGGGCGATTTAGTTACAGTGGTCGACTGCAACCGTAACTTCCTTGCTATTGGTCATTATCAAATTGGTAGTATTGCTGTGCGTGCCGTTAGTTTTGTCGAAACGGAAGTAGATGATACTTTCTGGAAACAAAAAATTCAAAATGCATA